>NC_007948.1:3814285-4132142 GCF_000013865.1 Polaromonas sp. JS666
GGGCTGCCGAGCCGTTGCGCCGCATGCTGCGCATCCTGCTGCAGGCTTGAACGCAGGCACGGACGGGCGGCCTGGAGGCACCCCGTCCGTCCGTAACCACTTGTCACAGGTCGTTGTCGTCAGACAACATCTGAAACTTGTAAGTTGATGCTAACTCGCCGTGTCAAAACTTAAGTGGTGTCTTAGCTTGTCAGCCTAATGCCTTGATGTTATGGTTGTTTTTCGAAAATTCGCATTGAGGTTTTTGTGCGCCTAAGCAGAATAAAGTTACATGCAAACCCAGCAATCGAGGATCAAAAACCCATGAATCATCGTGGTCGTTGGCGTATTGGTGCTCTGGCGAGCGCTATTGCATTGCTGGGTAGCCTGGCAAGTCTGGAAGCACATGCCCTGGCGTTGGGCCGAATAACGGTTCAATCGGCGCTGGGGGAACCCCTTCGCGCAGAAATCGACATTGCAGACATCACTGCAGACGAGGCCTCCAGCCTAAAGGCCGGCGTCGCATCTGCCGACACCTTCAAGGCAGCGGGGCTTGAGTACACCGCCGCGCTGTCGGGCCTGCAGATTAACCTGCAACGCCGCACCGATGGCCGGGCTTATTTGCGCCTGACCAGCAGCCGACCCGTGAACGAGCCCTTTGTCGACCTGATTCTGGAAGCCAGCTGGGCATCCGGGCGGATCACCCGCGACTACACCATGCTGTTTGACCCGCCCAACCTGCGGTCCGCAGGCCCGGCTGTAGCGCCAACCGCGCCCCAATTGTCACGGCCAGTCCCGCCCACCGCCGCAGCGCCAGCCAGGACGGCGACGCCTGCACCTTCCACACCGCCAGCCCCACCCGTGGCCAAAGCCGCGCCGGCTGACAAGGCCCCCGCGAGCGACAAACAGCTCACGGTCAAGACCGGAGACACCGCAGGGCGAATCGCAGCGGAGAACAAGCCGGCCAGCGTGTCGCTGGACCAGATGCTGGTGGCCTTGCTCAGGAGCAATCCAAACGCATTTATTGGCGGCAACGTCAACCGGCTCAAATCCGGCGCCGTGCTGGAAATGCCCAGCGACGAAGCTGCCAGCGCCATCCCTCCCCGCGAAGCCACGCAAACCATCGTGGCCCAAAGCAGGGATTTCAATAACTTCCGGCGCAAGCTCGCCGAAAGCGTGCCAGCCGCTCAGGTGGCCAGCGCGGACCGGCAGGCTGGCGGAAAAGTGCAGGCCAAGGTCGAGGATCGCACCCCGGCAAACACCACCCCCGACAAGTTGACGCTGTCCAAAGGTGCGGTTCAGGGCAAAGCAGCAACCGAAGACAAGATTGCCAAAGACAGGCAAGCCCAGGATGCCTCTGCCCGCGTGGCGGAGCTGTCAAAAAACATCAGCGATCTCAACAAGCTGGGTGTTGCCCCCGCTCCGGTGGCAACCGCCAGCGCCGCCAAGGCGCCCGGCGTCGCCTTACCCGCACCGTCGGGCCTTGCGGCACCGGCACCTGCACCTGTGCCCCCTGCGGCTGCAGCGGCCAATTCAGCCCAGCCTGGCACCGCCGGCAGCCCCGTATCAACACCAGCGGCTCCAGCCTCTGCAGCCATCGCGGTCCCGGCCATCCCCGCTGCCAGTGCAGCCGCGGCGGCGCCTATCGCCCCGGCCTCTGCAGCCGATGCATCGCCCCCGGTCGCCGCAGCTGTCCCCCCCAAGAAACCCGTGGTGGTCGCTCCTCCACCCCCGGAACCCAGTCTGATGGACGGTTTGCTGGAGAACCCGCTGACCCTGCCGCTGGCCGGTGGCTTGCTGGCCCTGCTGGCCGGTTTCGGTTTTTACCGCTACCGCCAGCGCAGCAACCCGGCGCAGGTGGACAGTTCCTTCCTCGAGAGCCGCCTGCAGCCCGACTCCTTTTTCGGCGCCAGCGGTGGCCAGCGCATCGATACCAACGAGGGAAACGCCACAGGCTCGTCCCTCGTTTACTCGCCCAGCCAGCTCGATGCCGCCGGCGATGTGGACCCGGTGGCCGAGGCCGATGTCTACCTGGCCTATGGGCGCGACTTGCAGGCTGAGGAAATCCTCAAGGAAGCCATGCGCACCAGCCCGACCCGCGTGGCCATCCATGCCAAACTGATGGAAATTTATGCCAAGCGTCGCGACACCAAGGCCTTCGAGGCGGTGGCGGTCGAGGCCTTTAACCTGACGCAGGGCAGTGGCCCGGACTGGGCGTATATCAGCGAAATGGGCCGTGAACTCGACCCGGCCAACCCGATGTACCAGCCCGGTGGACAACCCGTGGCCGCGGGCAAGGGCGGCGGCGCAGCCGCTTTCAGTGCGGCCTCCGCCACAGTCGCCAGAAATGCCCCGCCAGCGCATGCCGCCCCCGTGGCGCCAGTGGTGGATGTCGACCTCGATCTGGATTTCTCGCTGGGCGATGCGGAAGACGCGGCGACCATCCCCGTCGCCCCGCCCACCCCGCCCGTGCGATCAGCGCCCCCTCGGCCGCCTGAGCCGCCTGTCGCCGCGAAACCCGCACCGGCACCGGCCCTGGCTGACCTGGACATGGATTTCGGCAGCGCGACCGTCTCGCTGCCCGAGATAGCGACCCCTGCACCGGCATCAAAGCCTGCTGCAGCACCGGCCATCGAAATGGATTTCCCCTCCGCAGGGCTGAACTTCACACCCGAGCCCACTGCCTCATCGAAGCCGGTCCTGGCCACCAGGGCCGCCACCGCACCTGCGCCGGCGTCCTCCGACAGTGGCATGCTGGAGTTTGACCTCGGCTCACTGTCGCTGGACCTGGACGACGGCCCTGCAACTGAAAGCCCGGTGCATGCCCAAGCAGCCACGTCCAGCGACCCGCTGGAAACCAAATTCCAGCTGGCTGAAGAATTCCGTTCCCTGGGCGACCCGGACGGCGCAAGGTCTCTGGCCGAAGAAGTGCTGGCAGAAGCCAAAGGGCCGCTGAAGGTCAAAGCGCAGGCGTTCCTCAACGCCCTCGCGTGATTCCGGGGTGGTATTGCAAGCCGGCCTGAACGCCGCGCGTTCACTGGCCGTGAAGGTTTCCCCGTGAGGATTGCGCTCGGTATCAGCTACAGCGGCAGCGCTTATGAAGGCTGGCAAAGCCAGCTTTCAGGCAATACGGTACAGGACAAACTGGAATCGGCATTGGCCAGGTTTGCCGCTCAGCCCGTGCGCACCCTGTGCGCCGGCCGCACCGATGCCGGCGTTCACGGGCTGATGCAGGTCGTGCACTTTGACACCGTCCTGCACCGTGACATGGGGTCATGGGTACGCGGCACCAACGCCTTTTTGCCTTCCGACATCGCGGTGCAGTGGGCGCGCGAAGTTCCCGATACGTTTCATTGCCGGGGCAGTGCCATTGCACGCCGCTACGCCTACGTGGTGCTGGAATCACCCGTGCGACCCAGCGTGGAGGCCGGACGTGTCGGCTGGGTCTACCGGCCGCTGGACGGTGCAGCGATGCGGCAGGCCATCACGCACCTGGTTGGCGAACATGACTTCAGCTCCTTTCGGGCGGCGCAATGCCAGGCCAAATCGCCCGTCAAAACCATCAACCGGATCGAAATTTCGGAGCGTGCCGGTACCGGTTCAAAGTACTGGCACTTCGAGTTCGAAGCCAACGCCTTTTTGCACCACATGATCCGCAACATCATGGGCTGCCTGGTCGCCATAGGTCAAGGCAGCCATGAGCCTGGCTGGCTGCTGGACGTGATGGCCGCACGCAGCCGGGATGCCGCCGCCCCCACCTTTTCACCCAACGGCCTCTATTTCCTGGGGCCAGTCTATGAAGACCACTATGGCCTGCCAAATCGCACGGCGGCTTATGATTGGTTGCCATGACGCTCCCCCCCGTTGCTCCCCCACTCCGTGTGGGTCGCCTCCCCCCTCAAGGGGGTAACACCAGCGGCCCGGCAAAGCCGGTTCCGCGGTGTTCCTGGACTGTGCAGCGCCACTGTCATAAGCAGCGGGTGTCGCTTCGCGCCATGGAGGCCTCGGCATGAAAACGCAAAATACCCCGCCTCCCACCCGTACCCGCATCAAGATCTGCGGCCTGACGCGGGAAGAAGATGTGGATGCGGCTGTGGCCGCCGGCGCGGATGCGGTCGGTTTTGTCATGTACGAGCCCAGCCCGCGTTATGTGACGGCAGAGCGGGCCGCAGAACTGGCCAGGCGCTTGCCGCCCTTTGTCACGCCGGTGCTGCTCTTCGTCAACGCTCCCCTTGCAAAAATCAGGGCTGCCTGCGCCCATATTCCCTCGGCTTTGCTGCAATTTCATGGTGATGAAACGCCTGAAATCTGCCTGCAGGCGGGCCGGCCTTTCATGCGCGCGGCCCGTATCCCCCTGGGTGGACATACCGCCGCAGACCCCGGCGGAAGCGAGGGGCGCTTCGATCTCGTAAAATACGCGGAAGACTTTAAAGCAGCCCAGGCCATCTTGCTCGACGCTCATGTCGAAGGCTATGGCGGCGGCGGGAAAACATTCAATTGGTCACTTCTTCCTCCAAGCGTCAGCGCTCACCTCGTTTTGTCTGGTGGATTGACGCCTGCAAATGTGACCGATGGCATTTTGCAAGTCAGGCCGCGCTGTAAAACGCTGGCCGTTGATGTGAGCTCAGGCGTCGAGGTTTCGAAAGGAATCAAGAGCGCCGACAAAATCAACCAATTTGTCGCAGCCGTACGCGCTGCCGACGAGCAACTTGCGAAGACCCAAACCCATCATGTTCGACTACCACCAACCTGACCCGACCGGCCATTTCGGCATTTACGGCGGCAGTTTCGTTTCCGAGACACTGACCCACGCGATCAATGAGCTGAAAGACGCCTACGCGAAGTACCAGAACGACCCGGAATTCCTGGCCGAATTCCATTCAGAGCTGGCCCACTTCGTGGGCCGTCCCTCTCCCATTTACCATGCGGCCCGCATGAGCCGCGAACAGGGCGGTGCGCAGATCTACCTGAAGCGCGAAGACCTGAACCATACCGGCGCGCACAAGATCAACAACACCATCGGCCAGGCCATGCTGGCCCGCCGCATGGGCAAGACGCGCATCATTGCTGAAACCGGCGCCGGCCAGCACGGCGTGGCAACCGCCACCATCTGCGCGCGTTATGGCCTGGAATGCGTGGTCTACATGGGCAGCGAAGACGTCAAGCGCCAGAGCCCCAATGTCTACCGCATGAAGCTGCTGGGCGCCACGGTGGTTCCGGTTGAAAGCGGCAGCAAGACGCTGAAAGATGCACTCAACGAGGCCATGCGCGACTGGGTCGCCAATGTGGACAACACCTTCTACATCATCGGCACCGTGGCGGGGCCGCACCCCTACCCCATGATGGTCCGCGACTTCCAGAGCGTGATCGGTACCGAATGCCTGGCGCAAATGCCGGAATTCATCGGTAACCGCCAGCCCGATGCGGTGATTGCCTGCGTCGGTGGGGGCAGCAATGCCATGGGCATTTTCTACCCCTATATTGCGCATGAAGAAACCCGCCTGATCGGCGTGGAAGCGGCCGGCGAGGGCCTGGAGAGCGGCAAGCACTCCGCATCGCTGCAGCGCGGCCTGCCCGGCGTGCTGCACGGCAACCGTACCTATGTCCTGCAAAACGACGATGGCCAGGTGACCGAGACGCACAGCATCAGCGCCGGACTCGACTACCCCGGCGTGGGGCCCGAGCATGCCTTCCTGAAGGACATTGGCCGCGCCGAATATGTGGGCATCACGGACACCGAAGCGCTGGAAGCCTTCCATTACCTGTGCCGTACCGAGGGCATCATTGCCGCGCTGGAGTCCAGCCACGCCGTGGCCTACGCGATGAAACTTGCCAAAACCATGCGCAGCGACCAGAGCATCCTGGTCAACCTGTCGGGCCGGGGCGACAAGGACATCGGCACGGTGGCCGACCTCTCGGGCGCAGACTTTTATGACCGGCCGTCGATGCGCGGCCTGGCCGTCAAGGGCGGCGAACAACCAAAGGAATTTTCCGACGGGCCGCCCCTAGGAAAATTAGCCCCCTCGGGGGGCAGCGCAGTACGCGAAGCGACAAGCGTGGGGGCCAGGAAATGAGCCGCATTGCTTCTACCTTTTCCGCGCTGAAAAGCCAGGGCCGCAAGGCCCTGATTCCCTACGTCACCGCAGGCTTCCCCTTCGCCGATATCACGCCTGAGCTGATGCACAGCATGGTGGCCGGCGGCGCCGATGTGATTGAGCTGGGCGTGCCTTTCTCGGACCCGAGCGCCGACGGCCCGGTGATCCAGAAAGCCGGAGAAAAAGCCCTGGCCCTCGGCATCGGCCTGGCCCAGGTGCTGGAGATGGTGCGTGTCTTCCGTCAAAAGGACGGCACCACGCCGGTGGTCCTGATGGGCTATGCCAACCCGGTGGAGCGCTACGACATCAAGCACGGCGGCAGCGCAACGGAAAGCGCCTTTATCCGCGACGCCGCACAAGCGGGTGTGGATGGTGTGCTGATCGTCGACTACCCGCCCGAGGAGTGCGTGGAATTTGCCGCTCGCCTGCGCGCCCACAACATGGACCTGATATTTTTGCTGGCGCCCACTTCTACCTCCGCGCGCATGGCGCAGGTTGCCGAAGTCGCCAGCGGTTATGTGTACTATGTTTCGCTCAAGGGCGTGACCGGGGCCGGTACGCTGGATGTCGATGCCGTGGAGGCCATGCTGCCGCGCATCCGCCAGCACGTGAAGGTGCCTGTCGGCGTGGGTTTTGGCATTCGCGACGCAGCGACCGCCAAAGCCATCGGCAAGGTGGCGGATGCGGTCGTGATCGGCAGCAAGATCATCCAGTTGATCGAAAACCAGCCGCGAGACAAGGTTGCGACCGTGGCCCGCGACTTTCTGAAAGAAATCCGTGCGGCTCTGGACTGATTTTCAGCCATCCAAAGCCGGCGCATAATTGCGCTTTTCGCGCGGCGACAGCCGCTGCGACGGCGAACGCGCTTGACGCAGAAGCATCTCAACAAGGACTGACGACATGTCTTGGTTAGAAAAACTACTCCCTCCGAAGATCAGCCCAACCGACCCGACCGAGCGCCGCAGCGTGCCCGAAGGCCTGTGGATCAAATGTCCCAGCTGCGAGGCCGTGCTGTACAAGACCGATCTGGAAAAGAACCAGAACGTCTGCCCGCAATGCAGCCACCACCACCGCATTGGCGCGCGCGCCCGGCTGGATGCCTTTCTCGACGCCGAAGGCCGCTATGAGCTGGGCCAGGAAGTGCTGCCAGTCGATGCGCTCAAGTTCAAGGACAGCCGAAAATACCCCGAGCGCCTGAAAGAGGCGCTGGAAAACACCGGCGAAACCGATGCGCTCATCGTGATGGGCGGCGCCGTGCACAGCATTGGTGTCGTGGTGGCCTGCTTTGAATTCGACTTCATGGGCGGCAGCATGGGCAGCGTGGTCGGTGAGCGCTTTGTGCGCGGCGTGCACGCAGCCATCGAGCAGAAAGTGCCCTTCATCTGCTTCACCGCCACTGGTGGCGCGCGCATGCAGGAGGGCCTGTTGAGCCTGATGCAGATGGCCAAGACCAATGCGGCACTGACCCGCCTGGCCAAAAAAGGCCTGCCTTACGTGAGCGTGCTGACCGACCCGACAATGGGCGGCGTGAGCGCCGGCTTTGCCTTTGTCGGCGACATCGTGATTGCCGAGCCGAAGGCGCTGATCGGTTTTGCCGGCCCGCGTGTCATCGAGTCCACCGTGCGTGTGACCCTGCCAGAGGGCTTTCAACGCGCCGAGTTCCTGCAGACCAAAGGGGCCGTCGACTTTATTTGCGACCGGCGCGAATTGCGCAAGACGGTGGCGAGCTCGCTGGCCATGCTGCTCCGGCAGCCGGCCGACGCTGTCAGCTGAACCCGGGGATTCGCCCCGCAGCCCGCTCCACGCCTCCTGTGGCAAGCCTGCACACGCACGCACAAGCACCACGCAATAGCCCGCATCCGGTCAGGCACATCCAGCAGCAGCAAAGTGCGGGGCACGAAGGGCGTGGGATGATGTGCCTAGCTGTAACTTGACGCATGACGCCATGTCCGAAGCCCTGACCCTGACCTCCCTGCCGCTATTTCCACTGGGCACGGTCCTCTATCCCGGCGGCCTGCTGCCCCTGCGGATTTTTGAAGTCCGCTACCTCGACATGATCGGCAAGTGCCACAAGGCGGGCGCGCCTTTTGGCGTAGTCTCGCTGACCGAGGGCTCGGAGGTACGCCGGCCTGGCCATGCGGAACCCAGCGGGGACGGCTTTGCCCATGAGGCGTTCAGCACCGTGGGCACCCTGGCCACGATCACCGAATTTGCAGCCCCGCAAGCCGGCTTGATGGTCATCCGGTGCATCGGGACCCAGCGTTTTACAATTTCCAGCAGCGAAAAAATGAAACATGGCTTGTGGATCGCCAATGTCACGCGCCAGGACGACGATATTGCCGTGAAGATTCCGGAGGACCTGCAGGACACGGCCGACGCGCTTGGCAAGCTGATCCAGACCCTGCAGTCGCGCGGCGTGCCCGCCGGACAAATGCCCGTGCTGGCGCCCTACAGGCTCCAGGACTGCGGCTGGGTGGCCAATCGCTGGTGCGAATTGCTGCCAATCCCGCTGGAACTCAAGCAGCGCCTGATGGAGCTGGACAACCCGCTGCTCAGGCTGGAACTGGTGGGTGACATCCTGGGTCGAACCGGCATCGCCCTCTGACGCCTCCTCCGGCGCTCCGCCTTCTGCGCCGTATTGGGGTATTGGCGTCCAAACCGGGAAATTCCGCCGGTTCCAGACTCCCAACCCGGAAAACAGCCGCTTAAAAACCTAAAATCATGGGTTCGGCGCCTTTCGGCCATTTTGAAATGGCGCAGCGCCCTGCACTTTCGACCTTTTTCCGGAACACCCACCCCTATGTCCATCCACCCCGCTTTGCCCGCAGCCGACAATGCGATTCCCACCCCGCCAGACGACAACCAGCTGATGGTCGAGCGGCGCGAAAAGCTCAAGGCCCTGCGCAGCGCCGGCGTCGCTTTTCCGAATGACGTCCGACCCGAGCACCGGGCCGAGGCACTGTTTGCGCAGTACGACAGCAAGACCAAGGAAGAGCTGGGACCTTTGGCCGTGAAGGTGAGCGTCGCCGGCCGCATGATGCTCAAGCGGGTGATGGGAAAAGCCAGCTTTGCCACCCTGCAGGACGCTTCGTTTGGTCCGTCGGGTGGGCGCATCCAGGTGTACATCAACAACGAGGGCGTGGGCGAAGAAGTTCACAACGCCTTCAAGCATTGGGACCTGGGCGACATCGTCGCGGCCACCGGTACGCTGTTCAAGACCAAGACCGGCGAGCTGTCGATTCATGCCACCAGTATCCGGCTGGTCACCAAAAGCCTGCGCCCCCTGCCCGACAAATTCCACGGCATGGCCGACCAGGAAGTCAAATACCGCCAGCGCTATGTGGACCTGATCATGGACGAGTCCGCCCGCAAGCGCTTCATGGCGCGCAGCAAGGCGGTGAGTGGCCTTCGCGAATTCATGGTGGCCCATGATTTCCTCGAGGTGGAAACTCCCATGCTGCATCCGATTCCGGGTGGCGCCAATGCCAGGCCGTTCAAGACGCATCACAACGCGCTGGACCAGGAAATGTTCCTGCGTATCGCGCCCGAGCTTTACCTGAAACGCCTGATCGTTGGCGGCTTTGAACGTGTGTTCGAGATCAACCGCAGCTACCGCAACGAAGGCATCAGCGTGCGGCACAACCCCGAGTTCACCATGATGGAGTTCTACGCGGCCTGGTGGAATTATTCGGACCTGATGACCTTCACCGAAGCCCTGATTCGGGACGCGGCCCAGAAGGTGACGGGCTCCCTGCAATTGAGCTATGGCGGCAAGGCGGTTGACCTGAGCCAGCCCTTTGAGCGTCTCACCATTCGCGAAGCCATTCTGAAGCACACCGAAGCCGGCGAGCACGTTGACGACATGGTGTGGCTGACCAACGCCCTGAAGAAACTCGGTGCAACCGAAGCCAAGGACCGCTTGTCCACACGCTCGCTGGCCAGCCTGCAGGTCCTGTATTTTGAGGAAACGGTCGAGGAAAAACTCTGGCAGCCAACCTTCATCATGGAGCACCCGACCGAAATCTCGCCGCTGGCGCGCGCCAACGATGCGCGCCCCGAGGTCACGGAACGCTTTGAGCTCTACATCACCGGCCGCGAATTCGGCAATGGTTTTTCCGAGCTGAACGATGCCGAGGAGCAGGCGGCCCGCTTCAACGCGCAGGTGGCTGCCAAGGACGACGGCGACGACGAAGCCATGTTCTACGACCATGACTTCATCCGCGCCCTCGAATACGGCATGCCGCCGACCGGCGGCTGCGGCGTGGGCATAGACCGGCTGATGATGCTACTGACCGACAGCCCCAGCATTCGCGATGTGATCTTGTTCCCCGCGCTACGCCGCGAAGCGTAAGCGCGCCGCAGGGGCGCGCCTGCGCAGGCAACACGCCGGACAGGCCGGACCCGGTTCAGCCCTTGCGCTTTTTGAGCTTGTGCAGGTAGTTGTCCAGAACAGAGCGGATTTTGTGGCGCACGGTCTTGCGTGCTGCGGGTGCAGGCGCGGGGGCCTGTACTGGTGCCGATACCTTGACGGCACCCGTTGATACTGGAGGCAAGGTTGCCGGCTTGCCGCGCTCGCTGGCCTCTACGGCTTGCGGGCGTTCCGGGTGCGCCGGCTGCCCATTCGCATTCGTCACCGGCATGCGCAAATCATCAAGATAATCCCGCGCAATGTTCACACTGTCCTTCACGCCCAGCGCCGGGTAGTGCTTGTCCAGCCACTCCTTGCCGCACCGGACGCCCAGGTCACGCAGACCGTGAATCAGGCTGGCCTCGGTCGATGACTTGGTCGAGGCCGTGAACCGCTCAAGCGCCTCGCCACCGTCCACCCGGTGCATCAGCACATTCTTGTAATGCCCCGGATCGAGCTTGCCTTCGGCCAGCAGGCGCTTGACGAAATCAATGGCACGCATCTCGGCAATCAACCCGGCATTGAAGGTGATTTCATTGATGCGGTCCATGATCTCGTTCGCGTTGGTCGGCAGCGACTCGCGCTTGATGGGATTGATCTGCACCAGCACGATATCGCGGCTGTTGCAGTGGTAAATCAGTGGATGGATCGCAGGATTACCCGAATAACCACCGTCCCAGAAATGACTGCCTTCAATCTCCACCGCCTGGAACACCATCGGCAGGCAGGCCGATGCCATCACGGCACTGGCCGTCAGGCGTTTGCCTGAAAACACCTCGGCCTTGCCGCTGCTGACGCGCGTGGCCACCACAAATACCTTGGGCGTACCGGGGTCACGGGCAGCCGCCAGCCGTTCGAAATCGACCTGGCCTTCCAGGAATTTCCTGAGGGGGTTGATGTCAAAGGGGTTGCTCTGGTAAGGCGACAGCGTATTGGCCCAGTAGCGGGTCATGGCATCGGTCCATAACCTGGACGGTCCCGCAGACGTCCCCATCGTCATGTGGCCGAACAGGATGTCAAACGGAGCGCGCTGCATTTTGGACATCGATGACGACAGCGCGCCCATGTTGACGATGCCGTTCCAGAAGCTGGCCAGCGCTTCGCGTGCTGCGTCATGCTGCTGCACTCTGGATTTTCCCTCGGCACCGGCAAAACCATGCGCCAGCGCCACCGCATTCATGGCCCCTGCGCTGGTGCCGCTCATTCCCTCGATATCGATGCGCCCGTCTTCGAGCAGCGCGTCGAGCACGCCCCATGTGAAGGCGCCGTGCGAGCCACCGCCCTGCAAAGCCAGGTTGACGCGACAGGGTGCAATGGTTGTGACGTTGTTCATGGGCCAAGGTTAGCAAAAAATGGTGTCAGCGCCCGCCACACGCGTCTTGGCAGCCACACGACTAAAATCAGGAGGCTTCCCCCGCATCCGGGAAACACCTGCGCTTTCCGGGCTGTCAGGCATCCGGCTTCCTGTCGGCAAACGTCGTTGGCCATCAAATCAATAGCAAATGAATCCTGTCGGCCATCCGATGAAATACCTCTCGGGCTACCCTGACAGCCTCAAAGCCCAGGTACAGCAACTCTTGGCACAAGACCGTCTGGGCGACATGCTGCTCACGAAGTACCCACGGGCGCACGACGTACGCACCGACAAGGCCTTGTACGACTACGTGATGGACCTCAAAAACACGTTTTTACGCAATGCCGAGCCGCTCAGCAAAGTGGCTTTTGACAGCAAGCTGCACGTGATTGCCCACGCGCTGGGGACGCACACGGCCATCTCAAGGGTTCAGGGCAGCAAGCTCAAGGCCAAACGTGAAATACGCGTGGCCACGCTATTCAAGGAAGTGCCTGCGGAGTTCCTGAAGATGATTGCGGTGCACGAGCTGGCCCACATCAAGGAAAAGGCGCACGACAAAGCCTTCTATCAGCTCTGCACCTATATGGAGCCGCAGTACCACCAGTACGAATTTGATTTGCGGGTTTATCTCACGCACGTTGACGTGGCGGGCAAGCTGGACTGGCCAGCGGCCTAGCTGATAGCAAATGTTCAGCGTTTCCACGAGGCAAGCCGAGACAAGCGTTCAAAAGCCAGGTCGGTCACCACGGCCAGCATCCCCACCAGCACCGCTCCCTGTAGAACATAAGCGGTATTGAAGCCGCTGAGTCCGACAATAATCGGTGAGCCCAGGGTTTTTGCGCCCACGGTGGAGGCGATGGCCGCAGTGCCTATGTTGATGATGACCGATGTGCGCACGCCAGAAATCCAGACCGGCAGCGCCAAGGGGGTTTCGACCTGCCGCAAACACTGCCAGGGCGACATGCCCATGCCGTTGGCCGATTGGCGGACCGATTCCGGAACCGATTGAAGGCCCGACACGGTGCCATGCACCACAGGAAGCAGGCCGTACAAGGTCAGGGCAATGAGTGCGGGCAGTTCGCCAAAGCCCACCACAGGCACCGCCACCGCAAGCACAGCCACGGGTGGAAAGGTCTGCCCCATGGACACCACAGTCTCCACAACGGGCCGGAACTGCCGCCCGATCGGGCGTGTGATCCAGACAGCGATAGCGCTTCCAAGCAGAACAGACATCGCGCTGGACACGCCCACCAGCTTGCAGTGTTGCCACAGCAGCTGCGCAAACGGCTCCTGGCGGTAAACCGGGCGGTCCAGCTCTGGGAAAAGGCTGGCAAACAGGGGCTGCGAATGCGGCAGCCAGAGCACCAGCGCCGCCAGCGCCAGCAAGGCCCATAGCAGCTTATCCCCGGCCAGCCCGGCCAGACGCCGTAACCCACCCGCGCTAAACATCGGAAGGCCCGGCCTTGTGAAAAATATCAGCGGCATGCAGCACGCCGGCGTGGGCGCCAGCGGCATCCGTCAGATTCACCACCGCGAGCTGGCGCATGGCCAGATAAGACACTGCCTCACGCAGCGTGGTGGCAGCGGGCAGGCTGGGGCCCCGATGTTGGGGTTCGTGCCGCGCCAGGCTCTGGGCAGACTGAAGCGACAACAGCTTGATGCCGATGTCACTGCGGCCCACAAAGTCGACCACCAAGGCGTTGGCGGGCCTGGCCAAAAGCGCCAGCGGCGTCGCCACCTGCACAATCCGGCCCTGGTCGAGCAGCACGATTTTGGTGGCCAGGCGCAAGGCCTCGTCAATGTCGTGGGTGACCATCACGATGGTTTTGCCGGAGGCCTGGTGAACGCGCTTCATCTCCAGCTGCAATGACGCCCGAATCACCGGGTCCAGGGCCCCAAACGGCTCGTCCATCAATAAAACATCCGGGTCTGCCGCCAAGGCACGGGCAACGCCCACGCGCTGCTGCTGGCCGCCCGACAGCTGGTGGGGGTAACGGGTTCTATAGGTCTCTGGGTCAAGCTCGAAAAGCTGCAGCAGCGTGGTGACGCGATCCCGGATTTTTTGGGCCGTCGAGCCGAGCATCTGGGGCACGGTGGCAATGTTGCGCTCCACCGTCCAGTGCGGAAACAAACCCACAGACTGAATGGCGTAGCCCATGCGCAGGCGCAGGTCGCGCACCTTGAAGCTGTAGATTTCTTCGCCATCGAAAAGGATTCTTCCCGCATCGTGGCTTTCCATGCGGTTAATCATCTTCAGCATGGTGGATTTGCCCGAGCCCGAAGCACCGATCAGGACCACAAACTCCCCGCGGTCAATCTTGAGGTTCACCCCGTCTATCGCGGTGACAAGGCCATACGATTTGCTGATATTCTGAAACTCGATCATGACTGCATGCCACTTCCTGATCCGGTGACGCTGGTAAGGCTGATCAACACCTTGAACGCCACATCGGCCAACACCCCCAGAGCGATGATCGGCACGACGCCCAGCAACACCAAGTCCTGTGCGCTGCTAAAGAGCCCTTCAAACATGATGGCACCCAGCCCACCGGCCCCAATGAGCGCGGTGACGGCAGCCAGCCCCACGGCCTGAATGATGGCGGTGCGCACACCCCCCAAAACAACCGGCAGGGCCAGGGGGAACTCGATACGCCCGAAAATCTGAAAGCGCGTCATGCCCATGCCGGTGGCTGCGTCAATCACACCGGATGGAACCGCCTCCAGGCCGGCCACGGTGGCCCTGACCACCGGCAGCAAACCATACAGGGTCAGCGCAATCACGGCCGGAGCCAGGCCTACGCCACTGATGCCTGCCCTGGCGAGCGCGGGCCAGGCCGCGGCCAGCAGGGCCAGGGGTGCCATCAACAGGCCAAACAAGGCAATCGAAGGGATGGTTTGAATGATGTTCAGCAGCGGAAACAGCGCGCCGGCGATCCTGTTTTTTTGACCGGCCAGCCAGCCCAATGGCAGGCCAATGCACAGGGTGAAGGCCACCGCCATCATCACGATCTGAATGTGCCGGACGACCACGCCGACAAAGATATCCGAGCGGTTGGCATACTCTTTCATGATGGACAGGTCGTCGCACCAACCTGCCGACAGCATGAAGCCCACCGGACTCAGCACCGCTGCGGCGACGACAAAGCGTTGTGCGCTGCCCGCCCGCAGGCGCTGCACGCCATCCGCCGCGATCAAGCCCAAAAGCAGCAACACGGCCCAGAATGCGCCACCCAGTGAGGTCCGGGCAAGGGGCGACTCGGCCTCTGCGACGAAGGACGCATACCTGCCTGCGAGCCAGATCAGGCCACTCACCAGCACGCAGGAAACCAAGACCACGGACCACAGCAGTGCGCGACCGGGTTTAAAAAATGCGGCCAGCAGCAAGGAGGCCATTAAAACCGCCAGCAACCAGCCAGGACCTTGCAACACCTGCAGCACCGCAATCAAGGAAATGGGTTCGCCCGATACCAGACGGTTGGGCGCCACGCGCAAAAACGGCAGGCCGTAAAGAACGCCCGCCCCAAGGAACGACATGGCCGCCAGGACGGGGCTCCATCGCGGTGGAGGCGATCCCGAAGGATCTCCAGAAGGACGGCGCCCCTGAGTCACGCGACAGGCTTACTTCAGCAGCCCCTTGGACTTCAGGAAATCTGAAGCCACCTTTTTGGCATCCTGTCCGTCAAGCTGAATCTTCGCGTTCAATGCCTGCAGGGTCGGACCGTCCAGCACCTTGAACACAGGGGCCAGCACGTCCCTGATTTTTGGATTTTTCTTGAGCGTTTCTTCCCGAATGATGGGCGTGGGCGCGTAAATGGGCTGAACGCCTTTTGGGTCTTCCATGATCACCAGACCCAGCGCGGCCACCGCACCATCGGTGCCATAGGCCATGGCGGCGTTCACGCCAGAGGTTTTTTCGGCTGCCGCGCGTATCGTGACCGCCGTATCACCGCCAGCCAGCGTCAGGATTTGGTCGGGTTTGAGTTTGAAGTTGTGTGGTGGTCAAGTTATTTCGGACACATCGATAGGTTGTTGAGTTGCCGATTTTTGCTCGAAGGCAATGGGTGACAAATTTCCCAGTTTTGAATGCAGTCGTTCACAGTTGTAGAAGCCGACGATGTAGTCAGCAACGTCGTTTGTGGCCTCACTGTGATTTGCGTAGTCTTTTTGCCAGACCCGTTCCATTTTCAAATTCAGGAAGAAACGCTCCATCACAGCGTTATCCCAGCAGTTGCCTTTTCGGCTCATGCTACCTACCAGCCCATGCTTTTTCAGCAGCGCCTGATGCGCGCTACTCGCGTACTGCGTGCCCCTGTCTGAGTGCACGATTAGCCCAGGACTGGGATTGCGCTGCGCAATGGCTATCTGCAAGGCCGTCGTCACCAGCGTAGCCTGCATATCTCCAGCAGTAGCCCAGCCCACGATCCTGCGCGAATGCAAGTCCAGCACTGCAGCCAGATACAGCCAGCCACTACGCGTGCGAATATAGGTAATGTCGCAAACCCAAGCCCGATCAGGTGCCGTTTGCTCGAACTGCCGGTCCAGCACGTTCGGCGAGACGGCCAGACCGTGCTTGCTGTTCGTGGTGTGCACAAACTTGCGCCTCCAGACCGAGCGCAGCCCATGGGCACGCATGAGGCTACGTACCCGGTGACGTCCCACGGTCACGCCTCGTGCGTGCAGCGCAGCACGCAATCTGCGGCTACCGTAAGCGCGGCCACTGGCCGCGAAAGCGGCTTGCAAATGAACGCTGGCTGCGCACACCACGGGTGCCTGCTGGCTGCGCTTACGCGCCGCGTAGTATCCGGAGCGGCTAATTTCGAGGATTCGGCACGTCTGGCTAACGGGCACTTGGGGGGTAGCCTTCTTTTGCAAGTCCTCAACGAGCTGGTAGCTCATTTGAGTTCGCGGGCAAAGAAGGCCGACGCTTTTTTTAAGATTTCGACATCGCCTCGCAGTTGCCTGTTCTCGCACTCCAACTGACGAATGCGCTGTTGCTCTGCCGTGATGGGTTTGCCAATGCCACTCTGGCCCGACTGCTCGGCTTCAAACTGAGTGAGCCAGCGTCTGACGGCGCTTTCCCCCAGATTCATGTCCTTGCAGACCTGGCCGATGCTCAGTCCTTGAGCTTTGATCATCTGAACCACCTGGAGCTTGAAGCTCGCATCAAAGGTTCTTCGGGATTTCTGATTTTTCACGTCTTGCGCCATTTAGGTTTGAAAAAACCTATCGTTGTGTCTGTTTAAATTAGACCACCACATTGTAGGCCGCCTGAAAAGCCGGCAACGCATCAGACCGCTCGACAAACTCAGCCGATGCCGCGAGCTTGAACTGCCCGCCGCCCGTGATCCACTTGCCCAAATCGTCCAGGGTCTTGAGCTTGTTGGCGTTCGCCACCTCTTTGCGAACGGCAATCGCCCAAGTGTTGTTGGCCGGCGAGGGCTCGAGCCAGACGATTTTGTTTTTGTCGTAGTCCAGCGTCTTGACGCGCTCGTAGCCCGCCTTGGCGTTCTTCCAGACCGGGCTGGATTCTTCCGAGAAGATAAAAGCGCCGTTGCCGGTGTACTCCGGGTAAAGATCAATTTCGCCGGCCGTGATGGCGCCACGCACGACCTTGGTGTTTCCCAGCGAGGCTTTGTTTTCGGTCTTGATGCCGTTGGCCTCCAGCGCCAGGACAATCATGTTGCCCAGCAGCTTTCCCTCGGTGTCGATTTTGGAGCCGACCCGAACTGGCGCTACCCCCTGCGCCAGCACCCCGCCTGCCGCCAGAGCACCGACCAGCAGCATGGCGGCCCTGCGTTGGATTGATTTCATGGTGAGTACTCCCAAACAAAGGAAAAGTGGACGAAGAGGATTTGACGATACCTTAGACTGACCGGCCTCGGCTAGTGGGCTGTAACGATTGAATCGAAAGCGCTCTACGCAGGGAGCGGTGCCTCCTACCCTGAACGTTGAAAACTGACGATCTGGTTTTAATTTGAATTAACCATCAACGGTGGCCAGCGCCCCCCGAACCTTGGCAATGAAAGACCGGCAGACGGTCAGACAAACCGCTGAGAAGCCGTGATCGATGCTGGCTCAGGAATCTTGACTATTTAGCAAAAAATATCGCTGTAGCCCATATAAATCTGGCACATTAAGCTATTTAATTGATAGCGAATCCGGAATTTTTGACCTGACTTGCCTCAGGGAATCAAGCCCATCGCATGCATATAGGCGGGGTGCAACATGAGCTCGTCCCATTCGTGGGCTGGCGTCACTGGCAGCAGATCAAGCCTGCGCATTTCGCTGGACTCCAGCGCCTCCCATTGGCCTTTGAGCAGCGCCTCGGCCATGCCGTCGAGCAATTCATCGACGGGCTTGCCGTCTCCCACGGACTGGTTGCACAGCAGCACCATGTCGCAGCCGGCGTTGAGCGCGGCCACCGCGGCCTGGGGGTAGCTAACCTCTTTGCCGTCCAGCAGGCGTGCCCCGGCCATGCTCAGGTCGTCGCTGAAAATCGCGCCGCCAAAACCGAGCTGGCCGCGCAAAATGAAGGTCAGCCATTTTTCCGAAAACCCCGCCGGCCTGGCATCGACCTTGGGGTAAATCACATGCGCCGGCATCACGCTGGTCAGCGTGGTGTTGAGCCATTCATAAGGCGCGGCATCGTCGGCGAGGATGGCCTTGAGGCTGCGCTTGTCGACCGGAATGTCAGTGTGCGAATCGGCCTTGACGAAACCATGGCCGGGAAAATGTTTGCCGCAGTTGGTCATGCCGCTTTGCAGCAGGCCATGCATCAAGCTTTTGGCCAGCAGGCTGACCACGCGCGGGTCGCGGCCGAAGGCGCGGTCGCCGATGACACCGCTTTCGCCCCAATCGAGATCCAGCACCGGCGTGAAACTGAAGTCCACGCCGCAGGCACGCAACTCGGCACCCAGTACATAACCGCAGGCGGTGGCCGCATTGGTGGCGGCCAGCTGGTCCTTCATCCACAACGCACCCAGCGCACGCATGGGCGGCAGATGGGTGAAACCGTCGGTCCGGAAGCGCTGGACACGGCCGCCTTCGTGATCGACGCAAATCAACAAATCGGGGCGGACGCGTTTGATGTCGGCGCACAGGTCCGTGAGCTGCTGGCGGTCTTTCCAGTTACGGCCGAACAGGATGATGCCCCCGGTCAGCGGGTGCTTCAGGCGCCGGCGGTCGGCCTTGGTGAGGGACAGGCCCGCAATGTCGATGATCAGGGGAGCGTGCTGGGTCATGGGAAATATTTCAAGGTTACCACTTCAGGGTTGCTATTTAATTGATAGCTGCCTACTCAAATATCGCATAGCTAGAAGTCGTTTTTCTCTACGACGCAAAAGCTGGCCGCATACTCGTTCTCATCGGTCACGCTGACATGCACACTCAGTTGGCGGGTCTCAAACCAGTCCTTGAGCGGACCGTGCAGCACAATCTCGGGCTTGCCGCTGGCCGCTTTGGAAATTTCGCAATGGCGCCAGGTCATGGGCATGCGCATGCCCAGCCCAATCGCCTTGCTGAAAGCCTCTTTGGCTGAAAACCGCGTGGCCAGGTAGCGCACGCCGCGATCCGGCCAGCGCTCGCTGCGCTCCTTCCACGTGGCCAGCTCGGCTTCGCTGAGGATTTTTTGGGCCAAGCGCTCGCCATGACGCTCCAGGCTGGCGCGGATGCGGCGCACGTCGCAGATGTCGGTACCCACGCCGTAAATCATCAGGTCGTCACGGCAAAGGCTTCGTCAATACGGCGCAGGTAATCTTTCACGGTCGCGGTATAGCCCAGCTCCAGCGCGTCGGCTATCAGGGCGTGGCCGATCGAGACCTCCTGAACACCGGGGACTGAGCGCAGGAACGCGGTCAGGTTGTCACGGTTCAGGTCATGCCCGGCATTGATGCCCAGACCGAGGGCAGCAGCGGCGCGGGCGGCGCTGGCGAACCGGCCGAGCGCTTCGCTTCTTTCCGTGCCTGACGAGGCCCGGGCATAGCTTTCGGTGTAGAACTCCACCCGGTCAGCCCCCACGGCCTTGACAGCAGCCATGGCTTCAGCAACGGGGTCCATGAACAGGCTCACGCGCACGCTGCGGGCATGGGCCTGCTCGATCAGTGGCTGCAAGCGGTCGGCATCTGCGGGAAAGCTCCAGCCATGGTCGCTGGTGAACTGGTCTTCGCTGTCGGGCACAAACGTGCATTGATGCAGCGGCAAACCCCGTGCCGTGAGGTCGCGCACAAAACCCATCAGGTTCTGGAAGGGATTGCCTTCAATATTGAACTCGCGGTCAGGCCAGTCTTTCATCAGGGCCGCGAGTTCGTACACATCATCGGGGCGGATGTGCCGCTCGTCCGGCCGTGGGTGGACCGTGATGCCCTGGGCACCCGCCTCCAGGCACAGCTCTGCGGCACGCAGCACGCTCGGAATGTCGATATGCCGCGTGTTGCGCAGCAGCGCGACTTTGTTGATATTGACCGAAAGGGCGGTCTTGTGAACGCCCGTGGGGGCGGGTGGGTGGTCAGACTGACGAAAAAGGGGCATGGCGGTATTGACGGTTAAAGGGCCTGCAGGTCCATCATCATTTGCCGGGTTTTCAGGACCTTCACACCGCAATGGTAGTGCAGCAGCGCCCGCAACTGGGTTTTAAGTTCATTCAGGCCGGGGATGCAGGCCCGCACCGTGTCGGAAAACAGGGCGTTGTCGCCCAGCGCCTGCTGCAGCGCCTGCCATTGCACGCCGGGCAGGCTGTTGCGGTCGTCGTCATGGGCCTGCCTGAGGCCGGCCTCCGCCACCAGCACATAACGGGCCTGAGGCTCCAGGGGCGCCAGCGTTGCCGTCTCGGCATCCAGCAGGGGCAACAGGCCAATATCGCGCAGCAAACGCAGCTCAAAAGCCCGCAGGGCGAGCTGCAGCGTGTCCACGCTCTGGCTGGCCAGCAGTTGCACCGTGGCCGAATAGGCGTCAAAGAGCACCGGGTGCGGGTCATCGCGGGCCAGCAGGCGCATCAGCAGCTCATTCAGGTAGTAACCCGACAGCAGGGCATCGCCGGTGGGCATGACGTGGCCGCCTTGCCACTCCGCGCTTTTCAGGGTCCGGATTTCGGCATCGCCGCCGAAGGCAATGTGCAAGGGCTGCAAGGGCAGCAAAATCGGCCGGAAGCTGGAACTGGGCTTTTTTGCCCCACGCGCCACCAGCGCCACCCGTCCATACTGGCGGGTAAATATCTCCAGAATCAGGCTGGATTCACTCCAGTCGTAGCGGTGCAACACGTAGGCCGGCTCGTCACCGATGCGTTTGGTGGCCATGATCAAGGCGTCAGGCAGCAGACCAACAGCTCACCGCCACACCGGCGCAAGCTCTCCCCTCCCAGCAGGGGCCGCGGAACCGGCTTCGCCGGGCCGCAGGCGCAGCGGCCCCCTCGGGGGGCAGCGCAGTACGCGAAGCGACAAGCGTGGGGGCCTCATTCATACCCGAATGTCTTGACCCGAGCTTCGTCGTCCGCCCAACCCGAGCGCACCTTGACCCATATCTCCAGGAATACCTTGTTGCCGGTGAGCGTTTCAAGCTCATGGCGGGACTCGGTGCCAATTCGCTTGAGCTTTTCGCCCTTCTCGCCAATCACCATGCCCTTGTGGCCATCGCGCTCTACCACGATGGTGGCGGCAATCCTGCGCAGGTTGCCCTCTTCTTCATACTTGTCAATGATCACCGTGGAGGTGTAAGGCAACTCGTCGCCGGTCAGGCGAAACAGTTTTTCGCGAATGATCTCGGCGGCCATGAAGCGGTCGCTGCGGTCGGTCAGTTCGTCGGCGCGGTACATCCAGGGCTGCACCGGCAAATACTTCTCGCAGATGCCGAACAGCCGTTCAATATCCTTGGCGTTGTTGGCGGACATGGGCACAAACTCGGCAAAGTTGTGACGCTCCTGCATGGAGCGCAACCAGGGCGCAAGCTCGGCGCGGCGGTAGATCAGGTCAAACTTGTTGGCCAACAGAATGGCCGGTGTTTTTGCGGGCAACAGGGCCAGCACCTTGGCATCGGCCAGGTTGAACTGGCCGGCTTCCACCACAAAAACAATCAGGTCCACGTCGTTGACGGCGCCCACCACCGTGCGGTTCAGCGAACGGTTCAGGGCATTGCCGTGCCGGGTCTGGAAACCCGGGGTATCCACAAACACAAATTGAGTGGCGCCCACCGTGCGCACACCGGTGATACGGTGGCGCGTGGTCTGTGCCTTGCGCGAGGTGATGCTGATCTTCTGGCCCACCAGGGCGTTGAGCAAGGTGGATTTGCCCACGTTGGGCTTGCCGACGATGGCAATCAGGCCGCAGCGCTGCGTTTCGACGGGCGGAGTATCTGGAACAGCCCCCGCTGCAGCACGCGATGACAAGGCCTGGGCCAGCATGGCATCCAGCGCGTCAGGACCCTGCGCCTCGTCAGCGGGCAATTCAAGCGATATATTCGCCGGCTTCTTCGGCTCTTTTTTACCTGTACTCATGGTCTCTCAAATGGTGTTGGGCGGGGCGCGGTTGCGACGCCGAGTCAGGAATCCAGGGTTTTGAGGTAGATCAGCATGGCGGCCGCCGCCGCCTGTTCACCCGCCCGGCGTGAACCACCGATCCCTCGCTCGGCCCGTCCGTATTCGGTGATTTCGCACTCCACATCGAATGTCTGCTTGTGGGCCGCACCCATCGTGCCGACCACCCGATAAATTGGCAGGTTCATTTTGCGCCCTTGCAACCACTCCTGCAATTCGGTTTTCGGGTCCTTGCCAATGGCCTGCATCTGCGGGTTGATTTCAACGTTCCTGAACAGGCGTCGCACCAGTTGGTCGGCCTTGTCGAAGCCCGCATCCAGATAGACCGCGCCTATCACGGCCTCCAGCGCATCCGCCAGGATGGAGGGCCGTTTCTGCCCGCCAGACCGGGCCTCGCCCTCGCCGAGCCGCAACATCTCGGGCAGGCCCAGCGTCACCGCCAGCTTGTGCAGGGTGTCCTGCTTGACAAGGTTGGCACGCACGCGGGACAGATCGCCCTCAGGCAACTCGCTCAGTTGCTCATACAGCAGGCCGGCCACCGCGAGGTTCAATACGGAGTCGCCCAGAAACTCGATCCGCTCATTGTGGTCGGCGGAAAAACTGCGATGCGTGAGCGCCTGCGCCAGCAGTTTCGGATTGGAAAACTCGTGCTGCAGGCGTTTTTGCAGTGCCAGCAGGTCTGGGCTTGAGGTGGCGCTGGCTCTCACTTATTTGGATCGGCCGTTGTACTTCAGCAGCAGGTAAGCGGGACCTGCCATGTGGATTTCACGGGTATAGGCGAAAGCCACCACGGTCTTGTCGCCCTCTTTCGTGATCTCAAGGTCCTTGCCGGTAATCGATTTGATGTCGTCAATCGCCGCGGCTTTGTCAAAAATGGACTTCACTTCAGCCACCGTATTGCCTTCCCTGGCCTTGCTGGCAGCTTTGTTGATGGCCTGAAATTCAATCAAAGTTGGCAAAACTTGGGCCGCCAGGATACCAGCGCAACCGATGACGCCGCCGACAAACAAAATACCAATGAAGGACATGCCACGTTGCTGATGTTTCATTTTTTCTCCTGCTCTGGCAGGGTGGCCCCCGCGGGTGACCGCTTGATCACCCCCGGAGCGCCTACGCCGTGCCGCAATTACTGAAAAGAACCGATGCGTTTGAGGTTGCCGAAGTTCATCCAGACAAAAAAGGCCTTGCCCACGATGTTTTTCTCGGGGACAAAGCCCCAATAGCGGGAATCCAGCGAATTATCGCGGTTGTCACCCATCATGAAGTAGTGCCCTTCCGGCACCTTGCAGACCACGCCCTCGCTACTGTAACGGCAATTTTGCTTGAACGGAAAGTCCTCCGCGCCGGCCACAAAGGCCGGCCGGTCGTCGTCATTGAGCAGGCGGTACGTCCGTGCGCTATTCGTTTCCTGAAACTGCTTGGCGTAGCGCAGCGCATCTTCATCGAAGAAATCGGCCAAAGACGTTTTGGGCAGCGGCTTGCCATTGATGGTCAGCTTCTTGTTGAGGTAAGCCACCTCGTCTCCGGGCACACCGACCACGCGCTTGATGTAGTCCAGACTGGGCTTGGGGGGGTAGCGGAACACCATCACATCCCCGCGCTGCGGGCTGTGGTTGTCAAACAGCTTGGTGTTGATGACGGGCAGGCGCACACCGTAGTGGAATTTGTTGACCAGAATCAGGTCATTGATGAGCAGGGTCGGGATCATGGAGCCCGACGGGATCTTGAAAGGCTCAAACAGAAAGGAACGCAGCAGGAAGACCACCACAATCACCGGGAACAGGCCGGCGGTCCAGTCCAGCCACCAGGGCTGCATGATGAGCCGGGTTCTGGCTTCGCTGACATTGCTGTCAACCTGGCTGATACCCATTTTGGCCAGCTCGGCCTGGCGCTTGGCCGCGGTCTGTTCAAGTACGGCAACAGCCTTGCGCCGCTGCGGGAGGAAATAAAACCGCTCCGCCAGCCAGTAAATGCCGGTGACCACAGTTGCCAGGAAAAGCAGCAGCGAGAAGTTGCCCTCCACTGCGCCCAGATACCAGGCACCCCCGTAGCCGACAAACGCCGCCAGCACCAACGCGGTGATGGAACTCATGGTGTTGCCCATTATTCTTCTACCTGCAATATGGCGAGGAAAGCCTCTTGGGGCACCTCCACCGAACCGATTTGTTTCATGCGCTTCTTGCCCGCTTTTTGTTTTTCGAGAAGCTTGCGTTTGCGTGAAATATCCCCGCCGTAGCACTTGGCGATCACGTTTTTGCGCAGCGCCTTGATTGTCTCACGCGCAATAATATTGGCGCCGATGGCCGCCTGGATGGCGACGTCGAACTGCTGCCGCGAGATGATCTCGCGCATCTTGGCCACCACCGCCCGGCCCCGGTAGGCGGACTGGCTGCGGTGAACAATGATGGACAGCGCATCAACCTTCTCGCCGTTGAGCAGAATGTCCACCTTCACCACGTCGGAGGCCCGGAACTCCTTGAATTCGTAGTCCATCGACGCGTAGCCGCGCGAAACCGATTTGAGTTTGTCAAAGAAATCGAGCACGATCTCGCCCAGCGGCATCTCATAGGTCAGCATGACCTGCTTGCCGTGGTAGGCCATGTTCAGCTGCACGCCGCGCTTGAGGTTGGCCAGCGTCATGACGGCGCCGACGTAGTCTTGCGGCATGTACAGGTGCACAGTCACGATGGGCTCGCGAATCTCCGTGACCCTGCCGGCATCGGGGATTTTGGAGGGATTTTCAACCTTGATGATCTCACCGTCGGCCTTGAGCACCTCGTACACCACGCTGGGCGCAGTCGTGATCAGGTCCTGGTCGAACTCCCGCTCCAGCCGCTCCTGGACGATCTCCATGTGAAGCAGGCCCAGGAAGCCACAACGAAATCCAAAGCCCAGGGCCTGGCTGACTTCCGGCTCGTAATGCAGCGAGGCATCGTTGAGCTTGAGCTTTTCCAGCGCATCGCGCAGGGAGTCGTACTCGCTGGCCTCGGTCGGATAGAGCCCGGCAAACACCTGGGGCTGGATTTCCTTGAAGCCGGGCAGCGCTTGCGTGGCCGTGAAGGCCGCGCCACCCGTGCCGGGTTTGATCAGGGTCACGGTATCGCCCACGCGCGCCGCCTGCAGCTCCTTGATACCCGCAATCACAAAGCCCACCTCACCGGCCTCCAGCGACTGGCGCGGCTCTGTGTGCGGCGTGAAGACGCCAAGTTGCTCTGCGTTGTACATGGCTTCGCTGGCCATGAGCTTGATGCGGTCGCCTTTGGCAAGGCGCCCGTCCACCACGCGCACCAGCATGACGACGCCCACGTACGCGTCGTACCAGCTGTCGATGATCATGGCGCGCAATGCGCCGTCCGGATTGCCCTTGGGCGGCGGCACCCTGGCGATCACAGCTTCCAGAATTTCGTCGATGCCCATGCCGGTCTTGGCGCTGCAGGGGATGGCATCGGTTGCATCAATACCGATCACGTCCTCGATTTCCTGCTTGGCATTCTCGGGGTCGGCCTGCGGCAAATCCATCTTGTTCAACACGGGCACCACCTCCACGCCGAGATCCAGCGCGGTATAGCAATTGGCGACGGTCTGCGCCTCCACACCCTGGCTGGCATCCACCACCAGCAGCGCGCCCTCGCAAGCAGACAGCGAGCGGCTCACTTCATACGAGAAGTCAACGTGGCCTGGTGTGTCGATCAGATTGAGGTTGTAGATCTGGCCATCGCGTGCCTTGTATTTGAGCGCAGCGGTCTGCGCCTTGATGGTTATCCCACGCTCCTTCTCAAGATCCATTGAATCGAGAACCTGCGCACTCATCTCGCGATCCTGCAAACCACCACAGCGCTGGATGATGCGATCAGCCAGCGTGGATTTGCCGTGATCAATGTGCGCAATGATCGAAAAATTTCTGATGTGATTCATCAACGAGAACACCTAAGTGCTTGAAAGTATTGCGAAGAGATTGCACGTCATTCGCAATGGACCATAAAAAAGGGCGCGTCGAGTAGTGACGCGCCCTGAACCAACAATCTATGGCAACTGCGATAGTTGGAACTTCATTGTAGGCAAAAAGCCAGCGGCGAACAGTCCCGAAATCCCCATATTTTTGTCGTTGCAGGCTAGCAACAGGAAACTTATGCACAACTTATTCACAATTTTATATTGCTTGGCTCTGGACAACTTGTGGGCGATCTGTGGATCAGCACTGAATGGATGGAATTGAGGATGAAAGCCACAAGAATCTTGGCCATCAAGAACCTCGATATATCAAAAAGGTACCAAAGCTCTACAGCATTCTACTCAAATTCATCATTGGGCCACCCCGATTTGTGAGTAAGCACTAACAAATTTAAAGATCATCACCCTCGAAATATATTTTTTGAAGACGCCAAAACTGCGCCTGGTGTGACGAAAAACCCCCAACCCGGACGGGGTATGGGGGTCTTTCATGCACCTAGCGAGAGGAACCACAGCGTGGAGAAGGCCCTCATCGCCAGACGAACTCAAACCATCAACGTGCCGGCCGGATCAACACAAACTGCGCCAGTTCTCCCCGGCGAAACAGCACATTGACGGGCTTGCTCTTGTCAATTTTTGCGAGCGCAGCCTCGAACTCCTTGACGGTTGTGATTTCGGAGTTGGCAATCGCAACGATCACATCACCCTCGCGAAGTCCTGCACGGGCGGCTCCACCCTCGGCGCTGTCTACCCGGACCCCGCCCTTGATCTTGAGTTCCTTTTTCTGTGCATCCGGCAGGTCGCTCACCACCAGGCCCAAAGCCTGTGCAGGGCCGGCGACCGGCGGTTTGGCTTCCGGTGACGAGGCCTTGCGAAGGGGCTTCTCTGCTTCCACCTCCGCGATGACCACCGGCAAATCCCTGGTAGCACCCCGCCTGAAGACGGTCACCACCGCCTTGGTGCCGGGCTTCACATTGCCGACCATGCGCGGAAGATCACTGGATTTTTCGATCTGCTTGCCGTCGAACTTGATGATGATGTCGCCGGCTTCTACGCCTGCCTTTTCTGCAGGTGCACCAGCCTCCACGCCTCTGACCAGCGCCCCGCGGGGACTGCCCAGACCGATGGATTCGGCCACTTCCTTGCTGACCTGGTCGATCTGCACCCCGATGCGTCCACGTGTGACCCGACCACTGCTGCGCAGCTGGTCTGAAACACGCGTTGCCTCGTCAATCGGGATGGAAAACGAAATGCCCTGAAAGCCGCCAGAACGTGAATAGATCTGGCTGTTGATACCCACGACCTCCCCGCGCATGTTGATCAGGGGCCCACCCGAGTTGCCGGGGTTGATGGCCACATCGGTCTGGATGAAGGACAGGTAGTCGCCGGTATCGCGCTGCTTGGCGCTCACAATACCCGCCGTCACGGTGTTTTCAAGGCCAAACGGTGAGCCGATGGCCATCACCCATTCGCCCACTTTCAGGCGGTTGATGTCACCGATTTTCACGGCCGGCAACCCGCTTGCCTCTATCTTCACGACCGCCACATCGCTGCGCTTGTCCGCTCCGATGATTTTGGCCTTGAATTCACGCTTGTCAGTCAGCGTGACAATCACTTCATCGGCGCCCTCCACCACATGGGCATTGGTCATGACAAAACCGTCTCCCGTGAGGATGAAGCCGGAACCCACACCACGCGGCTGCTCTTCGTCGGGCTGGGGCTGGCCGCGGTCTGGACGCGGCGCGCGCGGCATGTTGGGTGGTACGGGAATCCCGAAACGCCTGAAAAACTCCAGCATTTGCTCATCCACGCTTCCCGCACCCGAGGCTTTCACTTTTTCTATCGTGCGGATGTTCACCACCGAGGGGCCGACCTGATCAACCAGATCGGTGAAGTCAGGCAGCGTGCGGACCTGCGCCCACGCGGGAGCGACAGGCAGCACCACGGTGGCTGTCACCACGCCCAACAGACCTGCGAGCAAATAGGAGCGCAGGGGTTTCCGGTTCAATTCAAGCATCATCGGCCTCGTCGTAAATGTTGGTAATCAGGCAAGCAAAACTTGTGGGAAGGAAATAGGGACGCCAGAGAAAAAACAATACGGGCAATATGCGGCACCTGCGCCCCACGCGGAAAATTTTCCGGCAACAACTCCCGCGCAGGCACCGACTACTTTTTCCGCTCCAGCCCATTGGCAAAATGGCGCAAAGTTGCCATGGGAACTTCACCCATGATGGTTACCCAGTAAGCGTCCACTTGCCTGGTCAGCGTCTGGGTGGCCCCCAGTGACAGGCTGGATTCCTTCTCATGGCGTTGCCGGTCATAGGGTTCCACAAAGATGGAGACGGAGGCCAGCCCGTCGGAGAAAATCCATTGCAGAGGCTCGGCACCTGGCGCGGCGTTCGCCGCGGGGCGCTTGTAGCAGCTCATGGGTTTAAACCCGGCAACAGGCGCTTTGAGCACCCAGCCTTCGGCGCTGGCCGTGGTCTTCACCATCACAGGCTTCTCAACGCGATAGCCGTCCACCTTGCCCATCATCTGGATAAGCTGGTCCATTTTGACCGGCGCATCGAGCTGCAGCTCCGAAAACGCGGCCTGCTCGAGCACCTTGCCATCAGCGTCCAGGGTCTGCAACTTCACCACCAGGCCCTTTTTTTGCTCGGTCCAAATACGGTAGCCAAAACGCATGCTGTCCTTGGGAACCAGCATCACGACGTCCGCTTCGACGCCAGCCACCCGCTCTACGCCGTCATGCCGCATCTTGTAGAAATCGGCAATGCGGCTGTCGGTTGACTGGAGCAACTCGGGAAACATACCCAGGGATTCCCGTTTTTCGCTGCGCACCACCTTGTGGTCGGGCATGAATGTAACGACCTGATCGTTGTGCCGGAAGATAGAGCGCGGCGCCCCGGTCAGGGTTTCAACCCTTTCCACCTGCTGGTTGCCTTCGCAGACATGCCAGACTTTTGCGCTCGACATGGCGCCACCCGACGAAACAACAAAAGTCCCAATATAGGAGCGTTTTTTGGAGGCCTCGTGCATGCGCATCAACCAGTCATTGACGCTTCTGGACTCCGCCGCCGTGGCAGGCGTGGACGCCGTGGCCGGCGAAGGCACCTGGGCCGCTACATAATTCATAGCGGCGAGTGGCCAAACAAAAAAGGCCACAAGGCGATAAGTCTTGAAATTCATGGTTGTTTTGAAGGCTCTGCCGCAGCAAAAGCTCATTCAACGCCCTGCATTCTGAGGCGTTTCAAAGGTGGCGTTTCGCAAAAACCCCGACGGCACCTGCAAGGCGGATGCACCACCCAACTGCTTGTGTGCGGCCAGCAGCTCCTCCAGCCGGGCATCGCGCACTATCGGACCCTGCGGTGAAGCCACCAGCACCTGCTGAGCCGGGCCTTGGGCAAGCTGCGGTGCATCAGGCATCAGCAGGCCCGAGGCGTTCCACGCGATGGCGGAAATGGCTGCCAGGGAAGCAACGCCGGCCACCCACTTCCAGGGCAGCATGCTGTCATTGGATGCCGCGCCGCGGTGGTGGACCACGTTCGCACCAGTTTTTCCCCTGGCTTGCGCCGCTGAATCAGGGGGAACAGGCTGGTGGCGCGCCCGAAGCAACGGCTCTTGTGGCTCTTGCGAAAGGCGCTGGTTCAGCCGCCCCAGAAAGGCCAGGTCCGCCCCGTGCACCACGGGCTCAGGGGACCGCAACACCTCGCCGATCACATGGTAGGCGGCCCAGCTGGCAAACGCAGATTCGTCGTGCTGGCAGGCCTGAAGTGCGGCGGCAAAGTCCTCACCACCCAGCTGGCCATCGGCCAGGGCAGACATGAGTTCACTGGTTTGCATAGACGGTTTCATGATGTTCATGGGCAGTGGGCCTGCCGGTTTATTAAAGGCTTTAAAGGCTGAAAGACAGGGCGTTATTCATTCAGTTATTCATTCATTGATTCAATAGTGATTCAACAAGGCTCTTGACATGGATACCAGCCAATAACTACCAGCATCACCAGCGCTTGCCTGACTGGTTTTCCAGCAAGGGCTTGACTTTCCCAGAGATCGCTTCACGCGCCCTGAAAATACGGGACCGCACTGTGCCAATGGGACAATTCATGGCCTCAGAGATTTCTTCATAGCTCAACCCTTCGATTTCGCGCAAAGTGATGGCCTGACGAAGCTCTTCCGGCAATGCTTCCATAGCTGCGTTGACCATTTCCGCAATTTCCTTGCTGGCCAATACGGCATCCGGCGTTTCCGAGCTAGTTAGTTCGTTTTCCAGCGGGGAAGTTTCATCGTCCTCTCCGGATTTAAAGGAATTTTCGGAAACGGTGGGATCCCGCTTGAGATCCATCAGGGCTTTTTTGGCGGTATTGACCGCAATCCGGTAGAGCCAGGTGTAGAACTGGGCCTCGCCCCGGAACTGGGCCAGGGCGCGGTAGGCCCGGATAAACGTTTCCTGGGCGATGTCTTCCACCAGATCCACATCGCGCACCATGCGCCCTATCAGGCGCTGAATGCGGCGCTGGTACTTGATCACCAGCAGCTCAAAGGCCTTTTGGTCCCCGGCCACGGCGCGCTCGACCAGCATGGCGTCGCTATCAGCCGCTTTTTCGGATGGCAGGGGTGTCCCGTCCGCAGTCATGGCTTCATCCGTGTGGCATCAACAGGAAACTCATGGCCCGATACTGCCACAGCCGGCAACGGCTCTGCAGGCATCCCGTCCAATGAGCGGGAAGCGCCTGCCGGCTTGTGCGGGGAATACACCGCCCGGCGCAAGTCCAGCCAGCGCTCTGGCAATGCCCTTTGCTCCGCCCAAAGCCAGAGTCCGGCGCGCGCCGGATTCTGAAGCCGGAGCAGCAGCAAGTGCTGGAAATCAGCCACCACCGAGAGTTCATACCCGGCAACGCCCGCCTGGTAGGCCAGGCTTTCCCAGCGCCAGAATTCGCCGTCCCATGCCAGCTTGCCACACGGAACTTTTTTCCAACCGCCCCATGCGAGGACGCCCGTACCGCATACAGCGGCAAGGAGCAGCGCCATCCGCCAATCCAGTTGACGGGCAAGGTAAACCCAAACCAATACCGGCAGCAAACCCGCCAGCCACAAACCCAGCAATAGCCAGCCGTGGAAACGCGAACGCCCCAGCGGATAGACAACCGGCGGGGCGTTGTGCGTGATCAAGACAATCAGTGCGGTGCTGGGGCGCGCGTGCTTGAAAAGGCGAAACCGGGGCGCGTCAGACGCGCTTGAAAACCAGCGTGCCGTTGGTGCCGCCGAATCCAAAATTGTTTTTGACCGCAAACTCAATGTTGGCGTCGCGCGCCACGTTGGCGCAGTAATCCAGGTCGCACTCGGGATCCTGGCTGAACATGTTGATGGTCGGAGGAATCTTCTGGTGATGCAACGCCAGCACGGTGAATACCGACTCAATGCCGCCGGCGCCGCCCAGCAGATGGCCCGTCATCGACTTGGTCGAACTGACCACCATGTTCTTTGCGTGGCTGCCAAATGCCGCCTTGATGGCATTGGTTTCGTTCAGGTCACCCAGCGGCGTGGAGGTTCCGTGCGCATTGAGGTACTGAACCTGATCGGCATTGACGCCTGCATTTTTCAATGCCATGGCCATCGAACGGCGGGGGCCATTGATGTCGGGTGAGGTCATGTGATAGGCGTCGGCGCTCATGCCAAAACCGATGACTTCAGCATAGATCTTCGCGCCGCGCGCCTTCGCGTGCTCGTACTCCTCGAGCACCAGAACACCGCCGCCCTCGCCCAACACAAACCCGTCGCGGTCCTTGTCCCAGGGACGTGAAGCGGTCTTGGGGTCGTCATTGCGGGTCGACAGCGCGCGGGCCGCGGCAAAGCCGCCAACACCCAAAGGCGAGACGCAGGACTCGGCACCGCCGGCGACCATCACGTCGCAGTCACCGTACTCGATCATGCGCGCCGACAGTCCGATGGCATGAAGACCAGTCGTGCAGGCCGTCACGACAGCGATGTTGGGCCCCTTGAAGCCAAACTTGATGGAAACATGCCCGGAGATCATGTTGATGATGGACGCAGGCACAAAAAACGGGGAAATGCGGCGCGGGCCGCGATTCACCAGTTCGGCGTGTGTCTGCTCGATCATGGGCAAACCGCCTATGCCCGAGCCGATGTTGCAACCGATGCGGGTAGCCAGTTCTTCACCGAGCGCATCTCCCGTAGGCAAGCCACTGTCAGCGACCGCCTGGCACGCCGCAGCCAAGCCCAGGTGAATGAAGCGGTCCATGTGCCGGGCCTCCTTTTCGGGGATGTAATCCTCGATCTTGAAACCCTTCACCTCGCCCGCAAACTTGCAGGCAAAGTTGCTTGCATCAAATTGCGTGATCAGGTCAATGCCGGGAGTACCGGCAAGCAAATTGGTCCAGGAATCGGCGACGGTAGTACCTACCGGGCTCACGCAACCCAAACCTGTCACGACGACACGACGACGGCTCATTCAGTAATCCTGAAAAAAACCCGAAAAGACCCTGCACGGCCTTTCAGGTTGAATGACGGCAAAGGCAAAGGTCAAGAACCTCGTGCCTCAAGCCTTTTGATGGGTATTGGCGTAATCAATCGCATTCTGGACGGTGGTGATCTTCTCGGCGTCTTCGTCGGGAATCTCAATGCCAAACTCGTCTTCCAGGGCCATGACCAGCTCTACGGTGTCAAGCGAGTCAGCGCCGAGATCCGCCACAAAGGCTTTTTCACTGGTGACTTGACCCTCTTCCACGCCAAGTTGTTCGGCAATGATTTTCTTAACACGTGCTTCGATATCGCTCATAGTTCCCTCTGAGGGTTGTAAATTAATCCGTGATTTTACCGCGTTAGGGTCACTTCCCTAAGCACCAGGCCGGACGGATAAAAACCGGCCTCGATTTGATGTGTTTTACCACTGTCAACCCATGCGCCTCATGACGCAGGCTGAGCGGCTACATGTACATGCCGCCGTTGACATGAATTTCCTGGCCCGTGATGTAGGCCGCTTGCGGACTGGCCACAAAGGCCACGGTATGCGCAATATCCTGCGGCTTGCCGAGATGGCCCAGCGGAATTTGCCCCAGCAGCGCTTTTTGCTGCTCTTCAGGGAGGCTGGCCGTCATGTCGGTCTCGATAAAGCCCGGCGCCACACAGTTGACCGTGATGTTGCGTGAGCCCAGTTCTCGCGCCAATGCACGCGTCATGCCCGCCACACCCGCCTTGGCGGCGGCGTAGTTGGACTGACCCGCGTTGCCGGACGCACCCACCACCGAGGTAATGCTGATGATGCGGCCATAGCGCTGCTTCATCATGGTGCGCATCACGGCGCGGCTCATGCGAAACACCGCCTTGAGATTGGTGTCGAGGACTGCATCCCAGTCGTCGTCCTTCAGGCGCATCGCCAGCATGTCACGCGTGATGCCGGCATTGTTGACCAGCACCTGCAGACCGCCGTGTTCCTTGACAATGCTGTCTATCAGCGCTTCGGCGGCCGCTCCATCATTCACATTCAGGTTCCTGCCGGCACAGCCCGGGAAAGCAGCGAGAGCCTGGCCGATTTTGGCCGCCCCTTCATCACTGGTGGCCGTACCGATTACCTTCAGGCCCTTCTGGGCCAGCTCCAGCGCGATGGCAGCGCCTATGCCGCGCGATGCACCGGTGACCAGCGCAACCTGCCCCTCAAACTTGACTTCATTCATGCCAGCATCTCCTTCACATCTGCCATCGAGGCCGGATCAAACAGGGGCGCGCCCGTCAATTCCGGGTCTATCCTTTTGACCATGCCGGTCAGCACCTTGCCCGGCCCGCACTCGACGATGGTCGTGAGCCCCCGCGCCTTGATGGCCTGGACACACTCCACCCAGCGTACCGGTCCGAACGCCTGTTCATAAAGCGCCGCACGAATGCGATCGGCATCCGTCTCCACCGCCACTTCTATATTGTTGATGACGGGAATCTGCGGAACCGCGAAATCGACGGCAGCGAGTTTTTCCCTGAGCTTCTCGGCGGCCGGTTTCATCAGGCTCGAATGAAACGGCGCCGACACCGGCAGCGGCAAGGCCCGCTTCGCGCCGTTGGCTTTGAGCACTTCGCAAGCCTTGTCCACCGCAGCCTTGCTGCCCGCAATGACGGTCTGCAGGGGGTCGTTGAAATTGACGGCTTCCACAACCTCATCGGTATTGGGTCCAAAGGTGCGGACTGCCTCGGCACAACCCTCAATGACCCGGGCCGCGTCCATGCCCAGGATGGCCGCCATCGCGCCCACCCCCACGGGCACGGCATCCTGCATGGCCTGGGCCCGAAAGCGCACCAGCGGGGCGGCTTGCGCCAGCGACAACACCCCCGCGGCCACCAGCGCCGAATACTCGCCCAGCGAATGGCCAGCCACGGCAGCTGGCGCCGCGCCGGTTTCCGCGATCCACGCCCGGTAGGCAGCCACACCCGCCACCAGCATCACCGGCTGGGTATTGGTCGTCAGAGCGAGGGTCTCTTTGGGCCCGTTCTTGATCAGCTGGCCGACGTCCTGCCCCAAGGCATCAGAAGCTTCCAGGAGTGTTTGCCGGACAACAGCATGGTCGCCCCAGGCGTCCAGCATGCCCACCGACTGCGAACCCTGGCCGGGAAAAACAACAGCGAACGATTTCAAATAATTACTCCAGTTATCAAGCGGCGAACCTGTCAGCGCCCGCCATTCTAAGAAACCCATCGGGACGGCAACCGATCAGGCAAGCCCCACCCCACCCGCCGCCATGCGGCCCGCGATTTTCGAAGCGGAAACGGCAGTCAAGTGAACGCTGCTGCGGTGGCAGGCTTGCGCCCGGCGGGGCTTTCAGGGGAGCGCCCGGCAACACCGCCTGCTGCGGTGCCCGCATAGCTGACGGCAGGCAGGCGATTGAAGATTTTCCAGCCGGCCAGGACGAAGGCCGCCACCAGCAGCAGGATTGCAATGGCATCCACACGCCTGACGGTCCGAGACTCAAGCGGCCACCTGTCGGTCAGTAGCTGGCCGGGAAATACATGGAGTCATCTCTCAATAGTTGAGAAGCACCGCACCCCAGGTAAAGCCGCCGCCCACGCCTTCGAGCATGAGGGTGTCACCTTTTTTCACCTTGCCGCTGCGCACGGACGCATCCAGCGCCAGCGGGATGGACGCTGCCGAGGTGTTGCCATGCTCGTCGACCGTGACGATCAGCTTTTCCGGGGGCACCTTCAGCTTCTTCGCTGTGCTCTGCATGATGCGGATGTTGGCCTGGTGCGGAATCAGCCAGTCGATATCCGTATCCCGCAGGTTGGCTTTGGCCAGCGCGGCCCGGGCCGAGCTTTCAAGAACGCCAACGGCCAGCTTGAACACGGCCTGCCCGTCCATTTTGAGGAGGGGATCGCCCAGCACCTGGCCACCCGATACATTGCCCGGTACGCACAGGATGCCGACATGCTTGCCGTCAGCATGCAGATCGCTGGCAAGGATGCCGGGCGTCTCCGACGCTTCCAGCACCACGGCACCTGCGCCATCGCCAAACAGCACGCAGGTGGTCCTGTCCGAAAAATCCAGGATGCGCGAGAACACTTCCGCGCCAATAACCAGCGCCTTGGTGGCCGAGCCGGTTTTGATCAACGCGTCGGCCACGGTCAGTGCATAAACAAATCCACTGCAAACGGCCTGGACATCAAAGGCGGGGCAACCCGCAATACCGAGTTTGTTCTGCACGATGCACGCGGCGGAGGGAAACACCATGTCTGGCGTCGACGTCGCAACAATGATCAGGTCAATGTCGGACGCCTGACGGCCTGCCGCCTCCAGCGCGTGCCGGGCAGCTTTCACGGCGAGGTCGCTGCTGGACACATCGGGCGCGGCGAAATGGCGGGCCCGGATGCCGGTGCGCTCCACAATCCATTCGTCGGAAGTTTCAACGCCCTTGGTGGCCAGCTCAGCGGCCAGCTCGGCATTGGTCAGTCGGCGCGGTGGCAAATAACTACCGGTGCCAGTGATGCGTGAATAACGGGTCATTGATTAGTGTGCCGGTGTAGAGACTGCTGGGTCAACTGCCATCGAAGAAACCGCACTCACTCCATCACTGGCCGGTGCCATCTGTGCTGCAACCAGCAACAAGGGGGCGGCATGGGCGATGCGTTCGCGAACTCTCTCAAGCAAATTGTTACGAGCCGCATCATAAGCCCGATTGAGTGCCCGCTCAAAAGCAAAAGCATCTGCGGATCCATGGCTTTTGAAAACCAGGCCCTGCAGACCCAGCAATGCGGCACCGTTGTAACGCCTGTGATCTACCCGATTTTTAAACGCAGTTAGCACAGGATAGGCCACAATTGCCGCGAATTTCGTCAAGATGTTGCGCGAAAACTCCGCTTTAATGAAGCCCCCAATCATGCTCGCCAGCCCCTCGCTGGCCTTCAGGGCCACATTGCCGACAAAGCCATCGCACACCACGATATCCGTGGTGCCCTTGAAAATATCGTTGCCCTCAACGTTTCCGTAGAAATTGAGATCACCGGAAATAGAAGCAGATCGCAGCAAATCGCCGGCTTTTTTGATGATTTCGCTGCCCTTTATTGCCTCTTCACCGATATTAAGCAGCCCTACGCTGGGCGCAGGTTTACCGGAAATGGCCGCCACCAGGGCTGAACCCATCACCGCAAACTGCAGCAAATGATCCGCCGTGCAATCCACATTGGCGCCGAGGTCCAGCACCGTGGTCGCGCCACCTGCGGCATTGGGCAGCTGTGTCGCAATGGCGGGCCGGTCTATGCCCTCCATGGTTTTCAGCACGTAGCGGGCAATGGCCATCAGCGCGCCGGTGTTGCCGGCAGACACGGCCGCCTGGGCAACACCCTCCTTGACCTGGTTCATGGCCACGCGCATGGACGAGTTCTTCTTTCGCCGCAAGGCGATCTCTATCGGATCGTCCATGGTGACGACCTCGCTCGCGGCAACGAACTGGCAACGGGGGTGTGACTGCAGCAGGGCGTACTGCGGGTGGGCCGCCAGAACATCGGGCTGCCCCACCAGAACCAGCGCTGCTTCCGGATGGCCACTCAGAAAGGCCAGGCTGGCCGGGACGGTCACGTCCGGGCCAACGTCGCCCCCCATGGCATCGACAGCAATCCTGATCATGAAAAGACCGGCGCAGTCAAGATTGAATGATGGACAAAAGAAAGGCCCGCAGGATCAGTGCGGGCCAGTGCATGAGGCGCGAAATTACGCTTCGGATTTGGTTTTCAGCACCTTGCGGCCACGGTAAAAACCGGTGGGGCTGATGTGGTGACGCAGGTGGGTTTCGCCCGTGGTGGATTCCACAGCGATGCCTGGCACGGTGAGTGCGTTGTGCGAGCGGTGCATGCCGCGCTTGGAAGGTGACTTTTTGTTCTGCTGGACGGCCATGATCCGCTCCTGAGGGGGTAATAGGGTTGGTAAATTACGCGCCAGATTTTTGAATTCAGGTAGCTGGACCTGCATGTTGGTCTACAGGGCCCCATCACTACATTGGCACGCGAAGCCTTTGATTATAGCGCGATACAGCCTCTTTTGACCATCACTTCACCCGGCAACACCGGGGAGACCCCGCCTTCGTGCGAATTTTCGCAGCATCAAGCGTCATTTTTAGTACAAATGCATTACTTTTTCTTGAGCTGCGCCAGCGCCGCGAAAGGATTGGGCTTCTGACCGGCCTCGGCGCCGATCTCTACCTCCCCCGCCTGCAGCTTGGGCGCCACCGGGCATTCGTCATGCATGGGCACCAGCGGCAAGGCCATCAACAACTCGTCCTCCAGAACGGCCAGCAGGTCAAATTGTGGCTCCATGACCAGCAGATCTTCTTCGGACTGATCGTCCTCGGCCATCGCAATGTCTTCGTCGGCAACAAAGCGGTACCACTGATCCACCTGGACAGGGGTGACAACCACCCCCATGCAGCGCTGGCAGGTCAGCGGCACAGCCGCCTCCGCCTGCAAATGCAGCCAGACCTCGTCGTCGGCACCGGCGCGGGGACGCAACTCCCCACGAGCCCGCCACTTCACAGCCGAATCAGGCCCCAGCTCCTGTGTTTCCTCGGCCAGCCGCTCCAATTCTTGTAGCAAAGTGGTTTCGACAAGCGTCACACCGTCGTGGGCGAAGGCTTGCATGTTGAGGCGGTGGGCTTGAAGAGATCTGGACATGGGTGCAGTGTAAGAGAATCGGAGCATGAACTCTGCCCTCAACCCGGTCGCCGCATCAACGGCAGCCACGGCCCTTACGCCCACAAGTCGCCCATTGGTGCTGGGCTCGACCTCGCCTTATCGCCGCGAACTGCTGCAGCGCCTGCACCTCCCGTTTGAGGTGGCAACTCCCGACGTTGATGAGACACCGCTGCCCGGCGAAACGCCCCGCCTGCTGGCTGAACGTCTGGCACTCGCCAAGGCACGCGCGGTGGCTCGCAATTTTCCGCATGCGGTGGTGATCGGTTCCGACCAGGTGGCCGACCTGAACGGCCTGCCGCTGGGCAAGCCGGGCACCCATGAACGGGCGGTTGCTCAGCTGCGCCAGATGCGGGGCCAGACGGTGGTGTTTCAAACGGCCGTGGCCGTGGTGTGCCTGGATAGCGGGTTCGAGCAAAGCAGCCTGGCAGCCGTGCGGGTGACATTCCGGAACCTCACCGATGGCGAGATCGAAAACTACCTGCGCGCCGAGCAGCCTTATGACTGTGCCGGCAGCGCCAAAAGCGAAGGCCTGGGCATCGCGCTGCTCGAATCGATTGACAACGACGACCCGACCGCACTGGTCGGCCTGCCGCTGATACGTACCTGCAAAATGATCCAGGCGGCCGGCGTAGCCCTGTTCGCGGACCGCGGGGAACACCCATGAACGGCACCGTGAAAGGCCGGCTTTACCTGGTGCCCGCGCCGCTTGATTTTGGCTGCGACACCCAGGCCCCGCTTCAGGACGTGATGCCTTCGGGCACGCTGCAGGTCGCAGCCCGGCTGTCCTGCTGGATTTGCGAGAACGCCAAAAGCACCCGCGCTTACCTGAAGCGCATCAACGAACAGCACCCCCTGGCGCACACGCTGCAGTCGCTCCAGATTCAGGAGCTGCCGCGTGAGGTTCACAAGAAGGGTGACCACACCGGCAACTTTGATGCGCGGCCGTTGCTCATGGCCGCGATGGAGGGCCACGACATGGGCCTGGTCAGCGAGGCCGGCATGCCGGCGATCGCCGACCCGGGCTCGTCGGTGGTGCGCGCAGCGCACGACCTCGGGCTGCAGGTGGTGCCGCTGACGGGCCCCATGTCGCTGATGCTGGCGCTGGCGGCGAGCGGCCTCAATGGCCAAAACTTTGCGTTCGTCGGGTATTTGCCGCAAGACAGCGGCGAGCGGACCCAGCGCATCCGCGAGCTGGAGTCGCTGGCCCTGAAAACCGGCCAGACCCAGCTTTTCATTGAAACACCCTACCGCAATGTGGCCCTGCTGCAGGCGCTGCTGCAGACGCTGCAGGGCAACACACGGCTGGCGCTGAGCTGCGGCCTGACGCTGGACAAGGCCTCATCGCGCAGCATGCAGGTCAGCGGCTGGAAACGCGACAAACCCGTCCTGCCGCTGGACCAGCCGACGGTTTTTTGCATAGGCCGCTGACACGCATCAGGGGGCAACCCGATGAAAAAAGCCCGCTATTGCGGGCCTTTTTGGTTTTGTGTTGCTGCGGCTTTTTTGGCGTTTCGCGCTTTGAGAAGACGCTTAACGAATCGCCGGAATGGCCTTGAAAGCCCTGATGGCACCTTCACCCATGGCCGCGCCAAACTTCTTGGCCAGGCGCTCGGCCACATTCTCGCGGCGCGTGTAATCGATGATTTCCTCGGCCTTGACCACCTCGCGGGCTACATACTCCAGGCCGCCCAGCTGGTCAGCCAAACCCAGCTCCACCGCCTGCTGGCCGCTCCAGAACAGGCCGCTGAACATCTCTGGCATCTCCTTGAGGCGCTTGCCGCGGCCGGCTTTCACCACCGTGATGAACTGCTGGTGGATCTGGTCCAGCATGGCCTGCGCATACACGCGCTGCTTGTCGCTCTGCGGGCTGAAGGGGTCCAGAAAGCCCTTGTTCTCGCCAGCGGTCAGCAGCCGGCGTTCCACGCCCAGCTTGTCCATCAGGCCGGTAAAGCCAAAGCCGTCCATCAACACGCCGATGCTGCCGACAATGCTGGCCTTGTCGACGTAAATCTTGTCGGCTGCCACCGCGATGTAATAGGCTGCCGATGCGCAGCTTTCTTCCACCACGGCATAAACCGGCTTCTTGTGCTTGATCTTGAGGCGCAGGATTTCGTCATTCATCATGCCGGCCTGCACCGGGCTGCCCCCGGGGGAGTTGATCAGCAGCACCACGGCCTTGGCGCCATCGTCTTCAAACGCGGCACGCAGCGCCGCATTGACAAACTCGGCACTGGCGTCGGCGCCGGCGGCGATTTCACCCTTGATCTCCACCACGGCCGTGTGCGGCGCGGCCGCATCGGTGGCGGGGGTACCGCGGTGCAGGAGCATCCACACCAGCGCGATGAAAAACGCCAGCCAGGCCAGGCGCACAAAGGCTTTCCAGCGGCGGGCAGCTTTTTGCTCATTGAGCGATGCAAACGCCAGCTTCTCCAGCGTTGCACGCTCCCAGCCGGGAGCCAGGGACGGGTCGGTTTGAAGGGATTTTTTCGCTCCCGTTTCAGGAGCACGATCTTCCGGATAAGGACGGGACTCCGGCTGGTTCGGCCTGAAATCCGACTCCCGCAGGAGATCAGGAGAGGTGTCGTTCGGATTGTCGGGGCGGTTGGATTCGTTCATGGTCGCTAGTTTAGAGAAGTATTAGAACTGTACCGGTCTGAGGTTGTAAGCGGAATGCCAATAAACAACCCCGTCATTTTCCGAAAGCGTGATTTTGATCAACCCGCCCTGGCAGGGGCCGCCTGCGCACTGGCCGGTATCAGGCCGGTAAGCCGCACCATGGCTGGCGCACAGCAGCCATTGTCCGCTGTCGTCAAACACCTGGTTGGGCTGCCAGTCGAGTTCCATGGCCACATGCGTGCAGCGGTTCAGGTAAGCATGCGGCAGGCCCTCGAAGCGAATGGCAAAAGCCCGGCAGGTCAGACCGGCATAGTCGATATCGAAGGGCACTGCCTCCCCGCCTTCGACCAGGTCGCTGGCATTGCACAGGGGTAACAGCTCATCCATAGGAAGCCCTTCAGTCGCTAGTACTAGCCATTACTAGCCATTGGCCAGCAGCCAGTCATGGAGGTCCTGCACCGAATGGGCCACGTGGCGCGGCGCCAGGGCCGTGAAGGCTTCGGGTTCGTGCGCGCCGTAGCTCACCCCCACACTGGGGCAGGCCGCATTGAACGCCATCTGCAGGTCGTGCGTGGTGTCGCCCACCATCAACACCCGCTGAGACGTGCAGCCGAATTCCTCCATTAACTCATGCAGCATCCGCGGGTCGGGCTTGCCGGCCGTCTCGTCAGCGGTGCGCGAGCCGTGAAACATGCCCTTGAGTTCCGCGCTCCGCAGCGCCTCATCCAGCCCGCGCCGGGATTTTCCGGTGGCCACCGCCAGCCGGAAGCCGCGCGCCTTGAGGGCCTCCAGCATCGGCAGCACGCCATCGAAGAGGACCAGGTCGTCATGGTGGGCCGCGTAATGGTGGCGGTAGCGCGCGCCCAACTCGGGGTATTTTTCTGCGGGTACGTCGGGAGCCGCGTGGGCCAGCGCCTGCATCAGGCCCAGGCCGATCACATAGGCGGCCTCCTGGTCGGTGGGCATGGTGCCGCCTACATCCCGCACGGCGGACTGGATGCAGCGCATGATGATCTTCGTGGAATCGAACAGCGTGCCGTCCCAGTCAAAGGCGATCAGGTCAAAGTTTCGGGTGTACATGCCTTGATTGTCGCTGGCCCCGCCCTGCGCTGCAGGGCAAGGGCCATCGCGTCACGGTTGTGCGGCGGGTCCTGCGCTGCCCTGGGGCCGGACCGACAGAAACTGCTGCAGCTCGTCGGGCAAGGGCGTTTCCAGATGAATGGTTTTGCGCGTCTTGGGATGGTTGAATTTCAGGCTCCAGGCATGCAGAAACATGCGTTTCAGGGGAGCGCCCCCGGCAACGGACTTCTGCAGGGACTTGTTCAGCTCAAAGTCGCCGTATTTATCATCCCCCGCAATCGGGTGGCCCTCGTTGGCCAGGTGCACACGAATCTGGTGCGTGCGGCCGGTCTTGATGGTGACTTCGAGCAGGGTAAACGGGGTGCCCGGGGCCGCGGGAAGGGCCGCAAAGGCGGACTTGACCTTGACCAGCGTGACCGAGCGCATGCCGTCGGGATGGTCATTGGGCACCACCTTGACGCGCCGTTCGCCTTCACCAGCGCCGCCGGGCAACAGGTATTTGTGCAGCGCCTTGTCGATCACGCGGTGATTGGCAGGCCAGTTGCCGCTCACCAGCGCCAGGTAAACCTTGTCGGTTTCGCGCTCGCGGAACTGTTCCTGCAGCAGTTTCAGGGCCATTCGGCGCTTGGCGATCAGCAGGATGCCGCTGGTTTCCCGGTCCAGCCGGTGCACCAGCTCCAGGAAATCCGCCTGGGGCCGGGCCATGCGCAACTGCTCAATCACCCCGAAGCTCACGCCGCTGCCGCCATGCACCGCCACGCCGGCCGGTTTGTCGATGGCCAGCAGGAAGTCGTCTTCGAACAGGACCGGAAATTCCCGCGACGGCGCATACCCGCCGACGGTGGAGCTGGCGCCGTGGCGCGCCACCTCCTCGGCCATGGCCTGGGCCTTCTGGTCGGCCCGTTCCGAGGTGCGCACCGGCGGCAGGCGGACGATATCGCCGGCTTCAAGGCGGGTATCGGCCTGTGCCCTGCCCTTGTTGATTCTTACCTCGCCACTGCGGATGATGCGGTAGACGTGGGTCTTGGGCACACCCTTGAGGTGGCGGATCAGGAAGTTGTCGAGCCGCTGGCCGGCGTAATCCTCGTCGACCGTGACCAGCGTGGCCTGCGGTGGCGCAGGCGCTGCCGCCTCTTGAACAGGAGGGCGAGACGGAGCCGGGGGTCTGGGTTGGGAGGCGGCAACCATCGGTCGAACCGGTGCTTTGACCGGTCTTCTTGCCTTGCCTGCCGCTACCCCTATAATGTGTTTCACTAGCGATATGCTGTAAGTGGTTGATTTGTCTGGAGTTTAGTCCACCCAAGTCCGAAGCCCATTAAAAGGCTTATTAACAACCCGCATACAGCCTCGCTGGAAGGTCGATGCCCTGCAGGCAATTGCCCGCAAGCGACGAGTGCCAGGCACCTCGCGGCGAGCGGATTACCGTGCAGACGAGTCGACGTTTTGCGAACACAACTACGGAATACCATGTGTGCAGCCCCAGTCCCGCACAAAAGGCTGCATGCGGATCCAGCTGAGACCAAGTCCTTTAATGGGTAGCCCTCTGATGACAACACGGGTCAGTCTGATTCATATATGCCTGCGGTACCTTGGTACCCTGCTTTTTGGCATAAATCAGCCTCCAGCCTTTGAAAATCGGGCGCTAGCAGCTACTTTTTTGGTAGCAACAACCTGTTTGACCCCTGCTCACTCCATCCACGCGCCTACGCCCAGACCACTTCGCTGACTGATTCTTCAGTCGGCCAGGGTGCAGTCAAAAGCTCTCCGGCAATTCCCCACGTTCGCACCGCGTCCCTCCGGCGTCGTTAGCCCATTTTGGGCAGGTGATTGATGTTCGAGACATGACATCAAAACGAAGAACGATAAGGAAAGCTACCCATGAAACGGATGCTGGTAAACGCCACACAGGCTGAAGAACGCCGCCTGGCGATCGTCGATGGACAAAAACTCCTCGACTACGAAATTGAAATTGAAGGGCGCGAGCAGCGCAAGGGCAACATCTACAAGGCCGTCGTCACCCGCGTCGAGCCTTCGCTGGAAGCCTGCTTTGTTGACTACGGTGAAGACCGCCACGGCTTCCTGCCGTTCAAGGAAATCTCCAAGCAATACTTTGCGCAGGGCGTGCCGGTCAGCCAGGCACGCATCAACGATGTGATCCGCGAAGGCCAGGAACTGCTGGTCCAGGTCGAAAAGGAAGAGCGCGGCAACAAGGGCGCAGCCCTGACCACGTTCGTGTCGCTCGCAGGCCGCTATGTGGTCCTGATGCCCAACAACCCGCGCGGCGGTGGCGTGAGCCGCCGCATCGAGGGCGACGACCGGGCCGAGCTCAAGGAAGCGATGGACCAGCTCGAGTACCCCAATGGCATGAGCATCATCGCGCGCACCGCCGGCATCGGCCGCAGCGCACCCGAGCTGCAGTGGGACCTGAACTATCTGCTCAAGCTCTGGACGGCCATTGACGGCGCCGGCAAGGGCGGCAAGGGCGCTTTCCTGATTTACCAGGAATCCAGCCTGGTGATCCGCGCCATCCGCGACTACTTCAACAGCGACATCGGCGACATTCTGTTCGACACCGACGACGTCTACGAGCAGGCCCGCCAGTTCATGGCCCACGTGATGCCCGAGCATGAGCACCGCGTCAAGCGCTACCGCGATGACGCGCCGCTGTTCTCGCGCTTCCAGATCGAGCACCAGATCGAGTCGGCCTACGCCCGCACCGTGCAGCTGCCATCCGGCGGCGCCATCGTGATCGACCACACCGAAGCGCTGGTTTCGGTCGACGTCAACTCGGCCCGCGCCATCAAGGGCGGCGACATCGAAGAAACCGCCACGCGCACCAACCTGGAAGCCGCCGATGAAGTCGCACGCCAGATGCGCCTGCGCGACCTGGGTGGCCTGATCGTCATCGACTTCATCGACATGGAAGAGTCGCGCAACCGCCGCGATGTGGAAAACCGCCTGCGCGATGCGCTGCGGCAAGACCGCGCACGCGTGCAGTTCGGCACCATCAGCAAATTCGGCCTGATGGAAATGAGCCGTCAACGGCTGCGCCCTGCCCTGTCGGAAGGCGCGTCGATTCCCTGCCCGCGTTGCGGCGGCTCCGGCCATATCCGCGACACGGAAAGCTCGGCGCTGCAGATCCTGCGCGTCATCCAGGAAGAGTCCCTGAAAGACAGCACGGCTTCGGTGCTGTGCCAGGTGCCGGTGGATGTGGCGTCTTTCCTGCTCAACGAAAAACGCTCCGAAATCGGCAAGATCGAGCTCAAGCAGCGCATCAATGTGCTGCTGGTTCCCAACAAGACACTGGAGACGCCGAACTACCGCCTGGAGCGCCTCAAGCACGACGATCCGCGCCTGGACAATATCGAAGCGAGCTACAAGCTGGCTGACGAGGTGGAAGACCCGACGACGGTGACCCGCCGCAGCCAGGAAAAGCACAACAAGCAGGAACCCGTGATCAAGGGCGTGCTGCCCGATGCGCCGGCTCCGATTGCCCCGCCCAAGCCCGAACCGGTAGCCCCTGCGGCCAAAGCGGCACCGCGCCCAGCGCCTGCAGCGCCAGCCCACGTGGCAGCCGAAAAAGGCTTCTTTGGCTGGATCAAGAGCCTGTTCGGCGGCACCGAAGCGCCGGCTGCAGCGCCCGCCGCTGAAGTGAAGAAAGACGAGCGCAGCGGCGAGGCACGGCGCGAAGGACGTGATGGACGCGGCGAGCGCGGTGAACGTTCAGAGCGCGGAGGCCGGGACGGCCGCCGTGGTGGCCGCAGCCGCGGTGAAGGTCGTGGGGAAGGCCGCGGCGAAGCCCGCCCGGAGAGCCGACCCGAAGGTCGTGGCGACCGGGGTGAGGGCCGCGGCGGCGAACGCCGTGAACGCAGTCCCGAAGCACGCGGCGAAGGCGCACGCCAGGAACGTCCCGCCGGGGAAGCACGCGCTGAAGCACGCCCGGAAAATCGCGGCGAAGGCCAGCCCCGCAGCGAAGGTCGCACCGACGGCCGTGGCGAGGGCCGTGGTGACCGCAGCCGCCGCGAGCGCGGCGAACGCGGCGACCGCATCCCACGCGATGCGGCAGAGCAGGATCTCGCATTGGCCAACCAGGCCGCCATGGCCGCAGCCATGGGTGGCGATGCTGCCGTGCAGGGACAGGACAGGCCCGCCCAGGAAGCCGGCCGTGACGGCGATCGCCAGCAGGGCGGACGCGAAGGACGGGGCGAAGGTCGCCGCGAGCGCGGTGAACGGGGTGGAGAGCGCGGTGGCCGCCGCAATGATCGCCGCGGCGAACGCACCGAGGGCCAGGGCCCGGCCGCCGACACCGCTGGCAATACCGTGAGCGGTGAAGCCGCGCCTATGGCTGCAGTTGCACTCGACGAGACAGGCCAGACCCTGACGCAAAACCAGAACGGCCAGGGCGATAGCCCGGTCGACGAGCAGCGCCAGCCCCGCGAACGCCGCAGCCGTGACCGCTACGGCCGCGACCGGCGCGAGCGTGGCGAGGAGCGTGCTGAAAGCGGCGAGCGCAGCGAACAGGCCGCCGAGAGCGCCACCGCACCCGCCAGTTCAGAGCAAAATCAGGCCCCTGCCCTGGAAGAGCGTGCACCAGTTGCTACTGAATTTGTAGCATCTTCTGTGGCTCCAGTGGCTGCTTCGGCTCCGGCTCCTGCCTACACGGCGCCCATGGCCGCGGCCGCACCCGTGGCAACGCCCGTGCCTGTGCCTGTGCCTGTGCCTGCACCCGCAGCAGCCAGCATCATGCTGCCCAAGGTCCAGGCCTACGCCCTGCCCCTGCAGGACCTGGCGCAGGTGGCCGAGTCTTCAGGCCTGCAATGGGTCAACTCCGACGCGGCCAAGATTGCCGAAGCGCAAGCCGCCATCGCCGCTGAAATCAAACCGGTGCATGTGCCGCGCGAGCGCCCGCCGCTGGCGGTGTCTGATGAAGGTCCGCTGGTGCTGGTGGAGACCCGCCGCGATCTGGGCTCAATGGCGCAGCCCTTTGAGCAACCATCCGCCTGATGGACCGGCAGGCCAGCCATTGGCCTGGCCCCCAGCCTCTTGAAAAGGCCCCGCGTGCGGGGCCTTTTTCTTTGCCTGTTCGATACCTTGTCAACGCCTGTTCGACGCATTGCGCCGGCGTTCCGGGACGTGTGTGGTGCCCATGGCGCGGTGCAGCGGCACCCGGCCACCGGGGCTTGGGCAGCAAGGCCTGGCGCCTCTACAGCTGGGCAGCGCGCTTGTAGGCCTGCGCCGCCGCCGGCTCATCCTCACGCTGCTCGGCCAGCACCGCCAGCGCCCGCCAGGCATTGCGGTGCAGCGTGGCATCCTGCAGGCCCATGGCGGCTTGCGAGAGCAACTGGCGGGCCTTGCCCCACAGCTGACGGTTCAGGCAGGCCATGCCGGCCAGGTACTGCAGATTGGCGTCGCGCGGCCGGCTGAGCTGCGCCGCTTCAATGCGCGCCAGCCAGGCCGCATCCAGGGAGTCCAGACCAGCTTCCAGCCCCGTGATCAGCTTGATGCGCAGGTTGTCGCCGATCTCCGAGCGCGGCTCCATCATGCGGTCCCACACCTGCAGCAGCCACGTGCGCGCCAGCCCGGCGTCGCCGTGCAGCGCCATCAGCCGCGATGCCGCATGCACCACCAGCTCGGGCATGGCCCGCTCGCTCTCATCCAGCGAAAACCAGGCTTGCTGCAACTGCGCCGGATCGTGCGCATCGTTCAGCAGCTCCAGCGCCAGGCCGCGCACAATGCTCTGCGCCGCCGCCTGTGAAAAAGCACGGTGCTTGGCCAGCAGGCGGGCGGTGTCCAGCGCCAGCAAGGTCTGCTTGACCTGGCGGGTGGCGCGCAGCTTCATGCGCAGGGCCAGGGTGCGCCGCGCGGCGCCTTGGGGCAGCTGCGTCAGCCACTCCAGTGCGGCGCCGGCATCGCGGTCTTCCAGCGCCCAGCGCGCCGCGCGAAGCTGCACACCCTCGCGCACTTCCTGCGCATGGCGCTGGGCCGCATTTTGGAGCGCCAGCTGCAGATGCTGGTCGCGCAAGGCCCTGTTTTGCAGGGACTGCGCGCTTTCCGCTACCAGCAGATGGGCCAGCGATCGCAATTGCGTGGAACGGCTGGCGCTGTGGCCGGTCGCGTGGCCAGTTTGATCGGTGAGCAGGCCCAGGCTTTTTTCCTGCACCAGCGCGTTTTGCGCCGACTTGGCGGCCCGGATGTAGCGCCCCGCCAGCAGGTTCGCCAGCGAGTCCATCAGGGAGCCGTACATGGCACGCTCTTTCTGCTGGGCACGCCAGCGCCGCGCTTCCAGCGGCAGGGCGAACAGGGCCGACACGGCGCGCAGGGCACCGTACAGCAGCATGAAAAAGCCTGCCAGTACCAGCACCATCAGGTTGAAGGACACATCGAGCCGGTGCGGCGGCCAGAAGATGGTGACCACCGCCTGGTTGTTGCCCGCAAACAGGGCCACGGCCACGGCGACACCAAACAGGGCCACAAGCCAGAGGGCGGCGCGCATCGTTGGCCCCTGCCCTTAACGGCCTGCGGCCGCAGTGGCCAGCGCAGACATGGTTTCATCCAGGCGGGGCAGCTCGCTGGTTTTGAGCTGGCCCTGCACCTGTTGCAGCAACTGGGCCGCCACCTGGGTCTTGCGCGAAGCGGGGTCAAAGTATTTGCCCAGCCAGACGTTGGCGCTCAACAAGTCGGCACGCGCAGACTCCGTCTGGCGTGACAGCAGGCCAAGGCGCGCATTGAGCAGCTTGAGCTTGAGGTTTTCGCGCAGGAAAAACGACTGCTCGGGTGACAGCAGCGCTGCCTCGGGCTGCTCGATACGGCTGACGCGCAGCAGCTTGCGCGCTTCGTCGCGCAGGTTGTCCAGCGTTCGCTGCGCCCAGGTGTTGAGCACCAGCTTGTCAAACACCAGCAGCGACGGCTGGGGCGCGGAAGCGCCGTTGTGCGGGGCCGACGCCGCACCGGCAGGGCCGTTAAGGCCGTTGGTACTGCGGGAAGGCGCTGCAGCCACCATGGCATTGGCCAGCGGCAGGTCGTCGGCCAGGCGGACCAGCTCGTCGAGCTTGAGCAGCAGCACGGGCACATCAGTCAGGCTGGCCGCCTTGATGCGGTCCATGTCCCGGGAAATGGCGCGCTGCAAGGGGTTCAGGCGGGGCTGGGCGGCGCGCGCCAGGCGCTGCTCGGCCGATTTGAGCGCAGCGAGCAGCGGCTCGGCGCTGCCGGTGAGCTGGGCCTGCTGCTGGGCCAGCCGCAGCGCAGACTCCATGTCCACCACCAGGTTTTCATCCCGCGAACGCGACAGGCTTTGCATCAGCTCTTCCAGTTGCGTGCGCTGCAGGCTGACCTCGCTGATGCGGGTTTCCTGCAGGGCCAAGCGAGCGGAGAGTTCCCGCATGCCTTCCTGGGCCTGTCGGGCCAGCGTACGCGCTTCGATCGCCTGCGCACCCGACTCCGTGCTGCGGCGGGCGAGTTCTTCCTGAATGTTGCCGAGCTTTTGCCAGAGCAAACCGCTGGCGAGCAGGCCGGCCGCAGCCAGCGCGGCCACCAGCAGCGCCCACTTGCGCGGCACCACCCATGTATTGTTGGCCCCCACGCTTGTCGCTTCGCGTACTGCGCTGCCCCCCGAGGGGGCTGAACTTGCTTGGGGCGGCCCGGCGCTGCGTTCGTTGGCCCCCACGCTGGTCGCTTCGCGTGCCTTCGGCGTTGCGCTGCCCCTTTCATCGGGAAACGGGGCTGAACTTGCCCGCGGCAGGCCGTCGTCGCGTTCGGCGTCTGACGCGCGCTCCGGCACTGGCTCGCTGTCGGGAACGGGTTTTGGGGGCTGGACGGGGTGGCTATCGCTCATGGATAGAGTGATTCTATCGAGCGGACCGCGGCCTCGATATCGTTCAGTGCGGGGCGTGACTCCACAACAACACCCCAGCCCGCGGCACGCACGGTATCGGCAATGCGCGGATGCGTGGCCACGGCGCGCGCGCGGCGCCAGTCCATCGCCGGCAGGCTGGCCAGGTTGGCCACCGCTTCCGAGCTGCTGAACAGCCAGACCGAGCCGTCGGCGCTGGCAGCTCTGGCACGCTGCAGCTGCGCTTCGGTCAGCAGCGGCGCGCGGCGCTGGTACACCGCCAGGAAATCCACCTGGGCGCCGGCTACTTCCCACTGGCGCGCCAGCCAGTCCCGGCCCGGCGCGCCAACGCCCTCGCCCGCCGCACCGGCACTGTGCCCGCGCACGATCAGCACCCGGCGGCCCTGCCAGTCGCGCGGACCGACCACCTGCCACAGGGCCTGCGAATCAAACTGGCTGGCATCCGGCGCCGGCGCGTCAATCTGCCCGGCGGGAACACCCGCGGCCACCAGCGCAGCGACCGTGCCCGGCCCCGGCGCCATGCAGCGCAACCCGGCTGGTAGCGGATCGGACACAGGATTTGCTACGTTATTGATAGCTAAATGCCCAGGTAATTCATGGGTAAACGCCGCATTAGCCTTGAAAAAACACTCCACTGCATTGGCGCTGACAAACATGCACGCCGCGTAGCCGTCCAGCGTTCGCCAGGCCTGCTCCAGCGCTTGCAGGTCGGAAGGGGCGCTCGCTGGCGCAATGTCGATCAGGGGCAGGGCCTCGGCCTCGATGCCGTCCTGCTGGAGTTGCTGCACCCATTGCTGCGCATCGCGAGCGGGCCGGGTCACAATGACGCGGACAGGGCGGGGAGTGCTCACTCGGCCCCCGGCGTCAGGTATCGGAAGGGGTGTTGCTAGCCCAGACCGCGCCGCCAGCACGCAGCTGCGCCGCGACCGCTTCGCCAAGCGCCTCGGCTTCGGCAAAACTGCGCACCACCGCGGTTTTTTGCACCCGCACCAGCGGAGCCAGCGGCTGGCCGGCCGGCGCGTCGGCGGTAGCCGGATCGCCCCAGGTCGCGTGCAGTTGCATGCCTTCTGAGCCTTCTGCCGCCGGGCCTTCGGTGTAGGCGGCCAGCGGCATGGAGCAGCTGCCACCCATGGCGCGCGAGACGGTGCGCTCAGCCGTCACCGCCAGCCACGTCGGCTGATGGGCCAGCGTGCCCAGGGCCTGCATCAAATCATGGCGGTCGGCCCGCACCTCGATGCCCAGGGCGCCCTGCCCCGCAGCCGGCAACATGTCGTCGGGCGCAAAGATGCCGCGAATGCGCGCCTGAAGGCCCAGGCGCTTGAGCCCGGCCGCCGCCAGCACGATGGCGTGGTAGTGGCCCTCGTCGAGCTTGCGCAGGCGCGTGTCGAGGTTGCCGCGCAAGGGCTCGATGTTCAGATCGGGCCGCAGCGCCTTGAGCAGCACCAGCCGGCGCAGGCTGGAGGTTCCGACCACCGCGCCCTGCGGGAGGTCGGCCAGCGAGGCAAACTGGTTGGACACGAAAGCGTCGTGCGGATCTTCGCGCTCCAGCACACAGGCCAGCGCAAATCCGTCGGGCAGGTCCATGGGTACATCCTTGAGCGAATGCACGGCCAGGTCGGCCCGGCCTTCGCTGAGGGCCACTTCCAGCTCCTTGACGAACAGCCCCTTGCCACCGACCTTGCTCAACGAGCGGTCCAGGATCTGGTCGCCCTGGGTCGTCATGCCCAGCAGTTCCACCTGCCAGCCCAGGCGGGATTCGAGCAGCGCCTTGACATGCTCGGCCTGCCACAGCGCCAGCCGGCTTTCGCGCGTGGCAATGATGATTTTGCGGGGGGCAATCGGGTTGCCGGGTTGAGACGCTGCAGACACTCGTAACCTGTTCGTAATCCTGGGGGAGACTGGAATGCTAGCATGCGAGGTTCAAGAACAGGTCCAGAACCAGAGGGTAGAGATGGTCATTTCAGCGCGCGCCAGGAAGGTCAGTGAGAACGCCAAGGACGGCACCCCCGGTAAAACTGGCACCCGGGCCCGCGACAACGAGCGCCCGCTGGTGGAGGACATCCGCCTGCTGGGCCGCATCCTCGGGGACGTGATTCGCGAGCAGGAGGGCGTCACCGCCTATGAGTTGATCGAGCAGGTGCGCAAGCTGTCGGTGGCTTTCCGGCGCGATGCCGACCAGGAAGCCGACAAGGCGCTCAAGAAGCTGCTCAAGGGCCTCAGCGGCGAGCAGACGGTCAGCGTGATTCGCGCCTTCACCTACTTCAGCCACCTGGCCAACCTGGCGGAGGACCGCCACCATATCCGCCGTCGTGCCGTGCATGAGCGCGCCGGCGACACCCAGGAAGGCAGTATCGAAGTGGCGCTGGCCCGCCTGCGCTGGGCGGGGATATCCCCCAAAACCATCGCCACCACGCTGGCCCACAGTTTCGTGTCGCCGGTACTCACCGCCCATCCCACCGAAGTGCAGCGCAAAAGCATTCTGGATGCCGAACGCGACATCGCCCAGCTGCTCACGGCGCGCGATGACATCAAGGCGCTGGCGCTGGCTACCAACGCCGCGAAGGACGCCCTCACCCCACGCGAGCTGGCAGCCAACGAGGCCCAGCTGCGCGCCCGCGTGATGCAGTTGTGGCAAACGCGGCTGCTGCGCTTTTCCAAGCTCACGGTGGCCGACGAGATCGAAAACGCGCTGAGCTACTACGAGGCCACCTTCCTGCGCGAAATCCCCAAGCTCTACGCCAACCTGGAGCGCGAACTGGGCAACCAGCCGGTGCACAGCTTCCTGCGCATGGGGCAGTGGATAGGCGGCGACCGCGACGGCAATCCGAATGTCAGTGCGGACACGCTCAACTACGCGCTGGCACGGCAGGCCGAAGTGGCCCTGCGCCACTACCTGACCGAAGTCCACTACCTGGGCGGCGAGCTGTCGCTGTCAGCCATGCTGGTGGCGGTCAGCCCGGGCATGCAGGCACTGGCTGAAAGCTCGCCGGACACCAACGAACACCGCAAGGACGAGCCCTATCGCCGTGCGCTGACCGGCGTGTATGCCCGGCTGGCCGCCACCCTGAAGGAGCTGACCGGCGGCGAGGCCGCGCGCCATGCCGTGGCACCGCAGAACGCCTATGCCCGGGCCGAAGATTTCCTGGCGGACCTGCGCACGATTGAAACGTCGCTGAGGTCGAATCACGGCGAGGCGCTGATCGCCCAGCGCCTGCATCCGCTGATCCGGGCGGTCGAGGTGTTTGGTTTTCACCTGGCGACGGTGGACCTGCGCCAGAGTTCCGACAAGCACGAGGAGGTGGTGGCCGAACTGCTGGCGGTCGCGCGCATCGAACCCCGCTACCCCAGCCTGGACGAAGCCGCAAAGCGCGCGTTGCTGATCCGCCTGCTCAACGACGCGCGACCCCTGCGCGTGATCAGCACCATCTACTCCGCGCATGCGCAGAGCGAGCTGGCCATCTTTGAAGCCGCACGCACGGCGCGCGCACGCTTTGGCAAGGAGGCCATACGCCACTACATCATCAGCCACACCGAAACCGTGAGCGACCTGCTGGAGGTGCTGCTGCTGCAAAAAGAAGTCGGCCTGATGCACAGAACACTGGACGACAAAGCCACCAACGACCTGATCGTGGTGCCGCTGTTTGAAACCATTGAGGACCTGCGCAATGCCGCGCCCATCATGCGCGAGTACTACGCGCTGCCGGGGATCGCCCAGCTGGTGCAACGCAGCGGCGCCGAGCAGGACATCATGCTGGGCTATTCCGACAGCAACAAGGACGGCGGCATTTTCACCAGCAACTGGGAGCTGTACCGCGCCGAGATCGCGCTGGTCGAGCTGTTCGACCAGCTGGCGAACTCGCACAACATCCAGTTGCGCATGTTCCATGGCCGCGGCGGCACGGTAGGCCGGGGCGGCGGCCCGAGCTACCAGGCCATCCTGGCGCAGCCCCCGGGCACGGTGCGCGGGCAGATCCGCCTGACCGAGCAGGGCGAGGTCATCGGCTCCAAATACGCCAACCCGGAAATCGGCCGGCGCAATCTTGAAACCCTGGTGGCGGCCACGCTGGAAGCCACGCTGCTGCAGCCGACCAAGCCGGCGACCAAGGCCTTTTTGCAGGCCGCTGCCGAGCTGTCACAGGCCAGCATGGCCGCCTACCGCGCGCTGGTCTACGACACCCCCGGCTTCAACGAATACTTTTTCGGCGCCACACCGATCCGGGAAATTGCCGAACTCAATATCGGCTCGCGTCCGGCCTCGCGCAAGGCCTCGCAAAAAATTGAAGACCTGCGCGCCATTCCCTGGGGCTTCAGCTGGGGCCAGTGCCGCCTGACCCTGCCCGGCTGGTATGGCTTTGGCGCCGCCATTGAAAAAATGCTCGACGCGGGCGGCACGCCCGCCACCCGCAAGGAAGCCCTGGCCCTGCTGCAAAAAATGTACAAACAGTGGCCTTTCTTTCGCACCCTGCTGAGCAACATGGACATGGTGCTGGCCAAAAGCGACCTGGCGCTGGCGTCGCGCTATGCCGAGCTGGTGGCTGACGCCCGGCTGCGCAAGAAGGTTTTCACCGCGATCGAGGCCGAGTGGCACCGCACCGCGGAAGCGCTGACGCTGATCACCGGCGAGAAACAGCGGCTGGCCGGCAATGCTGCACTGCAACGCTCCATCCGCCACCGTTTCCCCTACATTGACCCCCTGCACCATCTGCAGGTCGAGTTGGTGCGACGCTACCGCGAAGGCAAGGCCGACCAGAAAGTGCAAACCGGCATCCATATTTCGATCAACGGAATTGCGGCCGGATTGCGCAATACGGGCTGATTTTGAGGTTTACCGGACCTACCTGACCGACGCACCGTTTCCCGCCCCCGCCGGACCAGGCGGATAGGGGCGAAGGGGTATTCTGGAGCGACCGCAGCAGGCCCTGTAGGCATTGTCCTAGCCAAACTCCAGAGTCGTCTGATGTCATTTCGGGGCAGCACTGCTTAGGATGGATGTCAGTCGTGGTATATCCGCATGCATTTCGCTGCGCGGTGACCATCCAGACTCATCCCCGGAGCGCAGCATCATGACGACCCTTGAGATCCTGGCCGATTCGTCGTCGGCCCGCACCCCAGATTTTGTGTCCACGGACGCCGCCAACCTGGCGTCTCACATGAGTCACTGCGCCAGTTCACGCAGCCGTTTCTTTGCCCTGCACTCGGCGCTTCAATCCATTCATGGCCTGGTGAGCCCGCGCATTGTCACGGTCTCGGTCGTGCTGGCAATCTGCCTCGGTCTGCTTGTCGTTGTAGCCTGAGCGTGTGAAAACGGCTCCCATCGAACGGCTGGAGTCCTTAAGTCCCTACGCCAGGAAGGTTATTTTTTCCCAGCGCGATGAGCTGCAGGAGCCCATACGCGCGGAGTTCTTCGGCGCGCAGCGGTTTGAGCAGCATGGCCGCAGCCTGGCCGCAGCGCAGACGGTGCGGCCCGCCGGCAGTCCGGCTCGCGGACCGTCCTTTTTCCCCCGCGTGAAGGAAAACATCGCCGCGCTTCGCCAGGCCTACGACTACATCGCCCTGACCTCGCAAAGCGGTCATTACGTGACGCCCGCGGCCGAATGGCTGCTCGACAACTTTCACCTGATTGAAGCGCAGCTTCAGCAGATCCAGGAGGGCGTTCCCCACCGCTACTATGCGGACCTGCCCAAACTGGCGGACAAGCCGCTGGAAGGCCTGCCGCGCGTCTACGGCATAGCCTGGGCCTACGTCGCGCACACCGACAGCGTGCTCGACCCGGTGCTGTTCACGGCCTTCCTGCATGCCTACCAGGAGGTCAGCGAACTCACCCTGGGCGAACTCTGGGCCCTGCCTACCACCCTGCGCGTGGTGCTGCTGGAAAACCTGCGCCGCATGGCCGACCGGATTGCCTGGAACAAGGTCGCGTGGGAAGTCGCCCACGCCATCTGGGACTCGGCCGATACCATGAGCGTGCAGGCGCTCGATAACCTGCACCAGTGCCTGTGCAGCCGCGGCCTGGAGCGCAACTACCTGACCCAGCTGTGGCAGCGCATGCCCGCGGAACGCCTGGATTCGGCCGCCCCCCTTGTCGGCTGGATTGAGCACCACTGCCCCGATGGCCTGGCCCTGATCGGCGAAGGGCAGACCAGCCAGGTCGCGGCCAACCTCACGGTCGGCAACATCATCACCACGCTCAGGCTGATTGGCCAAGTGGAATGGGCCGAACTGATCGAGCCGGTGAGCCACTCGCTGCAGGTCCTGCGCCGGCTGCCCAGCTTTTCCAGGGAAAGCGAGATGACGCGCCAGCAGATCACGCGGGCGATGGAAAGGCTGTCCCAGCAAAGCGGCCGCTCCGAGCGTGCCGTGGCCGAAGCCGTACTGGCCGCCGCCCGGCAGCCCAACAATTCGATGGTCGCGCGAACGGCAGGTTACTACCTGATGGGGCCGGGCCGCCCGCTGCTGGAGGCGGCGCTGCGCCCGACCGGCACGCCTCTTAAAGCACTGCCGGCCACACTGACGCGGCGCGCCTGGCGCCTGCCGCTGTATGCCGCGGTCTGGCTGGCCGGCACGGTAGCCACGCTCTGGTGGGCCGTGCCTGCGCCCGCCGCCATGCACTGGGCGGGCTGGGTGGGTGTGTTCCTGATGGCGTGGCCCGCCTCCGAAGCGGTGGCCTCACTGATTCACCGCTTGATTGCAGAGTCGACCCGCATCCAGCCGCTGGCCCGCCTTGACTTCAGCGCCGGCATTCCTGCCGAGCACCGCGTGCTGGTGGTGATTCCCGCCATGCTCAGTTCAACCGCCTCCAACAGCGAACTCGTGCACCGGCTCGGCCTGCATTGGCTGGCCAGCCGCGAAATCCACGCCCAGTACGCCCTGCTGACGGACTGGGTCGACGCAGACACGCCCACCCTGCCGGGTGACCAGGCCCTGCTCGATGACGCCCTCGCCAGCTTGCGCGCGCTCAATCGCCGCTACCCGCCTGCCGCCGGTGCGCTCCCCCGGTTTGTGCTGCTGCACCGCCCGCGAACCTGGTCGCCCACAGAACGTCGCTGGATGGGCTGGGAGCGCAAGCGCGGCAAGCTCGAAATGCTGCTGCGGCAGCTGGCCGAGGGTTCGGCATCGGCGTTTGTACCGGCCAGCCCCGACATGCGCCTGGCCGACGGCGTGCGCTATGTGCTGACGCTGGACAGCGACACCACCCTGCCCGCGGGCGCCCTGCGGGAACTGGTCTCCATTGCCGCCCATCCGCTGAATGCGCCGCAGATTGACCGCAAAGGCCACCGCGTGACCGCGGGTTACGGCATCCTGCAACCGCGCGTGGTGACACCCCTGTCGGCGCACCATGAGCGTTCACCATTTCATGCGATGTTTGCGGGCCAGTGCGGCCTGGACCCTTACGGCAGCAGCGCCTCCGACCTGTACCAGGATGTGTTTGGCCAGGGGACGTTTACCGGCAAGGGGCTGCTCCATGTTGCCGCGGTTCATGCCGTGCTAGACCAGCGACTGCCGGAAGGCGCGGTTTTGAGCCATGACCTGCTGGAAGGCAGCATTACCCGCTGTGGCTATGTCAGCGACGTCGTCCTGCTGGAAGACCATCCCCATCACACCGGTGTGGCGGCATCGCGCGTTCATCGCTGGACACGGGGTGACTGGCAGTTGTTGCCGCTGATGCTGCGCGCCCGGCACTTCGGCATTGACGCGCTGGGTGTGTGGCGCATGACGGACAACCTGCGCCGCTCGCTCGTCGCGCCCGCCGCACTGGCGCTGCTTGTGTGGGTGATCTTCACCGGTGCCCTTCCGTTGGTGACCACCCTGGCATTCGTCCTCTCCGCCTACCTGGCCGGGCCGTTGATGGGGGCGCTGGCAGGTTTGGTGCCCACGCGCCGCGGCATTGCATGGCTCCATTTCTTCCATGTCGGCTTGCGCGAGGTGGCACGCAGTTTTGCTGCAAGCGCCTGGCAGTTCAGCCAGCTCGCGGTTCAGGCCGGCCTGATCTCCGACGCCATTGCGCGGGCCCTGTGGCGCATGGCCGTCAGCCACAGGCGACTGCTCGAATGGACCATGGCGGCGCAGGCGCAGGCGCAGGCGAAATACACGATGGGCGCCTTCCTGCGCCGCCACGCAGCGGCGTCGCTTCTGTGCGTGGGGCTGGCAGTGGCCGCATGCTGGAGCCCGCACCCCTGGGCCGGCCCTGCCCTGTTCCTGCTGTGGGCCATGGCGCCCCTGACCAGCTGGTGGGCCAGCAAACCGGCGGCACGCCCGCCAGGGCTGACGATGGACGCCGGGGACCGGGACTACCTGCATCAGCTGGCCCGGCAGACCTGGCAGTTTTTTGAGCGTTGCGTCGGGCCCGAAGACAACCACCTGCCGCCCGACAACCTGCAGCTGCTGCCCGAGCCGACCATAGCCCACCGCACGTCGCCCACCAACATCGGCCTGTACCTGCTGGCCACGGCATGCGCGCACGAGTTTGGATGGATCAGCATCGCCGATCTTCTCGCGCGGCTGGAAGCCACGCTCGGCACGGTGGAGCGCCTGCCCAAGCACGATGGCCATCTGTTCAACTGGTATGAAACGCGCACGCTGCAGGTGCTGCTGCCCGCCTACGTGTCGACCGTGGACAGCGGCAACCTGGCGGGCCATCTGCTGGCCACTGCGCAGGCATGCCGGAAGTTAGTGGCCCCCACGCTTGTCGCTGCGCGTACTGCGCTTCCCCCCGAGGGGGCGCATTTCGCCTTGGGGCGGCCCGGCGGCGAAACCCTGGCCCCCACGCTTGTCGCTGCGCGTACTGCACTGCCCCCCGAGGGGGCTGAACTTGCTCGGGGCGGCCCTTCGCTGCGTTCGATGGCCCCCACGCTTGTCGCTTCCTTGACCGCGGAACAGGCCGTCAGCCTGAACCACCTTGCCGATCGCTGCGAGCGCCTGTGCATGGCGATGGACTTCAGCGGCCTTTACAGCGCCAAGCGTCACCTGTTTCACATCGGCTTGCGCGTGCACGAGCAGGCGCTGGATGCCAGCTACTACGACCTGATGGCCTCCGAGGCCAGGCTGACGAGCTTTCTGGCGATGGCCAAGGGCGACATACCGCGGCGCCACTGGCTGGCACTGGGCCGCGCCTTCCTGACGGTCGGCATCACACCCGGGCTCAAGTCATGGTCCGGCTCCATGTTCGAGTACCTGATGCCCTCGCTGGTCATGACCGAACCCGACCAGGGCCTGCTGCATGTCTCGGGCCTCGCGGCGGTCAAGGAGCAGCAGGCTTTCGGCAGGGCGAACCACCTGCCCTGGGGAGTCTCCGAGTCCGCCTATCTGGCGCGGGACCATACCCTGGCTTACCAGTACTCGCCCTTCGGGGTGCCGCGGCTTGCCCTGCGCCGCACGCCACCCGGTGACCGGGTCGTGGCACCGTATGCCAGCGTGATGGCCGCCATGTTCGCACCCCGGCAGGCGGTTGCCAACCTGCGCCGGCTCGAAGCGCTCGGCGCGCGCGGAGACTGCGGCTTCATGGATGCGGTGGATTTCACGGTCTCCCGGCAGCCGGCGGCACAGGCGCTCAGCGTGGTCTACAACTTCATGGCGCATCACCAGGGCATGTCGCTGGTGGCGCTGTGCAATGTGCTGTGCGACGAGGCGCCGCGCCGCTGGTTCGCGTCGGCGCCGCTGGTGCAGGCCCACGAGTCGATGCTGCATGAGCGCACACCGCGCCAGATCATCGAGAGTGCCGATCCGCGCACCCTCCCGGAGCCCGACTCGATCGAGGAGGGGCCCCTGTACCACTCGCGCGATGTGAATCCGGCGGCAACCGGATGGCAGCCGACGCAGCTGCTGTCCAACGGGCACTACAGCGTGGCACTGCGCGCCAGCGGCGCAGGCGTGAGCCGCTGGCGCGCGCAAAACCGCACGTACCACATCACACGCTGGCGCGACGACCTCCTGCGCGACGAGTACGGCACATTCATCTACCTTCGCACCGAAGGTCAGGCGCATGCCTCCTCTCTCACGTACCATCCCGCGCCGAATCCCGACTGGCATTACTCGGCCATGTTTCTCGCGGACCGGGTCCAGTTTGACGCGGTGTCGAGCGACCTGGAGGTGACGACCAGCGTGCTGGTGAGTCCGGAGGACGACACCGAGATCCGCACGGTCACGCTGCACAACCTCTCCACGGCCACGATCACGCTGGAGGTGATTTCATGCCTTGAGGCGGTGCTGACCGACCCGCGCGCCGACGAGGCCCACCCCGCGTTTTCCAACCTGTTTGTGCAAACCGGGTGGCATCCCGAGTGGCGCGCCCTGATCCTGTCGCGCAAACCCCGGCTGCAGGAGGACCCAGGCATGGCCATGGCGCATTTCCTGGCCGATTCCGATGCCAATGTGCGGGCGATCGACTTCATCGCCGACCGGCGCTCCTTCCTCGGGCGCAACCAGGTGCCCGGACAACCCGCATTGCAGGCGCAGGCCAGGCAGGCGGATGGTTCCCCCATCAATGGGCTGGACCCCGTCGCTGGCCTGCGCGTGCGGGTGCGCATCCAGGCCGGCGGTGTGGCGCGGCTGACTTTTGCGACCGCCGCCGCGGAGACGACCGACGAGCTGGAGCCGCGCATCGACAAATACCTGCAGACAATGCATGTGGAGCGGGCCACCCGGATGGCCGCCACGCTGGCGCAGGTACGCCTGCGCGATCTGGGCGCGGATCCCGAAGAAAACGAGGCCCTGCAGGATCTCAACACGGCGCTGATGTACACGACGGCACGCCCAGGGACCGACCGTGGCCCGGTGGACCAGCGCCAGCTCTGGCGCTTCGGCCTGTCGGGCGACAAGCCCATCGTGCTGGTGCGCATTCACTCCAGCAACGGGCTGGGTCTCGTGCGTGCGCTGCTGCGCGCCCAACCCTGGTGGAGCTTTTGCGGCCTGGCGACCGATGTGGTGATCCTCAACAGCGAGGTCAACTCCTACCTGATGCCCCTGCAGCACAGCATCCTCGCCCTGCGCGACCATACCCTCCAGCAGGCGGAAAACAGCTTTCCGCGCAGCGATGTCGCCGGTTTTTTCCTGCTGCGCGACCACGAGGTGACACCCTCCGAAAAGGCCGCACTGTCCGGTCTGGCACGCATTACCCTCATCGCAGACGGACGCCCGCTCCAGCAGCAGGTGGCAGCCTGGAAGGACCTGGCCGCGCCGCCGCGCCGGAGCCAGCGAGCCGCCGCGCCCCTGCTCGAAGGGGCGGAAGGCTCCCCGTCCGCGCAACCTGTCTCGCCTGTCTCGCTGCAGGTGCCCGCCGGGCGCTTCGACGCCGCCACGGGAGAGTTTCAGTTCGAGGTCGATCGCCAGCACCGCCCGCCGCGCCCGTGGATCAACGTGATTTCGAATCCGTCCTTCGGTTTTCAGGTGTCCGAAGCGGGCGCCGGCTACACCTGGGCAGTCAACAGCCGCCTGCATCAACTCACCCCGTGGTCCAACGATCCGGTGCGGGATCCCGCTTTTGAACACTACCTGCTGCAAGACCTCGAAACGGGAAAGCCGCTCACCCTGAGTCCCGCCACCGAAAGTGGTTCACAGCAGACGTTCCGCGTGCGCCACGGCCAGGGCTACACCGTGTTTGAATGCCTGCACGGCGAGCTGAAGGTAGAAACCACCTTCTTTGCCGACCGCAGCGATGCCGTCAAGATCGTGCGGGTGCGGCTGCACCAGCAAGGCACCGGCAAGCGCCGTCTGCGCGCCCTGGCCATGGTGGAGTGGCAGATGGGCGCGGCACGGCACGACCGGCGCACCGTCCACGCCTGGAAAGCCCAGGATCTGCCCGCCGTACTGGCGCAGCAACGCGAGGGCCGTGCCGGCTTCGGCGGCAGCAGCGCCTTTTTGTCGCTGACCGGCCTGTCCGGTCCGCTGCAGTGGACGTGCGACCGTCGCGAATTTTTCGATGCCGCCGGTAGCCTGGTACTGCCCGGCTTGCTGGGGCAGCAGACCGGGAGTGGCGTAGACCCCTGTGCGGCGCTCGCCGGAGAGTTCAACCTGTCGGCCGGCCAGAGCCTGGACCTGTGCTTCATGCTGGGCCATGCCGGCGATGCCGCAGGCGCCGAGCAACTGGCACGCACCTGGCAAGTCAGGGATATTGACGAGGCCCTGGCGGGCGTCAGGAACCTCTGGGCCGGCCTGCTCGGCAAAGTCGAGGTACGCACGCCCGACCCGCTGTTTGACGCGCTGGTCAACCGCTGGCTGATCTACCAGACCCTCACCTCGCGTCTGTGGTCCAAGGCGGGCTTTTACCAGGCTGGCGGAGCGTTCGGGTTTCGCGACCAGTTGCAGGACGCGATGGCCTTTGCGCTGATCGAGCCGCAACGGCTGCGCGGGCAGATTCTTCTCAATGCCTCACGCCAGTTTCCCGAGGGCGATGTGCAGCATTGGTGGCACGCCCCCGGCGGCGAAGGCGTGCGCACACATTTTTCGGACGACCTGCTGTGGCTTCCCTATGCCTGCGCGCACTACATTGCGGTGACGGGCGATGCCGGCATTCTTGACGAGGCCGTGGCGTTTATTGAAGGGGCGGCCATACCCGACGGCGCGGAGGACGCCTATTACCCGCCCAAGACCAGCGATGAAACAGCGTCGGTCTTTGAGCACTGCGCGCGCGCCATAGACCGCAGCCTCGCGGTGGGCGCTCACGGCCTGCCCCTGATGGGCACTGGCGACTGGAACGACGGCATGAACCGCGTGGGCCATGAGGGACGCGGCGAATCCGTCTGGCTGGCCTGGTTTTTGTGCAGCGTGGTTGCGCAGTTCAGTCCCCTGGCGCAGGCCCGGGGCGAACGGGCCCGCATGGACCGCTGGAACGCCAGCCGCGCGGGCTGGGTCGCAGCGCTGCACCGCGACGGCTGGGATGGCCAGTGGTTTCGCCGCGCCTTCTTTGACAACGGTGCACCCCTGGGTTCATCGGTCAATGAAGAGTGCCGGATTGACCTGATCGCGCAGGCCTGGTCGGTGCTGTCGGAGGCCTCCAGCGCCCCCTACACCGAACCGGCCATACAAGCCATGACCCGCGAACTGATAGACCCCGAGGCCGGCCTGCTGCGCCTGCTGCACCCGCCGTTCGCCACCTCGGAAAACAACCCGGGCTACATTCAGGCCTACCCTCCCGGCATCCGGGAAAATGGCGGACAGTATTCGCACGCCGGCGTCTGGGCCCTGATGGCGCAAGTGAAAACAGGCGACGCCGAAGCGGCCTGGGAAAGCTTCAAGGCGCTGAGCCCCGCCCACCGCAGCAGGCACCCGCAACACGGGCCGCAATACGAGATCGAACCCTATGTGATGGCGGGCGATGTTTACAGCGCTGCGCCCTATGTCGGTCGCGGCGGCTGGAGCTGGTACACCGGCTCCGCCGCATGGCTGCACAGGGCCGCGCTGGAAAACCTCATCGGCCTGCAGGTGCGCCAGGGCGAGTTTTGCATGTCACCCTGCCTGCCGGCCCACTGGCCTTCGGTGGAGGTCACGCTCAGGCTGCAGGGGCGCGTCATCCACATCCGCTGGCAGCGCGCCGGTGTCGCAACCAGCAGCGACTTCAAGCCCGAGTACACGGTGCAGCCCGGACAGTGGCTGGCGCTCGCGGCGCTGGGGCCACGCACTGCACTGCTCGTTCAGGAGGGTGCCGTCACCAACGCCCCATTAACGCCAGCGGCTGTCTTTAGCTGACACTTTGCAGGGGATCTGGTGGCCCTTCCCACCTGCGCCAGGCCAGCACACCCGGTGGCGGCGAAGTCAGCCTTGATCCGGCAGGTCGGTCTGCGCCGCCTTTTCGCGCGTGTAGGCCGCGTGCAGATGCGCCGGCGTGGCGGACTTGCGGCGCATGCGGATATTGAGCATCTCCACCGACAGCGAGAAGGCCATCGCAAAGTACACAAAGCCCTTGGGTACGTGGTACTCGAAACCTTCCGCAATCAGCACCACACCGACCACGACCAGGAACGACAGTGCCAGCATCTTGATGGTCGGGTGGTCAGACACAAAGCGCCCAATGGCGCCGGCAAACAGCATCATCAGGCCGACCGAGACAATGACGGCGGCGATCATCACCGGCAGGCTGTCCACCATCCCCACGGCCGTGATGATGGAGTCCAGCGAAAAAACCATGTCCACCACCATGATCTGCACAATGACAGCGGCAAACGTGGCCTGCACCGCACTGGAGGCGTGGCCTTCCTCGCCTTCCAGCGACTGGTGAATTTCCCCGGTGCTCTTCCAGATGAGGAACAGGCCGCCACATATCAGGATCAGGTCGCGTCCTGAAATTTCCTGGCCGATCACGGTAAACACCGGCGCTGTCAGACCCACAATCCACGACAGCACCATGAGCAGCCCGACACGTATGAACATGGCCATGAACAGACCCAGACGGCGCGCCACTTCTTGCCGCGCCTTGGGCAGCTTGTCGACCAGAATCGAAATGAACACGATGTTGTCAATGCCCAGCACCAGCTCCAGCGCGGTGAGCGTGGCAAAGGCAATCCAGGCTTGCGGGTCGGTGAGCAGCTCCATCATGGCATGGCCTCTTTCTTTTTTTCAATGATCCAGTGCGGCCATGGTAGCGACCGCAGAAGTTTTACACCAGTAGGGGCCGCGGGACTGGCTTTGCCAGACCGCAGGCGCAGCGGCCCCCGAGGGGCTGGAGCCCGCGGCTCCAAGCCTGCCTGCGCAGGCTTGGACGGGCGACAGAGGCGAAGCGTCTCGCGAGCCGCGGCCTGCAAGGCCTCGGGAGCTACACGCAGTGAGCGACCGTGGGGGCCTCATTTCTAAGAGCCCAGAAACTCGCCAATGGGTTTCAGGTCATCGATCCGGTCGCACACGGACTTGACGATCATCAGAATGGGTATGCCGAGCAACAAGCCCCACACGCCCCACAACCAGCCCCAGGCCAGCAGCCCGACAAACACCGCTACCGGGCTCAGGCGGCTGGCGCGGCTGGTGAGCCAGGGGGTGAACAGGTTGCCCACCAGCATGTGGATGAACAGCGAGGCGCCGGCCACCACGATCGCCATGTCGAGCGAACCAAACTGCAAAAACCCCACCAGCCCCGACGCGCCCGCCGTCACCAGCGAACCCACATAAGGCACGAGGTTCAGCACACCGGCGGCAATGCCCCACACTGCCGCGTTGTCCAGTCCGATGATCAGCAGGGCCAGCCAGGTCAGCACCCCCACCAACGCACTGGCCAGCAGCTGCACCTGCAGGTAGCGCTGGATCTGCCCGGTGATCTCATGCAGGGCCTGCAGCGTGATTTTCTTGCTGCTGAAGCCGGGTGCCAGCTTGATCAGCTTGCGGCAGAAGGTGTCGCCGGAGAGCATCAGGAAGTAGGTCAGGAAAACCACCACGGTGAACTGGCCTATCAGCGTGAGCAGGCCGAGGGTTCCTGTCCACAGATAGTCCCGCACATTGAACGTTGCCGTCTCAACGACGACCCGCATGGCGCCCCGGGATGATCCGGGAGAGGCGGTACCACTTTCACGCGCCGCCTGTTCGATCTGGGAGGCGGCTTTCTGCACGTTTTCCAGAGCGCCGTCCGGCTTGCCGGCACGCGTTTTCACCGCCTGCCTGAATTTTTGTGCCGCCAGCGGCAACGACTCCAGCAGTTGCGAAGCCTCATTGCGCAGCGAATACGCAGTCGAGCCGATCGCGCCCAGAATGGCCAGCAGCAGCACCGCGGCACTGAGCCAGCGTGGCACGCGTTTGAGTTCCAGCCAATTGACCACGGGCGACAGCGCATAGCTGAAGAGGAGACCGAGCATGAGGGGAATGAAGACCGCCTTGGCCCAATGGAGCATGAACAGGCTGGCCAGCACTGCCAGGATTACCAGCGAGACATTGCGGATGTCTACCGGCATGTGCAGCAGCAGCCGTTCCGGCTCCGGCAAAAGCGCCGCCTCCGTCTCGGCAAGCGGCGTATCTTTTGCGGCTTCTTCAGTCATTGTTGCTCCTCATGGACCCCGCAGCTGCCGGCTTTGCCCGTCGTACCAGCAAAACCCCGCGAAAAACCCGCGTGGGGCAGTCCCCCGTCATCGTTATGCCTCCATTGGGCCTGAACAACCCGCCTGCCGGTGTAGGACGCAGGCACCGGAAGGAATCAGCTGCCGCCCCCGGTGCCGCCAGCCCCGAGTCGGCCCGCCCGTCATCCCGCAATCGCCTCACGCACCGCACTGAGCTGGCGGCGCGACACGGCCAGCAATTCGTCGATACCGTTAAGCCGCACCGCCCAGCCTTCGCCTTCCTCGGGATCAAAATGCTTTTCGAGCGCGCGCACGGCGCGCCGCGCGATCAGCGCATTGCGGTGTATGCGTATGAACTGCGCGGCATGACGCTCTTCCAGCTCGCTCAGTGATCCGTCGAGGATGTAGCTGCGGCTGGCGGTGCGCACCGTGATGTATTTCAGCTCGGCCTTCAGGTAGAGCACCTCGGCCAGCGGCACCCGCTCCGTGCGCCCCCGGTCCTGGATGATGAGCATCTCCCGCGATGCATCCGCCTGCGGCCCCAGCACGGTCTGCGCAAGCCGGCTCACCTTCTGCAGCGCCTGCTGCAGGCGCTCCAGCCGTACCGGCTTGGTCAGGTAGTCGATGGCTTCCAGCTCGAAAGCCTGCACGGCATGCTCGGAATGCGCCGTGACAAACACCACGGCCGGCGGCCGGGGCAGGGCCGCAATGGTGCGGGCCAGCGCCATGCCGTCAACGCCCGGCATGCGGATGTCCAGCAACACCGCATCGAAGCTGTCCTGCCGCAGGGCGTGCATGGCCTGCAGCGCATCGCAGGCTTCAGCAGCCACCACCGCCTGCGGTGCCGTGCAGTCGCCCAGCAGGGTGCGCAGGCGCGAGCGGGCGAGTGCTTCATCATCAACCAGCAGTACCTTGAGTTTCATGCAGGAATCTCCAGCCTGACCTGAAATACGCCATCCTTGAAGACGGTCTTGAACTGTGCCTGCACATCATGCAGCAAAACCAGGCGCTCGCGCACATTGGCAAGTGCCAGTCCGTTGCCGCGCTCCCCCACTCCGGCCGGCGTCGAATTGGTCACCTTGATCACCACCTTGCCGCCGCGCCTGAGGGTGCTTATCCGGAGTTGCGCCCCGCTGGCGCTGGGCTCCACGCCGTGCCTGACGGCGTTTTCCACCAGCGGCTGGAGCAGCAGCGGCGGCAGTTTGGCCTCATCGGCGCCGGCGTCCAGGCTCCACTGCACCTGCAGGCGATCACCAAAGCGGACCTGCTCAATCGCCAGGTAGCGCTGGGCCAGCGCAATTGCCTGCCCCAGCGTGACCGACTCGGCCGGATCGGCCAGCGCATGGCGAAACAGCTCGCTCAGGTCTTCCAGCACCGCCTCGGCCTTGGCCGGCTCGGCACGCACCAGCGCAATGGCGCTGTTGAGTGTGTTGAACAAAAAATGCGGCCGGATGCGTGACTGCAGCTCGGCCAGCCGCGCGGCCGTGGCTGCCGGCGTGCGCGCCTTGGCACGCCAGAACAAACCCGCCAGCACCATGGCCGACAGCAGGGCGCCCGAGGCGGCGCTGGCCCACCATGGCGCCGGCTGCAGCAGCCCTATCAGCGCCAGCAGACCGCAGCCATAGAGCCCGGCCGCCGCCCCCAGCGCCATGCCGGCCAGCCACTGCGACGAGGTATCCAGCCGGTTCAGCCGCGACTTGAGCGCGCAAATGGCGATCAGCCAGGCCAGTGTGGCGGGCAACACCCCGCCGGTCAGCAGCGCAAACCGTAGCAGCCAGTCCACCGGATGGTTGGCACCAAACATGGCGCCAACCCCCGCCACAGCCTCCACAAACAGCACCGCGCGCAGCACCACCCCGACATGGCAGGCGTCAAACATGCTGGCGCGCGCCGGCGGCACCGCTTCTTCGTCGCCCGGAATAAAGCTTCCCAGCAACGTGGACTCCCCGAAGGTCTGTGGATCAGGCAAAGGCTTCATCGGTTGTGCGGACGTTCTCGGGGTTATTCGGGTTTATGGCAGTGTCTTGTCGCGGGACGCGCATGGCGGTCAGTCACAGATAAAATCACCGGAAATGAGTATGGCACCGGCCGTGGCCTTCCAGCCCGGGTTGAAACCCGATTTAAACCCGGCCGCGCCGAATACCTGCGAATACCTGCCCAGAATAGCGCACCTGGCGCCCTAACCCATGGCGCGCGGCCTCGCAGCCCTGCCGCGCAACCGCCCGAAAGAAAGCCCGACGTGAATCAATTCGACAAAAAATCCCAAGCCTGGTCAGCCCTGTTCTCCGAGCCCATGAGCGATCTGGTCAAGCGCTACACCGCCAGCGTGTTTTTTGACAAGCGCCTCTGGCAGGCTGACATCACCGGCTCGCTGGCCCACGCCGACATGCTGGCCGCGCAAAAGGTCATCGCCCCCAGCGACCTCGCGGCCATCCAGAACGGCATGGCGCAAATCACCGCCGAAATCGAGGCGGGCACGTTTGAATGGAAACTGGACCTCGAGGATGTGCACCTCAACATCGAGGCGCGCCTGACCCAGCTGGTGGGCGATGCCGGCAAGCGCCTGCACACCGGCCGCAGCCGCAACGACCAGGTCGCCACCGACGTGCGCCTGTGGCTGCGCGGCGAAATTGACCTCATTGGCGGCCTGCTCGGTGACCTGCAAAAGGCACTGGTTGACATCGCCGAGAAAAACGTCGACGTGATCCTGCCCGGCTTCACCCACCTGCAGGTGGCGCAGCCTGTGAGCTTTGGCCACCACATGCTGGCCTATGTGGAAATGTTTGCGCGGGACGCCGAACGCATGGCCGAGATCCGCCAGCGTGTCAACCGGCTGCCGCTGGGCGCTGCCGCCCTGGCCGGCACCAGCTACCCGCTGGACCGCGAGCGCGTGGCCAAAACCCTGGGCATGGTGGACGAGCAGGGCCGCGCCTGCGTCTGCCAGAACAGCCTGGACGCCGTGAGCGACCGCGACTTTGCCATTGAATTCACCGCTGCCGCCACGCTGGCCATGGTGCACATCAGCCGCATGAGCGAGGAACTGGTGCTGTGGATGAGCCAGAGCTTCGGTTTTATCGACATTGCCGACCGTTTCTGCACCGGCAGCTCCATCATGCCGCAGAAGAAAAACCCCGACGTGCCCGAGCTGGCGCGCGGCAAGACCGGCCGCGTGGTTGGCCACCTGATGGGCCTGATCACTTTGATGAAAGGCCAGCCGCTGGCCTACAACAAGGACAACCAGGAAGACAAGGAGCCGCTGTTTGACACGGTGGACACGCTGAAAGACACACTGCGCATCTTTGCCGAGATGGTCGGCGGCATCACCGTCAAGCCCGAAGCCATGGAGCGCGCCGCCCTCAAGGGCTACGCCACCGCCACCGATCTGGCCGACTACCTGGTGAAAAAAGGCCTGCCCTTTCGCGATGCGCATGAAACGGTGGCGCATGCCGTCAAGGCCGCCATCTCGCATGCGGTGGACCTGTCGGAGTTGCCGCTGGCGGTGCTGCAGCAGTTCAACCCGAGCATCGAAAAAGACGTTTACGATGCCTTAAGCCTGCGCGGCTCGCTCAATGCCCGCAACATCCTGGGCGGCACCGCCCCGGCCCAGGTGCGGGCGCAGATTGCAAGGCACCGCGCCCGGCTGGGTTAAGAAGTTATCCGTAAATAGTACACTCTCGTCCTGAGCCGTACTTCACACGGCGTCGGGGCGAATGTATGGCGACACGCAAGCGAGTCGAATCGTGGGTGGTGACCGATGAATTCTGGCAGCGTGTTGAGCCGTTGATTCCGGTGCGCGAGCGCAGCGCGGACAAGGCGTACCTGCGCAAGGCGGGAGCGGGGCGGCCACCCAAGCCAGCACGACAGGTGTTCGAGGCAGTCGTATATGTTTTGCGCACGGGCTGCCAATGGAAGGCGCTGCCCAAGGAACGCTTTGGCAGTGCCAGCGCGGTCCACAAGCGCTTCCTGGAGTGGGAGGCCGCGGGCGTGTTCGAGGCCATCTGGAAAGCCGGGCTTGCCGAGTACGACCAGATGGAAGGCATCGCTTGGCGATGGCAGAGCATCGATGGGGCCATGTTCAAGGCGCCCTTGGCGCAAGAGGCGGTCGGACGCAACCCGACCGATCGGGGGAAAAAAGGGGAGCAAGCGCCACCTGCTGGTGGACGGCCGTGGCGTCCCGTTGTCGCTCGTCGTGACCGGGGCCAATGAGCATGACGTGACGCAACTCGATGCTGTGCTGCAGGCCATCATGGTCAAGCGCAAGACGCCCAGCACGCGGCGCAGCAAGCACCTGTGCGCCGATGCCGGTTACCGAGGCCGGCGCGCGTTGGAGATCATCGAATCGCATGGCTATATTCCTCACGTCGTTGATCGCGCCAAGGAGGCCGATGCCAAGCGGCGCGACCCGACCAGGAAGGCTCGGCGCTGGGTGGTCGAGGTCTGCCACAGCTGGTTCAACCGCTTTCGCAAGCTGCTGGTGCGATACGAGAAGCTCGAACGCAGCTTCGTCGCGCTGAACCACATAGCCGCGGCCATCATCGCGTTCCGTAAAGTGACGCTCAAGGTAAACATAATTTACGGATAGGTTCTAAGAACCTCTTGACCCCCTCTCCCTCTGGGAGAGGGCGGGGGTGAGGGCCAGCGGCCTTTCCATCTGCACAGCGCTGCATAATGCGCCGCCAGCCCTCATCCCAACCTTCTCCCAAAGGGAGAAGGAGCATTCGGCCGGGAGACGGCCGGCTTGTTAAGTTCCACCTAAGCCAGTGCATGCATACTGGCGCTTTCCAAGCCAGAACCCCCCATGCGCCTACTTTTGGTGGAAGACGACGCCATGATCGGCGAGACCGTGCTGCACGTGCTGCGCGCAGAGCACTACGCCGTGGACTGGGTGCGCGACGGCAGCATGGCCGACCAGGCCCTGCGCAGCGAGCAGTACGACCTGGTGTTGCTGGACCTCGGCCTGCCGCAGCGCGACGGGCTGGAAGTGCTGCGCTCACTGCGCGCGCGGCGCAACGCCACACCGGTGCTGGTGGCCACGGCGCGCGACGCCATCGGCGACCGGATCGCGGGGCTCGATGCCGGCGCCGACGACTATGTGGTCAAACCCTATGACATCGACGAGCTGCTGGCCCGCATACGCGCCCTGATACGGCGCAGCGCCGGCCGGGGCGAGCCGGTGTTCGAGCACAAGGGCGTCAGCCTCAACCCCGCCACCCGCGAAGCCAGCGTGCATGGCCAGCCGGTGTCGCTGTCCGCTCGCGAGTGGGCCGTGCTGGAGGCGCTGCTGGCCCGCCCCGGTGTGGTGCTCTCGCGCGCCCAGCTGGAAGAAAAACTGTTCAGTTGGAAAGACGAGGTCAGCAGCAACGCGGTGGAAGTCTATATTCATGGCGTGCGCAAAAAGCTCGGCAACGAGCTGATTCAGACCGTGCGCGGCCTGGGCTACCTGGTGCCCAAGGAATGAGCCAGGACACCCCGTCAACGCCAAAGCTGACCGCCAGCACGCACTCGCTGCGGGGCCGGCTGCTGTGGTTTGTGCTGGCCGCCATCCTGCTGGCGGCGCTGCTGCAGGCCGCGACCGCCTACCGCGGCGCCCTGCAGCAGGCCGACGCCATGTTCGACGACCATCTGCAGCAGATGGCCCGCTCGCTGCGCAGCGGCATTCCCCTGGGCTCGCCGCTGATCGACGGCGACGAAGACGCCAGCTTTGACCTCTATGTGCAGATCTGGGGCCAAGACGGCACCCAGCTCTTTCGATCAACCCGCTCGGCCTTGCCGCCGCGTGCGGTCCTGGGCTTTTCCGATGTCGAGGCCAACGGCAATCGCTACCGGGTCTATACCCTGCAGACCGCCCTGCAAACCGTTCAGATCGCGCAAGACCTGGACGCGCGTTCGGCGCGCGCCCGCGCACTTGCTCTCAGGGCGGTTCTGCCCTTTGCCCTGCTCACCCCGCTGCTGATGCTCGCGGTGTGGTGGGTGATCAGCCTGTCGCTGGCGCCGATAGAACGCGCCCGCCGCCAGGTGGCCGGCCGGTCGGCGGACGACTTTTCTCCGCTGGCCCCGACCGGCCTGCCCGACGAGGTGCGCCCGCTGGTCGACGAACTCAACCTGCTGTTCGGCCGGGTGCGCGGCGCGTTCGACGCGCAGAAGAATTTTGTCGCCGATGCGGCGCACGAGTTGCGCTCACCCCTCACGGCCCTGAAGCTGCAGGCGCAGGCGCTGCGCCGCGGTGATGACGACCCGGCGGAACGTGAAGCGGGCATTGCGCGACTGAACCAGGGCATAGACCGGGCGATACGGCTGGTGGAGCAACTGCTGGTGCTGGCGCGCGAAGAGGGCGGCCCGGGGCAAAACCCCGAGGGCCGCGATAACGTCAGCCTACACGAGGTGGTACGGCTGGCGGTGGCCGACGTGCTGCCGCTGGCGGGGCACAAGCAGATTGACCTGGGCCTGGCCGACCAGCCGGGCGCGCAAGTGCCGCCCGTCCCCGGCCAGGGCGAAGCCCTGCGCATCATGCTGCGCAACCTGCTCGACAACGCCGTCAAGTACACGCCGGCGGGCGGTCAGGTCGACGTGTCGCTGCAGCTGCAGCAGGGCCAGCCGGTGCTGACGGTGGAAGACAGCGGGCCCGGTATTGCGGCGCAGGACCTCCCACGCGTGTTCGACCGATTCTTTCGGGCCAGCGACGTGGCGCTGGAAACCGGCAGCGGACTGGGGCTGGCGATTGTCAAGGCGATTGCCGAGCGGCACGGCGCAACACTGGCGCTGGACCGTTCGTCCCGGCTGGGAGGGCTGAAGGTCGAAGTCCGCTTTGCGCCCGGCCCTGCGGCCACTACGGCTGCCTCGGCCGCAGCGCATTAGCCGCTGCGGGGCCGCGCTCACCCGCTCACCTTAAGCCTCGTCTAAGGCTGGCTCCCCATAGTTAGTCCTGTGGGCACCGATGCGTGTCCGATGTGTGTTCGATGTATATCTCCAACCCAAGGAAGCCAACCATGACATCTGCAGCATTGAAAAATACCCGACTGGTCGTTGCCCTGCTGGCCGCTGGCGCCATGGGTGGCGCCAGCGTCAGCGCACTGAACGCCCTGCATGGCAGCGCCGTTGCCGCCCCTACATCCGCAGCCGTTGCCACTACCGGCAGCGTGGCCAGCACGCCCGTGGCGCTACCCGACTTTTCCCGCATCACCGAGCGCCACGGCCCGGCAGTCGTCAACATCAGCGTCACCGGCACCACCAAGGTGTCCAGCGGATCACCGCTGGCTCAGGGCGATGGCGATGATGACGACGATGCTCTGGCCGGTGATCCATTTTTCGAGTTCTTCCGCCGCTTCCAGCAAGGGCAGGGCCGACAGGGCCGCGGCGGCCAGCAGGAGGTCCCCACCCGGGGCCAGGGCTCCGGCTTCATCGTGAGCAGCGACGGCATCATCCTGACCAATGCACACGTGGTGCGCGATGCCCGCGAAGTCACGGTCAAGCTGACCGACCGGCGCGAATTCCGCGCCAAGGTGCTGGGCGCTGATCCGAGGACCGACGTCGCCGTGCTGCGGATTGCGGCCAGCAACCTGCCGGTCGTGACCCTGGGCAAAACCAGCGAACTGAAGGTCGGCGAGTGGGTGCTGGCGATTGGCTCGCCCTTTGGTTTCGAAAACACCGTGACGGCCGGCGTCGTCAGCGCCAAGGGCCGGTCCCTGCCCGACGACAGCACCGTGCCTTTCATCCAGACCGACGTCGCCATCAACCCCGGCAACTCGGGCGGCCCGCTGTTTAATGCCCGCGGCGAGGTGGTCGGCATCAATTCGCAGATCTACTCCCGCAGCGGCGGCTATCAAGGTGTGTCGTTTGCGATTCCGATTGATATAGCGGCCAGAATCCAGAAGCAGATCGTGGCAAACGGCAAGGTGGAGCATGCGCGTCTAGGCGTCGCGGTGCAGGAAGTGAATCAGACCTTTGCCGACTCGTTCAAACTCGACAAACCGGAAGGCGCCCTGGTGTCCACGGTTGAAAAAGGCAGCCCGGCCGAGAAGGCGGGCCTGCAGTCGGGCGACGTGGTTCGCAAGGTCAATGGCCAACCCATCGTCTCCTCGGGCGACCTGGCGGCCCTCATTGGCCTGGCCGCCCCTGGCGACACGGTCAAGCTGGACGTCTGGCGTCAAGGTTCGGCCAAGGAAATCACCGCACGCCTTGCCAGTGCAGACGAGAAGTCGGCCCAGGCGGCCGGCAAGAAAGACTCGCCCAGCCAGGGCAAGCTGGGCCTGGCCCTGCGCCCGCTTCAGCCCGACGAAAGGCAGGAGGCGGGCCTGGACAGCGGCCTGGTGGTGCAGCAAGCCAGTGGTCCGGCGGCGCTGGCCGGCGTGCAGGCTGGCGACGTACTGATCGCCATCAATGGCACACCGGTCAGGAATGTCGAGCAGGTGCGCAGCGTGGTCGCCAAAGCGGACAAATCGGTGGCGCTGCTCATCCAGCGTGGCGACAGCAAGATTTTTGTGCCGGTGAACCTGGGCTGAGGTGAGCCGAAAATAAGGGGGGCAGGTTGGGCCGCAAAAGGCTGCTGCCCACCGAACCCGACACACTGGAAGAAACCATGGAGACAAGCCATGTCACAAGTACTGTTTGAAAAACACGGGCCCGTCGCCATCGTCACGCTCAACCGCCCGGAGCGCCTGAATGCCATCAGCGAAACGCTGCTGGACGACCTGCACGCCGCCCTGCTCAAGGCCCAGCTTGATGAGAGCATCAAGACCATTGTGCTTGCCGGCGCAGGCCGGGCGTTTTGCGCGGGTGCCGACCTGAAGGAATTTTCCGGGCAAGCCGCCACCGCCCAGGACACATCGAGCTATGCCGAGAAAATCCAGCAGGTCACGCGCGACATCATGTTCAGCGGCAAGCCCGTTGTCGGGGCCATCCAGGGGTTTGCCGTGGGCGGGGGTTTCGAGTGGGTGCTCAACTGCGACATGGTGGTAGCGGCCGACGATGTGGTCTGTTTCTTCCCCGAAATGAGCTGGGGGCAGTTTGTGACCGGTGGCGTCACCCACCTGTTGCCCCAGGCTGTGGGCCATCAGCGTGCCATGGAACTCTGGTTGCTGGGTGAAAAGCAAAGTGCCGACACGCTCTACCGGCTCGGCCTGGTCAACCGCGTGGTGCCCAAAGAGAAAGTGCTGGAGACCGCGATCGCGCTGGCCGAAAAGATCAGCGAGCGCTCCACGTTCACCGTGTCGCGCCTGAAAAAGATGGTCAATACGCAACTGTCGGGTCAGCTGGCAACCGCCTTGCAGCTGGAAGCCCAGGCAGCGGCCAGTGCCATGGGGAACGAGGACACCCAACAGCGCGTTGCGGGCTTTACCGCCCGATAACCCGGGCAGCACCGCGCACCGCTGCAGCCTGTTTTTGAATCGCACCCCTGCAAAATCGCTCGTTTTCGGCTGGCGTAGCCAGGCTTGGGCACGGGCGCTATTGACTGGAATTGCGTGACGGTGATGACCGCGCCAGCCTGGCCAAGGCCTTGATCCATGTCCCGGCCGACCCTCGGCATTTGTCCGCCGCGCACGCACCGGACCGCGTGCGGGCGTGAGAAAAATTACACCGGTGCGCCTGATTCCAAAAAACTTTCAAACCGCCGGGCTGGCAAACTGGCTACGATGCGGGTCGAGAACCCAGGAGTTACCCCACCCATGCCCGTCATCACCAATATCGAAGACCTGCGCGTTCTGGCGCAAAAACGTGTTCCCCGCATGTTCTACGACTATGCCGACTCCGGCTCGTGGACGGAGAGCACCTACCGCGCCAACGAGAGCGACTTCCAGAAGATCAAGCTGCGCCAGCGCGTGGCCGTCAACATGGAAAACCGCAGCACGGCGACCCGGATGGTGGGCCTGGACGTGACGATGCCAGTGGCCATTGCGCCGGTCGGGCTGACCGGCATGCAGCATGCGGATGGCGAGATTCTGGCGGCGAAGGCGGCTGAAAAATTTGGCATTCCGTTCATTCTGTCCACCATGAGCATCTGCTCGATTGAGGACATTGCGGCCCACACCCAATCACCATTCTGGTTTCAGCTCTACATGATGCGTGACCGGGACGCCATGGCGGCGATGATTGAACGTGCCCGCAAGGCCCGCTGCACCGCGCTGGTACTGACGCTGGACTTGCAGGTGATCGGGCAGCGTCACAAGGACCTCAAGAACGGCCTGACCGCGCCCCCCAAGCCGACCCTGGCGAACATCATCAACCTGATGACCAAGCCGCGCTGGTGCCTGGGCATGGCGGGCACCAAGCGGCACACCTTTGGCAATCTGGTGGGCCACGTCAAAGGCGTGAGCGATATGCGCTCGCTGTCGGCCTGGACCAACGAGCAATTTGATCCGCGTCTGTCGTGGGCCGATGTGGCCTGGGTCAAAGAGCGCTGGGGCGGCAAACTGATCCTCAAGGGGATCCAGGATGTGGAAGACGCAAAGCTGGCCGTGCAAAGCGGCGCTGACGCCATCGTCGTCAGCAACCATGGTGGACGCCAGCTTGACGGCGCGCAGTCCAGCATCGAGGCGCTGCCTGCCATCGTCGATGCCGTTGGCGCCAACATTGAGGTCTGGATGGACGGCGGTATCCGCTCCGGTCAGGATGTTCTCAAAGCGTGGGCGCTGGGCGCGCGGGGCACGCTGATCGGCCGCGCCATGGTCTATGGCCTGGGCGCCATGGGCGAAGCAGGCGTCACCAAGGCGCTGCAGATCATCCACAAGGAGCTGGACATCACGATGGCCTTTTGCGGCAGGACTGACATCAACACCGTGGACAAGGGCATCCTGCTGCCCGGCACTTACCCCGCCTGACGGGCGAGGCCGGTGCGCAAGGGCGGGGGGGGCGGTCCAGGCCGCCCCTCACGTCGCCCCGCCTGTGCGTCAGCGCCTGGAGCCCAAGGCTTAGAAGCTGTGGCGGATGCCCACCTCGTAACCGCTCGACTTGCCCCCCAGCGTCGTCCCGGTGGCCGTCAGGCCCTGAACACCGATCGACTTCTGGGCGCCCGCCTTGTTGCTCAGGTGTCCATAGCTGCCATAGACCTGCGTCCGCTTGGACAGGTTGTAGCCATAGCCGACGGCGTACTTGCGCCAGTCGGCATTGCTGGAGGCCGTGTCGTAGCGGCTGACCTGCGCACGCACTTCACCGGCGCCGACAGGTGCCGTCAGCCCCAGCTCAAGGGCGGTGATTTTCGCGGTGCCGGTTTTTTCGGTGGCCCACAGCAGCATGGGCTTGACCATCCCCAGGTCGTAGGAGGCCCCCACGTTGCGGATCTCGATGTCCTGCGCCGCGGTCGCACCCTTGAGCTTGCCGGCGGCCAATGCCGCATTCACCGGGCCGCTGCGGTAGCCGAAACGGGCACCGGCATAGTTGCCCTGGTGGGTGTTGGTGGCGGTGGCAGGCGGCTCGCCAAACGCGTACTGCACCTGTCCGTAGAAACCGCCCAGGTTGCCGGGCAAAAAGTAGCTCACGGCATTGCTGATCTGGATAGGCGCGCCGAGCATGATGAAGGCCATGTTGCCCCCGACGCCGTTGGTGAGGAACGGATCGAAGATGAGGGTGCTCAGGAAGGTGGCTGAATCATCGCGTCCCAGGCGTACTTCGCCGAACGGGCCGGACAGGCTGACCGTGGAGCGGCGGTTGAAGCTCAGGCCACCGCCCGCCCCCTTGCCGCTGCCGGTGTCGACATCCAGCCCGGCTTCCAGCCAGAAGCTGGCGGCCAGGCCGCCGCCGAGGTCTTCCGTGCCGCGAAAGCCCCAGCGGCTGATGTTGGCGCCGCCGGTGGACACGCCGGTCTTGGAGATGCCGGTGCCCGTCAGGTGAGCCACGCCCACGTCAAGGACGCCAAACAGCGTCACGGAAGACTGGGCCGATGCACAGCCGACCGCAGCCATCGCCGCAATGGCGATCAGGGATTTTTTCATGAGTTTCTCCTCCGGCCAATGTGCCGGTTGTTGGTTTTTTAAAAATAAGGCGGGGAGGACGGGGCTCTCCGGCCGAAGATGCGGCCAGCTCCCAAACCCGTCCAGCGGGAAATTCAGCGGTCCGGGCTCAGAGGTCCAGGGCCAGCGATTCGCTCTTGCAGCCAGAAACGCACAGCATCATGACCTTGTTGCTTGCGCGCTCCTTGGCGCTGAGGATGGAGTCGCGGTGATCGGGCTCGCCGGCAAGCACCCGGGTTTCACACGATCCGCACACACCTTCGCAGCAGCTGTGGTCAACCGACACTCCGGCATCGAGCAGGGTGTCCAGAATTGACTTGCCCGGCTTGATGGTGAAGGTGCGGCCGCTGCGGCGAAGCTCGACGGTGAAGGTTGCATGCGCATTGGCCGATGGCGCCACGGCCACGGCAGAAAAGCGTTCGATGTGGGCGTTCTCATGCCCGAGTTCCCCGCAGATTTTCTCGAAGGCGTCGAGCATGACCGTCGGTCCGCAGGCGTAGTAATGCGTCTGTGCGTCGGGTGCCCGGGCCGACAGCAGCGCCTTGAGGTCGGGCGGGCCACCCTTTTCGTCGTCGAAGTGCAGCATCAGCGGCATGCCCAGCGCCTCAAGCTCAACCACAAACGCCGCGCCCTGACGTGAACGCGCGAAGTACATCACTTCGAAGGGCCTGCCCGCCGCCTTGAGCCGGCGCGCCATGCTCAAAATGGGCGTGACACCAATGCCGCCCGCGATCAGCACGGTGTGCCCGGCCTCTTCGTGCAAGGGGAAGTTGTTGCGGGGAGCCGAGATGGGCAGGCGCATGCCGACACGCAACTGCTCATGCACGCAGCGCGAGCCGCCACGGCTGGCCCGATCACGCAGCACACCCACCACGTAACGGTTGCGTTCCTCGCACGAATTGGACAGCGAGTAGCTGCGCTCCATGCCGTTGGGCAGGTGCAGGTCGATATGCGAGCCCGCCGTGAACGCCGGAAACTCCGCTCCGGGCAAGGGCCGCAATTCGACGCTGATCACATCGTCGGCTTCATGGCGCAACGTGTGGACGAAGGCGTTCAGGGTAGTGGACATGATGGCTCCATGACGGGCTCAAAGGGTGCTCAAATGTGAATCAGGCCGGGTTGCCGGCCTTGGCCGCCGCAGCCTCCAGCTGCTCTTCGGCCAGGTTGCGCAGGTGGCGGCGCAGCCGCACCACGCCGATGTCATGCTGGTACAGGTTTTCGTGCTGGTTCGCGTCGGGTTCCATTTGCTCCAGCATGATGCGGTCCTGCTCAAGCACTGCCCAGTGGCGCGCCTCCAGCCGGTTGCGATACAAAAACCTCCAGGTGTCACGCTGCCAGGACGACACCTTGCGGCAACGCCAGAAGAACACCGCTGTCGTGTTGCCATCAACCGGCGTGGCACAGCCAACGATCGCAAAATTGCCGCCAGGGCCACCGGACTTCGGATAGGGAATTTCCAGCCGCATCCAGTGCACACCGGTGCTGCCCCATTCCGTCCAGTCGAAGTTGACGCCGCGCTGGCCGGTCTTTTCAAACACAAAGCCCGTGTCGGTCGTGCGGATCTGGAACGTGGCCGTGCTCTCGCCTTCGGCCATGGAATGGGACTGCTTGTGCAGGAAGGTGCCGTGCATCGGATCCATCACATTGTCGAGCGCATAGCGGTAGTCGCCCTTCCACTCGGCATAGCACAGGAAGTGCGAATACTCCGGCGAGTTGAGCTCTTCGGGCATGGTCATGGGCGGCGGCGTGTCGATGTTCACATCGCTGTTGTAGAGGAAGATGGCGCCCCACGCTTCCTGCACATGGAAAGACAGCGCCGCGCGCGTGCCTTCGAGCTTGCAGCCCGGGCTTCCCGGCACTTTGGTCACGGTGCCGTCGCAACGCACTTCGACACCGTGGTAGGGGCAGGCGAGCCGGTCACCCAGCACCATGCCCTGCGACAGCGGCGCGCCGCGGTGCGGGCAGTGGTCTTCCAGCGCATGCAGCGTGCCGGCTGCATCGCGCCACAGGGCAATCTTCTTGCCCAGCCGACGGAGTGAAATCGGCCGCTCGCCGACAAAGCCCGACGGGCAGATGGGATACCAGAGATTCTTCAGGCCGTCCTTCAGCAGCGCGTCGACGGGGTCTTTGGTGAAAGTGATGGTGTTCATGGTCTCTCTCCTCTTTCCTTAGTTGCCAAGGCGGGCCATCAGGGCCTGGAAGCCCGACTCGGTCCATGGCTGCCCGTTCTCGCTGGACGGACCGGTACGGTTGAGGCAGGCCACCAGTTCTGGCAGCGTGTGGGCGCCTTCCGCGAAGGCGCGCTCAATGGCGTCGCCCAGCAGGTCTTCAAAGGTGGTGGGGGCACGCTGGCGTGCCTGGTGGGGTTCGAGGTAGCGGTCGGTTTGCATCAGGGGTCTCCTTTGATGTCAATCAGGTCTGTGGGGTCAATCAATTCAGACAGGTCGATCGGATCAGTCAAATCAGTCGGCCTGGATGCCGAATTCCTTGACGATCTTGCCGAAGTGCTCGTAGTCGCCAGCATTGGCCTTGGCCAGCCGCGACGGGTCACCACCGGCCGGGAGCGCACCGAACGTGACCATCTTGGCGGTCACATCGGGCATCCTGAGAATCTCGTTGAGATGGCTGTTGAGCGTTTTGGTGATGTCGGCAGGCAGGCCCTTGGGCCCGAACAGCCCCTGCCAGGCGCCCACCTCCACGTCCTTGTAGCCCAGCTCGGCCAGCGTCGGCACATTGGGCGCCAGGGAGGAGCGCTGGGGTTGCGCCACGGCCAGCGCCACCACCTTGCCGGTGGCAATGTGCGGCGCGACCGGGCCGTAGGTCATGAAGGTCACCGGCACGTGGCCACCCAGCAAGTCGTTGACTGCCGGCGCCACACCGCGGTAAGGCACGTGCGAAATCTTCACGCCGGCGGACTTGTTGAACATCTCGCCCAGAATGTGCATCGGTGAGCCGCTGCCGGGGCTGGCATAAGACAGCATCTTGACCCTGGACAGGGCGACCAGCTCCTTGACATCCTTGGCGCCGGCGGAAGCGCTGGCCGCGATGAACAGCGGCTGGAGACTGGTCTGGACGATGGGGGTGAAGCCATTCAGCACGTCGTAGCTCGTTCCGGAACCGGTCTTGAGCACCAGCGGCGCGATGGAGAAGGTGCTGGGCGCGAGCAGCAGGGTATAGCCATCGGCCGGCGCCTTGGCCACGTAGGCGCTGCCGATGGTGCCACTGGCGCCGGGGCGGTTGTCCACGATCACCGGCTGGCCCAGGCGGGCCGTCAGTTTTTCGGCATACAGGCGTGCCATGGCATCGGTGTCTCCACCGGCCGGGTAGGCCACGACCAGCGTGATGGGTTTGCTCGGATAGGCCTGGGCCATGGCGCTGCCCGTGGACAATGCGGCACCCATGCAGGCAGCCAGGGCGAGTGCTTGACGTCGTGTGAATTTCATAGTGGTTTCCTGAAACTAAAAATAAAACCCGGCATCACCGGAACTGGGGACAAAGATGGAAATGGCGCCGGCGGCGGCCATGATGATCTGGGGCAAGCAGAGGCGTCGCATGATGCGTTACTTCCGGTCGGTGATGAATTGGCCCTTGGGCGCGACGGCGCTCTTCTGGCGACGCGTGTTGCCGTCAATGCCGCCTTCGATCGCCCATTCGGCAAATACCGTCGGGCCCGGCTCAAAATCGCGCGGCTGCCAGTCGGCGGTGAGCTGGTCTTCGTCGGCGTAGTACTCAACCAGTGCGCCGGCCGGGTTCTTGAAGTACCAAAAGTAGGCCGACGAAATTGGATGCCGGCCCGGGCCGAGCTGGGTTTCCCAGCCGCAGCGCGAGATGTGCATGCCGCCGCCGAACACCTCGTGGATGTCGCGCACCGTGAAGGCCACATGGTTGAGCCCGGCGTCGCCCGCGGGGCGCTGCAGCAGAAAAATGTCATGGTGGCCGCCGTCGGGCGCGCAGCGCAGGAAGGCGCCGCGGCCGGGGTAATGGTCGGACGCCGCGAAGCCGAAGTTCTCGACGTAAAAGCGCTCGCAGGCGGCCACGTCCTTGACGAAGAACACCACGTGGCCGACCTCGATCGGCTGGGCGCGCTCGTAGGCCGGGCTGGCCTGATTGATGCGCTCCTTCCGGTTCCAGGTGTTGAACTCCGCGCTTTGCACCTCGATGGCCCGCTTGCGGGTGACCTGCAGGCGCACGGCCAGGCCGTTGGGGTCGGTGCAGCCGATACGGCCGGCCTCCTGCATGAAGCCCGGCTGCTGGCGGATATTGCCGGCGTAGCGCGCGAGGTCGGCCTCGCTCTCCACACCCCACACCACCTGGCGCAGCGTCGGCCCCGCCTCCATCGCGGGCGGCAGGCCGGCGCGCCCGGTAGCGGCCACGATCACGCGGCAGCCATTGAGGGTTTCAAACACCAGTTGATCGGCCTCCTCGTTGACCAGCGACAGCCCCCAGTCCAGGAAGAAGCGGCGGCAGGTTGGCAAGTCGTCCGCGCCGTAAGTGATTTCGTCGATGCCCAGTACGCTCATGGTGTCAGTTCTCCATGTGATGTCAGTTGTTCCACGGGCTGCTCGCAACGTGCACGCCATTCCAGCGGCCGCCGCGGAACCGGCTTCGCCGGGCCGCTGGCGGCGCCCCCTCGAGGGGGGAGGCGGCTACACGCAGTGAGCAGGCAACGGGGGTGGTTTTCATTCGGCCCACGCCAGCGGTTGTTCGTTGAGGCCCCAGTACAGGCTTTTTTGCTCCATGTACTGCAGGATCCCGAGGCGGCCCTTCTCGCGTCCCAGGCCGCTGTCGCGCCAGCCGCCGAACGGCGTCGAGATGGAGAACTGCTTGTAGGTGTTGATCCACACGGTGCCGGCCTGCACCGCGCGGCCGATGCGCCAGGCGCGCTTGTAGTCGCGCGTCCAGATGCCGGCGGCCAGCGCGTAGAGGCTGTCGTTGGCCTGGGCCAGCAGGTCGTCTTCGGTGTCGAAGGGCATGGCCACCAGCACGGGGCCGAAAATCTCCTGCTGGCAGATCTGGTCGGTGTTTTTCACGCCTTCAAGAATCGTGGGCTGGTAGTAGTAGCCCCGCTCATACAGGCCGCCCTGCGGACGCGCACCACCGGTGCGCACGCTCGCGCCTTCGCTCAGGCCCAGCGCCACATGGCGCTCTATCGATTCGCGGTGTCTGGCGGTGATCAGCGGACCCATCTGGGTGCGCTCGTCGGCCGGATCGCCCACGCGCAGCGCAGCGGCGCGGGTGGCCAGGCGCTCCATGAATTCGCCATACAGCCTGCGCGCCACGAAGAGGCGCGAACCGGCAATGCAGGCCTCGCCCGACGAGCTGAAGATGCCATAGAGCACGCCGTTCACCGCATGGTCCAGGTCGGCATCGTCCAGCACCATGGTGGCCGACTTGCCGCCCAGCTCCAGCGAGACCGGCATCATCTTGTCGGCCGCGATGTGGGCAATGTGCTTGCCCGTGCTGGTGCCACCCGTGAACGACACACGCTTGACCAGCGGGTGCTGGGTGATGGCATCGCCAATGACCGAACCCCGGCCCGGCAGCACGCTGATCAGGCCCCTGGGAATGCCGGCCTCCTCGCAGATGGCGGCGAGTTCCAGCGCCATCAGCGGCGTTGCCTCGGCCGGCTTGATGACCACCGCATTGCCCGCGGCAAGGGCCGGCGCGACCTTCTGCGCTTCGCTCGCAATGGGCGAGTTCCACGGCGTGATGGCCGCGACCACGCCCATGGGCTCGTAGACGCTCATGGTCATGAAGTCGCCGCGCGATGGCGTGATGGTTTCTTCCAGCGTTTCGCAGGCGCTCGCAAAAAACTGGAAGGTACCGGCGGCGCTGGCCACCAGGGCGCGCGTCTCGTTGATCGGCTTGCCGTTGTCCAGGCGCTGGCGCTGGGCCAGCGGCTCGGCGCGCTCGCGGATCAGTGACGCCACGCGGTACAGCACAGCCGCCCGCTCATGCGGCTTGCGCTGGGCCCAGCCGCTGGTGCGAAATGCATGGTCAGCGCGCGCAATGGCTTCGTCGACGTCGGCCAGGCTCGGTGCGCGCAAACGCGCCACCACTTCGCCGGTGGCCGGGTAGAGTGTGGCGGATTCATCGCCGCCGCCCAGGCGCATCTCGCCGCCGATGTTGATGGGCAGCAGCTCTTTCGATTCAGTGATCAATGTCATGACAGATGTCCTCAGATGACGAGCGCGCGGCCCCGGTTGAGCAGCGCGCGCACCACGCTGTAAACGGTGAGCGCGGATGTTTTTGGATTGGCCGCCAGCGGCCGGCCACGCATCGTCAGCTCGAAGCTGCCGAAAGCTCCGTGCGCCGCCACGTGGTGAACGTTTTCGCTGACGCCCGGATCGGCAAACAGCTGCACCTGCGTGCGCTTCAGGCCCAAGCCCGCGAGCGACAGCGTGGCCGCCACATTGGCGTTCTTGGGGTAGAGCTGTGCGGCCTGCTCGGCACTGCCGTCAAAGATGCAGTGCGCGACGGTGAGGCTGTCGAGGTCGCAGACGGCTTCGGCCGGCGTGCCCTTCCAGGCCATCGGTGGCTTGCGGCCGGTGTACACCACCGAATCGAGCCCGCCCACACGCGCGGCGGCCAGCGCGTCAATCCCGCCGATGGCGCCAGAGAGCAGCTGCACCTGGGTCTTGCCGCGCCGCGCGGCCTGCTCCAGCAGCTGCGCCATGCCGGGCGCGCTCAGGGCGCCCACCGAGGTCACCACGCAGGGAATGCCGCGCTCCAGCGCCGGCACCACATGCGCGGCAATCGCGCCGTGGCCCGCACACTCGACCACCAGGTCAGGCGCGTCATCGGCGGCCAGCACCTCCAGCACCCGGGCCCGCGGGGCCCAGCGGGCGACTGCGATCTCCGTGCGGTCACGCGCCTCCGGCACCGTGATCACCCGGTCCACCACCACGTCGGAGTCGCCATGCAGCAACTCCAGCACGCTGGCGCCAATCGCGCCGCAACCAATCATGGCAATTTTCAGCATGGCATCACGCTTCAGGCCGCGACCACGACTTTGGTCGGCGGGCCGGCAAAAGCAGTTTTGAAGCTGCCGATGGAGAGCATGTCGATCTCCAGGATAAAGGGACCGCTGGCAGCCAGCGCCTTGTCCAGGCCGGCGGGCAGGTCGGCGAGCCGGCTCACGCGCGTGTGGCCCAGCTGCAACGAGGCACACAGTTGCGCGTAGTCCGGCGTGTGCAGGTCGACATAGCATCGGCGGCCACCGTACTGGGCGTCCTGGATGTTCTGGATCACGCCATAGCGCTTGTCGTTCATCAGCACGTACACCACGCCGGCCTTCTCCTGCACGGCCGTGGCCAGTTCGCCCAGATTCAGGATGAAGCCGCCATCGCCCGACAGGCAAAAGGTTTTGCGGCCCGAACCGGTGACGGCAGAACCCACGGCGGCGCCCACGCCCATGGCCAGGCCCTGCCCGATGCCGCCGCCCAGCGCATGCACGCCGGCACGCGGATCGAAGATGTGCAGCTGGCGGTTGCCCCAGGTGCTGTTGGACACCGTGACGTCACGCACCCAGTTGAAGTTTCGGCCGGCGGCCTGCTGCAGCTGGCTCACCAGTTCCGTGTAGGGGCCGAGGCCGTCGAGCAGGCTTTTCTCGGCCGCGGCACGCGCGGCACGCAGGTCGGCCATGAAGGCCGGGTCAATCGACAGGCGGCCTTCGAGACGGTCGGCCAGCCCCTGCAGCACGAGTTCGGAGTCGCCGTGCACGAAATAGTCCGTGGCGTAGCAGCGGCCTTCGGCGGCGGGGTCGGCGTCCACGCGGTAGAGCGGGCGCGGCAGTTTGAGTTCGTACTTCAGCGTCTCGTTGCCGCGCAGGCGCGAGCCCACGACCACCATGGCATCGCAGGTCTGGTAGAAGTTTTCCACCGGTTTGTGCAGGTTGTAGGCGCCCAGCGACCGGACGTCGTCCTCGGGCACGATGCCGCGGCCCTGGGTGCTGCTGACCACGCCCAGGCCCATGGCCATGAGGCGGGCCACCGCCGCGCCCGCATGGCGGGCTCCACCGCCCAGCCACAGCAGCGGGCGGCGGGCCTTGGCCAGGCGGTCGGCGAGTTCGTCCAGCGCATGGGCGGACGGCTGGTGCGCCACCACGGGCAGCGGCTTGAGGTCGGCCGGCAGGGGCATCAGCGCCGCCTGGATGTCGATCGGTATCTCCACGCTGACCGGGCCGGTCGGCGCCGTCAGCGCGGTCTGCACAGCCAGCTTGATGGTGCTGAGCGCGGTCTCGACACTGCGCACGCGAAAGGCCGCCTTGGACACGGCCTGCAGCATGGTGAGCTGGTCGGGCGCTTCGTGGATGTAGGACAGGCTCTGGTCGAGGTAAGGCGTTTCGATCTGGCCCGTCAGGTGCAGCAGCGGCGTGCCGGCGGTGAGCGCTTCCACCATGGCGCCGGCGGCGTTGCCGGCGGCGGTGCCGGTGCTGGTCAGGCACACGCCCAGGCCGCCCGTGGTGCGGGCATACGCGTCGGCCATGTTGGTGCCGCCGGCCTCGCCGCGCGCCATCACGAAACGGATTTTGCCGCGCTCGTTGAAGGCATCCAGGATGGGCATGTTGTGGATGGAAATGACGCCGAAGGCAGCCTTGACACCGCACTCCTCGAGGAATGCGGCAATGGCGGCGCCGACCGTGATTTGGTTGTTGTCAGGCATGATGGGAAAGACCTCCGGAAACATCGATGTGGCTGCCGGTCGTGTACGACGACAGCGGGGTGGCTAAAAAGAAAATGGCGCGGGCGGCCTCTTGCGGCAGCCCCAGGCGGCCCAGCGGAATGCGTTTGCGTGCGGCGAGCTCGCCGGTCCAGGCGGCCCAGTCCAGCGCGCGGTTCTCGCGCGCCTCGAAGCGGCGGCGCCATTGGCCGGACTCGATCAGGCCCACGAGGATGCCGTTCACGCGCACCCCCATGGGGGCGAACTCGGTGGCCATGGAGCGCACGAGGTTCTTGATGCCGGCGCGGGCTGCCGAGGTGGCCACCATATGGGGCTCGGGCTGGGCGGCCAGCAGGGAGTTGACGCAGACGATGGCCGGCGCGGCCTGGCGCCGCAGCTGCGGCAGGAAGGCCCGCGTGGGATGGATGACCGAGAAGAACTTCAGGTGCAGCTCTTCAGTCCAGGCGCTGTCTTCGGTATCGGCAAAGGTGGACACACGGCCCTGGCCGGCGTTGTTGACCAGAACGGAGGCGGCGCCCAGCGCGCGTTCGCTGCTCTCGGCGAATCGCTGCACATCGGCAGCGTCCAGCACGTTGCAGGTGGCGGCAAACAGGCGGGCCTCCGGGAACCGGGCGCGCAGCCCGGCCTCGGCGTCACGCAGGCGTTTTTCGTCGCGGCCGCAGAAGGCCACGGCCGCGCCGCCTTGCAGCAACAGCTCGACTGTCGCCAGGCCGATGCCGGACGAGCCGCCCGTGACCACGGCCACGGTATGGTTCAGGTCAATCAGGTTCATCGCGAAGGCACTCAGCGCAGGCGCAGGGCGACGACCGTGTTGAGGCTGTCGCTGCGCGGTTGGTAATTCAGGAGGCGGGACAACTCGTCGGCCGACAGGCGCACATGCCGCACCATGTCGTCGACCAGCCCGGTCTCGATGTGGGCCGAGGGAATGGTGGTTCCCAGCGCGGCGATGATGCGGCCGCTGTCGTCGCGCACCGGGGCCGCAATGGTGGAGATGCTGGCCTCGTAATAGCCCTCGCCCATCACGTAGCCGCGCTGGCGGTCCGCCTCCAGCAGGTTGAACAGTTCCAGCACGGTCTTGGGCGTGCTGGCGGAAAACGCTTCGAGGTGATCCTCGGGGTAGATCGCGCGCAACTCGGGCAGGGTCAGGTCCTGCAGCAGTACCCGGCCCAGAACGGTCGCGTGGGCCGGCAGGCGCGTGCCGACGCGCACCGAGCTGGCGAACGGCGTCGGCGGCGCGACCTTGGCCACATAGACGATCGAACGCCCGTCCCGCACCACCAGGTTGCACGAGTAGTGAATTTCGTCGCACAGCCGCGCCAGCAATGGCTGACCCAGTTCGGTGAGCTCCAGCGAGGACAGGTATTCAAAGCCCAGGCGCAGCACGGCCATGCCAAGGCGGTAGTCGCTGCCGCCGCTGGTGCGCTCGATGAAGCCCATGGCCTCCAGCGTGTTGAGCAGGCGAAACACCGTGGAGCGCGGCAGGTCAAGTCGGCGTGCCAGTTCGGGCGCGCTCAGCGTGCGGCTGTCGCGGCTGAATTCTCCGAGCAGGCGCAGGCCGCGCTCCAGCGCGGGGACGATGTATTTGTCGTTGCCGTTTTCTTCGGCGGTGTTGTCACTCATGGTGCGTGGCTCCGTTTGGTTGCATCGCGGCGCGCGTGATCAGGCGCGCGACCGCTTCAGGTTGCTCCACAGGGCTGGCATGGCCGGCTCCCTTGATCAAGTCAAAGGGCGCAGCATACAAGTCTGCCCAGACACGGCAGGCAGCGGGCGGTGTGACCACGTCGGCGTCGCCGCAGTGAACCTCCACCGGCATGGCCAGACCCTGGCTTGTTCCCAGGTCGCTGGCGCACAGCAGCTCGACGGCCTGCAGGTAGCCTTCGGGCTGCAGGCGGGCGGTGTTCCATTGCACCCAGGCACGTGCCGCAGAGTCTGCCGCCGGCGAGAGCAGGCGCTGCGGGATGCGCTCTGCCAGGCCGGCCACGCCCAGCATCTGCAGCGCATCGCGGCGCTCGTTGCGCACGCGCTCGCGGGTGGTGGCCTGCGCGGCAGCGCCATAGCCGCCCGCCGGGCTGATGAGCACCACGCGTGTGACGCGGTCTGCACCCAGATCGCGGGCGTAGGCGCAAGCCATCAGCGCGCCCAGCGAATGGCCGACCAGCACGCAGCGGCGAACGCCCATCGCCTGCAGCAGTTCATGCAGGCGTGCCGCATAGTCTGCGTCCGTGGGGGCATCGCCCCGAAGCGGGGTGGAGTCACCATAGCCGGGGGCATCCCACGCCATGACATGCACCTGCTCACCGGCCAGCAGCGCCGCATGCGACCATGAGGCAGCGCCGGAGCTGATGCCGTGCAGCAGCACAACCGTGGGCGCCTCGCCGGGCGCACCGCATTCGCGCAGCGCCACCTGCGCGCCCGAGGGCAGCGGCACGATGCGCTGGGGAAAGCGACTATCCAGCAGCGCGAGCGGCGCCTGCAGCAGATCGTCAGCGGTGCGGGGCACGGCGTTCATGGCAGATGCGCTCAGCGCTTGATCTTGGCGAGCGGGTGCTCGGGCGGATAGGTGGGCGTGATGGGCTTCTTGTTGCCCAGCATCACGCACATCAGCGCGTCTTCGTCGCCGATGTTGATTTCCTCGCGATACACGCCCGGCGGCACCGAGACGACGTCGCGGTCGGTCAGGATGGTTTCAAAACGCTCGCCGTCTTTTTCCAGCACCAGCTTGAGCTTGCCGCGGATGAGGAAGAACACCTCCTCCACGTCGACGTGCAGGTGCGAGGGGCCTTCGTGGCCGGCCGGGATCACCATGGTCGAGAAGGTGAAGTTTTCCGCCGGGATGGTGGTGCTGTCCGAGGCGACACCGGTGCCTCCGGTGCCGATATAGCGCATCTGGCCACGGCGGTATTTGGGATCGAAGTCCGCCTGGAACTTCAGGGCGTCAAAGTCATACTTGCGGGTGGAAAAGCGCGCAACACGGCTTTCCATCCAGGACGCGAAACTCGCCCCCTCAGGTTGGTCCCAGCTTTTGGGGAGTTGCCGTTGCTCAGACAGATCACTCATTGTTCACTCCTTTGAAATTGCGTTTAGCGGGTTTTTCGGGTTTTGCGCGTTCAGCGCATGACGAAGCCGCCATTGACGGCGAGAACCTGGCCGGTGACGAACCGGGCCAGATCGGATAGCGCATAGAGCACCGCGCCGGAGACGTCCTCGGGCATCTGCTCGCGCTGGAGCGCGCGCTGGTCGATGTATTGACGGTGCCGCGACTCGGGCACGTACTGCGTGGCTTCCACCAACACCAAGCCGGGGGCGATGGCATTGACGGTGATGTTGTCGGGGCCCAGCTCGCGGGCCAGCGAATGCGTCATCGCAATCACGGCGCCCTTGCTGGCCACATAGGCCAGCAGATTGGGCGCACCCCACATCGCAGTATCTGAAGCCAGGTTGACAATGGCGCCGCGGCCACCGGCGCGCAGCGCGGGGCGACAGGCACGCGTCATGAGCCAGGTGCCGCGCACGTTGACGTTCATCACCTGGTCCCACTTGGCGATCTCGATGTCGTCCATGCCGCGACCTCCGGAGTCGGTCACCGCGGCGTTGTTGACGAGACCGTCCAGGCCGCCCAGGTTGGCCACCGCCTGCTCGGCGCAGCACTGGATCGATGCCGGGTCGCCCACATCCACCGCCACGCCGCTGGCGTCAAAGCCTTCTGCGCGCAGGGTTGCAACGGACTGCTGCAGCAACTCCTCGCGCAGATCGGCCAGCACCACCCGGGCGCCGCTCTCGCACAGCGTGCGGGCAAAGGAAAAACCCAAACCGCGGGCCGCACCGGTCACCAGGATGCGGCGGCCCTGCACAAGTCCTTGCTGGCTATGCGCGACCATGGTTCACCTCCCTGCGGGCTTGCTTGCGGGCCTGATGCCTCAAACTGCGTGGAAGGCCGGTGATGCGGATGATTTCAAACATGAGAAACCTCAACTGAAGATTTGGATTCTGACTTTGTCTTGTTTCACTAATGAAACAACGATTAATATCTGAAACGATGAACGAAGCTTAAAGGTGATTTTTAGCTTCAAAAATAGGTATAAACCCTAATAAATTCGGCAAAACTCCCCCTCTGGCATGCGGTGTGAGCCTGAAAACGGGTGTGAAAAGGCCTCGTGATGGTTGCGGCATTCCGCGACATTCCGGTGGCCGTCGCCGGCAACTGCATGGGCCACAGCATTGGCGCCATGGGCTTGCGGCCTTACCACGGGCGCATGAGCACCGTGCTGTGCGGCCCGGCGACAACCTGATGATCCACAAGGCCCTGATGATGGTGGAGCCCGGCGACGTACTGGTCATTGATGCGGCGGCGACCTGACACAGGTCCTCGTGGGAGACCTGATGCGCACCACCGCCTCGCCAAACAACTCGGCGAGCTGGTGATCGATGGCGCCGTCCGCAACCTGCTGGAATGGGCCGAGGACGGCATGCCGATCTTTGCGCGCGGGCACACGCACTGCGGCCCCAGCAAGGAAGGCCCGGGCGAAATCAACATACCGATCGCCTGCGCAGGCCTAGCGGTGCAGCCGGGCGACCTGATGCTGGGCGATGCGGATGGCGTGATCGCCATTCCATCGGTGGACGTGGCGGCGCCGCTGCCGGTCGTGCGTGCGCACCTGGCGCGCGAAGCCAAAATTCGCGCCACCAACGCCGCCGGCACCTCCGACCCGGAGCGTTTCAACGCCCTGCTGCGCAGCAAGGGCCTGCCGGTCTGACAGGCCGAACTGCGGCACACCCTCGAACTGGCTGCGGTCGGCAGCCCGTTCGAAGTGCAATGGCCAGTGGCATCCGCTCGGGACAAGACGTGCTCAAGGCCAAGGCCTTGGGCGCTCAGGGCACCTGCTCATGAGTCATGGCAGGCTTCGCCAAGCGAAGTCCTGCCTAACGCTGGCCCGCAGGTCGGGCCGGCACCGTTTGCAGGTAAGCGTGCAGCGCTCGGGTATCGACATCGTTCATGGCCGACAGCGATCCAAACGGCATCACCTGGATGGCTGTGCCGTCAGGCCGTTTGCCGCTGCGCATCATGGCCATGAACTGCGCTGCATCCTTGTAACGCCCCATGGCACTGCCCTCGCCGGGCGTGATGTTGGCGGCCGCCGGCCAGTCCGGGGGGCCACCGGGAATCTTCCCGCCGGACAGCTTCTCGCCATGGCAACCGATGCACATATTGGCCACATAGGCGCCATGCTGCACCGTCACGGCAGCCGCCACCGGGGTTGAGGGCGGCAGCGAGTGGTCAATCCGTTGCGCCGCATCGGGAATGGCGTCAAAGCCGTAGAGCACCCAGGCTGGCAAGGGCAGTTCGATCACCGCGGCACGGGGATTTTGTGGCGGCAAGCTGCGCACATACGCCACCAATGCGGCCAGGTCTTCGTTGGTGAAGCGGTTGTAGTCCTCACTGGGCATGATCAGCGCCGGGTGCCCATCGGGTTTGACCCCATGGCGTATCGTGCGAACCCAGTCTTCGGGCTTGTACCCGGCCACCACACCGCCAGGCGTGATATTGGGTCCGGCGATGCGCGTGCCTTTGCCGTCATTGACAAAGTCGCGCCCGCCCCCGTTCACGCCATGGCAGTCAACGCAACCGCGCGACTGGAATAAATACTTGCCGCGCTCCAGCGCCTGGGCATCCGAGACGTACGCCACGGGTTGCACCGGCACACTCACCTGGCGCATGCGTTTTCGCTCGGCCAGCTGCGTGCCCACCACGGCCGCACCCGCGACCAGCAGTACGGCCAAGCCCAGGCCGGCAGCGCTCCATTTAATCCAGCGTTTCATTGTATTTCCCCCTCCATTAGCCTCGATGGCGCGCCACCACCGGGCCGCATCGTCGCAGGCAAATCGGGCAGTTTAGGCAGCCGCGGATTTTTTGTCAGTGAGAAATTAACATCGCCTGGCGTGAAACCGGTGTGGGCAGCCAGAGCAACCGGTCCCCCACACTCGCGCCCGCATCGGCGTGGAAGTCGGCATTCCGGATGCTTGACCACACAAAAGCGATGACACGTCGACGAGCGCTATGCTTGCCATGTGAACGTTTCAAGCCCGTCCCACAGCGCCAGACTGCGCCGTATTGCCCACCTCGACATGGATGCTTTTTTTGCGTCGATCGAGTTGCTGCGCTACCCGCAACTCAAAGGCCTGCCCGTGGTGATTGGTGGCGGGCGGCGCAAGGTGGATGAAGAACTGCTGGCGGCGCAAGGCGAGCGCGCGCTGCGCTTCATTCCGGTGGAAAATTTTCCGCTGCTCAAGGACTATGTGGGCCGCGGCGTGATCACCACGGCGACCTACGCAGCGCGGCAATTTGGCGTGGGCTCGGCCATGGGCATGATGAAGGCGGCCAAACTCTGTCCGCAGGCCATTGTGTTGCCGGTCGATTTTGAAGAAGTGCGCAAATACTCGCGGCTGTTCAAAAGCACCATCACCGAGATTGCCCCCGTGATGCAGGACCGCGGGGTGGACGAGGTGTATATCGACTTCACCGATGTGCCCGGCGGCCAGCGCGAGGGAGGCCGGGTGCTGGCGCGGTTGATCCAGAAAGCGATTTTTGAAAAGACCGGCCTCACCTGCTCGGTTGGCGTGGCCCCCAACAAGCTGCTGGCCAAGATGGCCAGCGAGTTCGACAAGCCCAATGGCATTTCGATTGTGTACGAGGAAGACCTGCAGCCCCGGATCTGGCCGCTCAACGTACGCAAGATCAACGGCATTGGTCCCAAGGCCGGGGAAAAGCTGGCCAGGCTGCACATCCACACCATCGGCGAGCTGGCCGCGCAGGATCCTTCATTTCTGATTGCCAATTTCGGCAAAGCCACGGGCGCCTGGATGCACGAGGCCGCCTGGGGCCGTGACGACCGGCCAGTGGTCACCGAGAGCGAGCCCGTCAGCATGAGCCGGGAAACCACCTTTGACCGCGACCTGCATGCAGTGCGCGACAAGGCGGTGCTTGGCGCCATCTTCACCGATCTGTGCAGCAAACTGGCGCAGGACCTGCAGCGCAAGGGCTATGTGGCCAAAACCATAGGCATCAAGCTGCGCTATGACGATTTCAGAATTGCAACGCGCGACCAGACCGCCGACAGCTACACCGCTGACGGTCAAGCCATCCGGAAACTGGCGGGCCTGTGCCTGAAGCGGGTTCCGCTCGAGAAAAAGCTGCGCTTGCTGGGCGTTCGCGCCAGCACGCTGGCCAAAGCCGGCGAAGAGCCGGTGCCCGAACAAAAATCGCCACCATCCCGATCGGGAAGCCCGCAACAAGGGCAACAAGGTATTGAATCGATGGCAAGCGATCAATTGTTCTAACGCATCGACCGCTCCACCATCAGCGCTAGCTATCACCCCCTTTCAGAAACGCCGCCCAGCGGTGCAAGGTCGGATAAATAGACACGGTTGCCGAGCTGCAGCTCATGCCCTTTCTGCCGGGCGGCCTCGAAGGCGGCAAACTCTTCAGCCGTGGGGTGGTCGCGCTTGCGGTGCGGCAGTGGCAGGCCCGGCGCCTCGGTCCCGCCGCCACTGTGCTGTGCATCAGGCCGGCTGGTCTCGAAGCCCTGGATCTGGTCGTTGACCTGCCAGTACACAGCGGACACCGTGATGCCGTACCGCGCAGCCGCATTTTTGGTGATCGCCGCACCCAGGACGACCAGTTGCCCGGGACGGCCTTCGCGGTTGTGCAGGAAGTCGGTGGACAGATCGACCAGAACCAAATACCGGTGGCCGCGCCTGTCGTTGCGCACCACACGGAACCGGTAGCTGGCCGACAGGATGCCGTGGGCCTGCATCGTGACCGTGATGGCCTCATACAGCATTTTTCGCCGGAACCACATGCGCTCCTCAAGACTCATCTTGACGGGTGTGGTCTCCGGCCCGGCAGGCTCGGATTTTGAGCGTTTCCCGGTGCTAAACAGATTCTTGAGTACGAACATGCTGGGATGGCATCAGGGCTATTTCGCCGCAAAGAAAACATAGTCCGCCGTATAGCCTTCCTTGCTGCGCTTGCCGGCGTCGGCCTTGGTCTCGCAGCCCTTGGCCGGCGCATTGCCGCCTGCCGTGTTGAGGCGCTGCACGCTGGTAACGCTAGCCATCCTGCCGGTCGCATCGCTTGATTTGGCGGACAGCAGCAGCAGCGGAATGTCTACCGCGCGCTCACCATCGGCGCGGGCCTTGACGGTGCCTACCGTCTTGCTGCCGTCAAGCGCCGCCCAGTTGGGGCCGGCACCGTGGGTGCCGACTTTCTCGTTTTTCTGGTTGAAAAGATCAGCCTCGGGCGCCACAAACACCCAGACCCAACCGCCCTTGTCGGCGACGCGGCATTCATAAATCTGCGAGCCGACGGCGTGCCAGGTGAACGCCACACGCTCGCTATCGGCGGGCTTGAGCGCCGCAGGCACGGGTTTCGCGGCGTTTGCGGCTCCTCCCGGTTTGGACGAGGCGCAAGCACTGAGCAGGCCGGCGCAAAGCGCGGCCAGAACCAGGCTGGTGGCGGCGGACGGGGTTGCGGGAATCGATGTCATGAAAATCTCCTGAAGTGAATTGACGGATAAACAGCCGGTCAGCTGAAGTGCGCAGCCTGGCGCCCTGCTTCCGCCGCCTTGCCTGCAAGGGACAAACGCTGCGTTTTGAAAATCGGATGCAGGTTCGCAAAAATATTTTTGTGACGAGGCCTGGGCGTTTGCCGCCCGGCAAAATTTCAGGAACTTCATATACTCAGCCGCATGAAGCTGGACACTGATGCGGACACCCGCAGCCTGGAAGCGCTGATCGCGGCTGCGGCGCAAGGCGACCATGCCTGCTTCGCCCGGATCTATTCACGCACCCATATGCATCTGTTTGGCGTTGCCCTGCGTATATTGAGACATGGACAGGCGGCCGAGGATGTGCTGCAAGAGGCGTATGTGAGCATCTGGAAAAATGCCGGCGGCTACCGCAGCGAGGTAGACGGGCAAACCATTCAACCCATGACATGGCTGATTGCCATCGTCCGTAACAAGGCGCTGGACGCCTTGCGCTCCCGCACGCGCCGCAAGGAAAGCGAATTGCCCGAGTCCGGCGACGTGGACGAAGAAGACACCGAAACCACCGCAACGCCCGCCCCCAGCGCCATGCAGCTTCTGGAACAGGCCAGCCAGGCCCTGCATATAGAAGGCTGCATGAATGCGCTGGAAGGCAGTTACCGCCAAAGCCTGGCGCTTGCCTACTACCAGGGCTTGTCGCACACCGAGGTGGCGGCGCAAATGGGCGCGCCGCTCGGCTCCGTCAAAGCCTGGATACGGCGCGGGCTGGAAAAACTCAGAGGCTGCCTGGCCGCGCAGGGGGTGACGCCATGAGGTACACCCACCCTGAACTGCTGGAACACCTCGCCTCGTCTTATGTGCTGGGCACGCTGGCGGGCGGCGCACGGCGCCGCTTTGAACGCCTGCAGCGCGACCGCGCCGATGTGCGGATGCTGGTGACGCAGTGGGAAACGCGGCTGGGCCAGCTGGCCATGTCAGTGCCGGCCCAGCGGCCTTCGCCGCAGCTGTGGGCCGCAATTGCCGCACGTACGCAACCCGGCAGGGCACCCGCTGCACCGCCTGCCGCTTCCCCTTCGGCCTCCTGGCTGGGCTGGCTCAAGCCGGCAGGCTTTGGCCTGGGTGGCCTGGCGGCCGGGGTGATCGCGGCCAGCGCGCTGTTTGCAGCCATGCCCTCGCTTTTCATGTCCAGCGACCAGATCGCCATGCGATCGGGTGAAAAACTGCCGCAAAGCTATGTGGGCCTGCTCACCGATGCGCAGGGCAACGGCAAGCTGCTGGTGAGCTCGCTGCGTCACGGCAAGACCATGACGGTCAAGGTGATAGGCCCCATCACACCGCCCGCTGCCGGAACGCTGGTGCTGTGGGCCGTGCCCGCCAATGCGCCGGCCTTTGCGCTTGGCACCGTGCCCACCAGCGGTTCGGCCGTTTCCATGTTGTCCGACACGTCGGAAAATCTGCTGTCCAAAGTGGGCAAGCTGATGGTGACGCTTGAGGCCAGCGCAGCGCCTGCCGTTCCTGGCGGGACCGTGGTCTTCAGCGGCAATTGCGCGAAGTTGTGGTGATCAAGACCGAGCCGCAAGACTGGATTTGGGATGCTGGCACCACGGGCCAACATCGCGTCTATCGTTGCCAATCATGTGAAACCTTAACCCATACACCAACCGAATGAATACAACCACCCTAAACGCCCTGTCCGCATTCCCGGCGCAACTGGAAGCGCACTACGCCGCCATTCCTGCCGAGTTCAAGCACTGGGCCCCGCCATCCTGGGATGGCGTGCCGAGCGAGCCTTTCACGGCCATCGAACAGGTCTGCCATGTGCGTGACATCGAGATCGACGGCTATCACGTGCGCTTGCACCGCACGTTAAATGAAATCAACCCGACACTGGCATCCATCGACAGCGAAGCGCTTGCAAAAGCACGTTCCTACGCCACGGCCAATGCGGGCGAAGCGTTTTCGGCCTTTCGGGAAGCGCGGGCGAAGACCATTTCGGTCATTACCGGCCTGAGTGCGGAGCAGCTCAACAGGACTGCGGAATTTGAAGGCTACGGTCCGTTGTCACTCCGCAGCCTGGTGCACTACCTTTGCAGCCATGACCAGCAGCACCTGGCAGGTTTGCAGTGGCTGCTTGGAAAGATAGAGGCCTCGCGTGTGCAGGTGCGAAGCTAACCCTTGCGATCAACCGCCGTCCCCGTCCCAATTACAAATAAATACGAATCCAGCTGCATCCGTTTTTCAGGTTCCGTCGTTTGTCTCAGGTGCTGGTTTGCAGCGCACTTCAATCAACCGACTATTCAAGGAGCCCGACATGAACGCATTTTCAATTCGCAGCTTTATCGCCCTGCCTGTGCTGGGCCTGGCTTTCGCCGGCGCCGCCCTGGCTGCCGACTTTCAAACCATGCCCGTCCAGAACGTGCAGATCGACGATTTCGCAGCCGGCAAAAAAGCCATTGATGCCAAAAACTGGGCACAGGCCGTCAGCAGCTTCAGCAAGGTCGTCGCCAGGAACCCCACGAATGCCGACGCCTACAGCTACCTCGGTTATGCCAACCGCTGGCTGGGCAAGTACGACGAGGCCTTTGCCGCCTACGGCAAGGCGCTGGCGCTGGACCCCAGGCACAAGGGCGCGCTGGAATATTCGGGCATCGCCTACCTGAAAACCAACCAGAAAGCCCAGGCTGAAGCCCAGTTCGCCAAGCTGCAGGCCATCTGCGCGACCTGCGAGGAAACCAGCGACCTGGCCAAGGCCGTTGCAGCGGCTAAATAACCAAAAAGCCCTGCCTGCCGCCCTGCCATCCTAGCAACCCGCCGGGATGGTTTCTCCCCTGATCCCGATCCTGTTCCCTTCCCATTGCCCCCGGAAGGCTTGCCGGGCCCGTCCCGGCCTATGAAATGGGTGTCGCAGCATTGACAGAACCTTTCATGAATCTTACAGTTAAGTCTCTGCACGGAGGCTTTATGTCAGACCCTTCCAGATACCATCCACACCACCTGACCTTGGCGCAGTTGCAGCGCGTCAAAAACTGGCATGTGGCCCAGCAGGGGGCGCACCCGGTGGAACGCCAGGTCTGGGAGGCCGTGCTGACCGTATGGATCATGGGGTGGATAGGCTGGCTGCCCGCCTACACCTTTGAAGCACCTTGGGCATTTCCGCTGTGCCTGCTGGGTGTTTTCGCGCCGCGGCTTTATGTGCACTGGCGGGCACATGCCCATGCCAGGCAGCTCATCCGGTGTGAATGGCTGGATCTGGTGCGCTGACTTCGCCTGACCGCGCTCAATGGGCGGCCGAGGGCCCGCCAACACCATCGGTCAGGCTCTTGCCGTTGAGGGGCGCTTGAGCGATGGGTCAGGCGCCGCCTTTGCGCCCAGGTTTTTTAAACCTTGGCGGGAAGTACCACCAAGCCGCCACAACAAGCAAGCCGAACAATGTGTACACCGCACTGAAAACCCATGGTGGCGCCTCGTAGAAGAGCAGGCGCTGAACCCAATGCTCAATGAAACTCTCGCTGTAGAACGTGGATCCAGCCTGTATTCGAAGCCAGACTTCCGCTGCTGTCAGTGGGCAGATGATGCCCAGCCACGACTCGGCGACAACAACCCCGATTGCCGCGATATGCCCGACGCGGAACCACGGGCTGTTGACCCAACGCCAAGCCAGCAAGTTGCCGGCGACGATGAGTAGCAAGCCACCGACAACAAACAGGACGACAGCGAAATGCAGGACCAGCACCGCGTCCGCGAGAAGCTGATACGGCAGCGATGCAGGCATTTCGGAGGCCCCTAGCATTCGACGTGAGGCGGGACCGGCGGCGTGGGCTCGCGGAGCAGACCATACCTCTGGCCGTGGGGCCGGCCCATGCCGTTGGTCCCCGCATCGACGCAGTGATCAGGCCTCACCCGGTTCTCCGCGCTGCGCCGCGAGCAGGGCAAGTGTCTGGCGATCAGGCTCACCCTGGTAGTACCTGTTCAGGGCCTGGCCGAAAAGCGACTGCTGGCCCTCGACCTGGGAAAAGAGCGTCAGGCAGGACCGGAACTTGGCCGCGTCAACGTCGCCCAGGACTTGAGTCGCACTCGCGCCAGGAAGCGCGTTCAGGGCTGCCACGCACTCCTTCAGCCTTGGGCCCAGCAACGGATGCTCGATGTAGGCGCGGGCCTCCGCCAGCGACTTGATCGCATAGAAGGTCGACATCCCACTCGAACCCAGACCTTGCAGCTGAGGCAGGATGTACCACATCCAGTGCGTTCGTTTCTTTCCTGTGCGGAGTTCACCGAGGGCTCGCTCGTAGTCACTCGCCTGGGCCTGGACGAAGCGGTCGAGGTTGTACGGGTCAGGTGGTTCGTTTGACATGAGGCTGGAGTTGCGAAATGGGGTGTTTCGTAAGGCCTGGACGAAAATGGTTTCGTGAACTCGGGCGGCCCGTCCCTCAAAGCCAAACTATCGCTCAGTTTCTTGCCGTTGTGGGGGAGTCCATAAGAAGGGTTGGGTCTATGGCTTGGGCGCAAGCGGCCCAAAGAACCCGACGATGCGATGCAGCTTGCTATCGGGGGACAACTTACCGAAGTCAGTTCCCTCCACAAACACCGTTCCATCCGCAAGCACCATGCGCCAGGTGAAGCGAAGCTTCTCGTGATGCGTATCGATCCCACTGGTAAGTTCAAAACGGGCTCCCGGGAACTGCTCAAAGAACCCGCCGATGTGATCGACAAGCGCCTTTCTGCCGGCGACGTGTACGGTGGGGTCGGTGTAAGTGCCGTCCTCAGCCCATACACGTTCGAGCAATTGCTGTCTGAACGCGCGGTCAGGTTCGCTCCACGCACCCGTGTAAAGCGTGATCAGTTCGGACAGTTCCATGCTTACGCTCCTCTTTGCGGTTGCAGAAAAACCGTTCGCTCGTCACGACGTGGTGAACGAGGCCCAACGCTTGAGCTCAGGGCCGTCGACCCTGCAGCGAATTGTCAGATGCCGCCGCCTCGATTCAACCGATCCGCGAAGCCGCTTCGGCTTGAATGAATTGTCAGCCGCTTGCGTGGCCTGGTGGATTCTTGGCGAACCATTCAGCGATGCCGGGCATATGCTGCTCAAAGTTGCCGGGTGCCGAAAAGTTGAGAACCCCGGCGCGTACGGAGCCGCGATTCTCGAAGTCATGCGTGACGCCTCCTGGGGCCAATACAAATGCTCCCTTCGGCGCATCCACCCAGCGGTCCTGGATAAGGAAGCTCATCGTTCCCTCAAGAACGTAAAAGATGTCATCTTCCGGATGCGAGTGCGCCCCCGGACCCTGCGTATTGGGCTCAAGCCACCACTCTGAAATGGAATAACGGTCCGCAGTTTCAGAGCCGTCGGCCTTGAATAGTGCCGAGATCCGACCCATGGGGTAAGCCCGACCCTCTCCAGGCGCCAGGAATACTGCTTCTCGACCAGGTGGTTCCACTGATGTCTCCCGTCACGATTGGATGGCGGTTAACGTTAAAAAGTAAGCGGGCTCGGCAGGCGGCCCGCTCTTGGCAGACCAGTTAAAGCGCATCGGCGTCATATTCGAATGTCTCGTCATGATGCCACCGAAGGACTACTGGCCCACCTTCTACAAAGACGTCCACATCATCGCTGGAAGGGTAGCAGAAGTCGCTCCAGTAAGTGACAAAAATATCCCACGGCAACGACAAAGCGGTATCTCTGCCCCAGGCGATGACCACACGACTAACTGGCACAGGCAGGCTGGCTAGCCACCTTCGAGTTTCGTCAGTGTTTTCAGTCGCGTGATGCTTGATAGTACGCGGACCAAGAGTCTTCGGCGCAGACGCGCATAGCAAATCAACTAACTCGGTCTCCAGCGGGCACAGCGTCTCAAGAGCATCGGCAGGAAGCACGGAATACGACGGCTGCGTCCATCTCCAAAACAGAGGAAAGGCGGTAATGTCCATACGCAGTTCCAATGCCCTTTAACATTGAAGATGACCGGCGCGCAACATACGCCGCGAAGCGGCCATTTTTTGTTGCGTGTCCGTATCGGGCCACCAGTTAGAAGGCATTATGGTTCGTACCCTAGGCCTCGCCTCAGCGGCCCACCCTACTTGGCACGACCGTCGACTGGTGCAGAGCCACAGGGTTGGAGAAGTAGTTGAACTCAAACTGAAAGTTCTTCTCTCGGAAGTAGATCAGGCCTGAAACCTCCGGCGCAGTATTGAACCATCCACCGTGGCGCACGTACAGGACATGCTCTATCTCCTCTGGCGATAGCGATGCGATGAAGTCGCCGTACACCGCGAGCACATACGGGGCATTTGCGTTGCGGGCCAGTTCTGCGTACTGACCGGCTTTGTCGCTGAGCTTTCGATAGATGTGGTCCGGCGGGATGGTGATCCAGCCAGTCCAAAGATCAGTCGAGCGAATGGATGTGGTGATCTCGCGTTCCTTCTCACTTCGCTGATGAAGCGTCAAGACGTCAATCACCTCCAGCAGACGCTTCTTGTCATCGAGAAGCGACCAATCGGGCGTTTGACCATCAATCATTCGCTCGTACCTGAAGTCAGCGCCGCCTTCACGGATGTGCACGCCAAGGAGTAGCTCTCTGTATGTGTGAAAGCGGGCACGCAGAGGCTGCGTCGCTAGCTTCTCCACGAAGGGAGCGACATCGTCTGGATGCAGGTGACGGACAAGGTCCTGCAAGTGCGCGTTGCCCTGTTCGTCTGGGTCGAGGCGTGGAAGCTCTGTCACTTGCGAGGCCTAACGAACAGCGTTTATCTGCCGCGAAGCGATGCATGAAAGAAGCGCTGGACTCATACGCGGCAGATAAACCTTGTTGGACTGAACCGCCCGGCGCGGCGGTTGAATGTTGATCTGATGGCCTATAGGGGTTTGTAATTTCTAGGCGGCCAAGCGGATAAAATTATGACTGAGCTTTGGATGGCCGAGGCGGCACAGGGTAAGGCCGGTGCGCTGGCCGGCCTGGTCTACTGCACCGCAACACGCGCGAAGTCACGCGGGCCATGCCCGGCACTGCGAGGTTGGCCAACCCATGTGCAAATCAATACACAAATGCAACTTACTGCCGCGCCATCCGGATATTGGCCGGCAGGGCTTGCGGATGGCTGGTGCGAAACGGGTTGATGTCCAGCCCTCCGCGGCGGGTGTAGCGGGCGTACACCGACAGCTTCAGCGGCCTGCAGCGCGTCCACACGTCCATGAAGATGCGCTCCACGCACTGCTCGTGAAATTCGTTGTGGTTGCGAAAGCTCACCAGGTATTGCAGCAGGCCTTCCTGGTTGATTTGTGGCCCCGAGTAGCTGATCTGCACACTGCCCCAATCGGGCTGCCCGGTCACCAGGCAGTTGCTTTTGAGCAGGTTGCTGGTCAGGGTTTCATCGACCGGCGGCTCGTCGAACTCTGCAAATAACAGTTCCGGCGCCGGCGTGAAGTGGATGCACTCCACATCGAGCCGGTCCAGGCTCAGGCCATCGAGCTCATGCACGGGTTCGCGGTCAAACAGTTCCGGCCCCAGTGTTTTAACCCCCACGCCAGCGCCCACCGCTGCATTGATGTCGGCGCGGATGCGCTCGCGCACATCGCGCGCGTCGGAAAAACGCGTGTTATTGAAGCTGTTCAGGTAAAGCTTGAAGGACTTGCTCTCGACAATGTTGGGCGACTCGCAGGGCACGGTGATGTGCGCCAAAGCCACCTGCGGCTTGCCGCGCATATTGAGCCAGCTCAGCTCGAATGCGGTCCACATGTCGGCGCCAAAAAACGGCGGTGTTCCGGTGACGCCGATTTCGGCACGTTTTTCCGCACGGGGGATCGGAAAGAGCAAGGAGGCATCGTACTGGTCAACATAGGCCGAGGACTTACCGAGTTGGGAGTGTTCAGGGGTATTCATGGGTCGTAAATTCTCTGATCATCTTGATCAATGTAGCTGACCGCGCCGCGAAGGGCCGCACCGGGCCAGCGAAGACCCCTTTACGTAGAGAAAGGGACAGCGTGCCGCCGAAGGCACGTGAAGCGACAAGCGTAGAGGCCCTATCAACTTGCGGCCTGAAAGTGCGGAATCAATAGCGCCAGCAGGCGGTCCACCACGCCCGGCGGCAAATCATGGCCCATGCCATCGATGCCGGCCAGTTTCGCGCCCGGAATGCGGCGGGCGAGGTCTTCACCACAGGCAAACGGCACCAGCGGATCGGCCTTGCCGTGCACCACCAGCGTAGGCACGGCGATGCCGGCCAGCGCTGCGGCACGCCTGCTGTCGGCCACGGCGGCCGCCATCTGGCGGGCAATGCCCCGGGGATGGTAGCTGCGCTCGGTCGCGGCCGTCACGCGTTCGCGCAGCATCGCATCATCCATGGGAAAGCCGGGGCTGCCGATGGCCTTGAAGAGTCTGACCGTGTGGTCAATGGCGGCCGGCATGCCCTTGCCCGCCGGTCGGCTGAGCAGCGCCCGCGTCACGGCGGGCCTGGCTTCGGGCAGGCCGCGCGCGCCGCTGGAGCTCATGATGCAGGAAAGGCTGAGCGCACGCCCAGGGGCCAGCAGCGCAAGCCGCTGCGCGATCATGCCGCCCATGCTCACGCCGACCATGTGCGCCTTGTCGATTTGCAGCGCATCGAGCACACCCAGCGCATCGCGCGCCATGTCCTCCACGCTGTATGGCGGTGTGATGCGCACGCCAAACCGGTACTTGAGTCCCTCCCACAGCAGGTTGGGTGTGCCCAGGTGGTCAAAGTGCTGGCTTAACCCGGTATCGCGATTGTCAAAGCGCACCACGCGAAAGCCGGCGTCCAGCAGGCCCTGCACCAGCTCCGGCGGCCAGGCGATCAGCTGCATGCCCAGGCCCATGATGAGCAGCACCGCAGGCCGGCCCGTGGCATCGCCCGGGTAAGTGTCCTCGATTTCGATATCGATGCGGTTGGCTTTGATTTTCATCTGGTGATTATGTACACCCCCGTCCAGGCTCACTGCGTGTAGCCTGTTCCCCCCTTGCAGGGGGCGGCGCCTGCGGCCTGGCAGAGCCAGTTCCGCGGCCCCTGCTGGCGGGGGATTCGTCACCCCTGTTCACTGCGTGTAGCCCGACTCCACCAGCGGGGGCCGTGGGTCCGGCTACGCCGGCCCACAGGCGCCGTCCCCTGCAAGGGGAGAGGAGGCTACACGCAGTGAGCCTCAACAGGGGTGTTAAACAAATTCTCGTTCACGCAGCCACTTGGTGGCAATCCACTTTTCTCCGGCCTTCACGGGCTCGCCGCCGTGCCTGGTGAGGCTGGCGGGATTCGCAGCCGGGTAACTGAAAAAAACCGCAGTGCCGCGCCGGGGCGTCACCTGCAGGCCAATGTCCGGAAATACCGTGGCGCCGCCCTGCTCGGGTTCGTTCAGGTACATGATCAGGGTGGCTACGCGCTGCCCGCCCCGCTGAAGTATGGCAGGCGTACCGGGCTCGGCCGGGTCAAAGTAATCATAGTGGGGCTTGTACTGGGCGCCCTGCCGGTAGCGCAGCACCTGCAGGCCTTCGCCCCTGTCGACCGGCCAGCCCACCAGGCGGGCAATGCGCGCCTCCACGCGCTGCACCAGCGGATTCTCGCCCCGCGCGAAAAACATGCCCTGGCTGGTGCGGTCCCGGTTGCGCTCCTCGCCCCCGGTCTTGATGTTCACCGTGAGTGATCGCGCCAGGCGTGGCTGCGCCACCTCCATCAAGGCCTCGCATTCGCTGTCGCTGAGCAAGTTGCCAAACACCACCAGATCGGGCAGTTGCAGGCGCTGCAGCACGTCAACCCACCGGTCGCCGGCGTCCATGCTCATGCTGGCGCCTTCTGCCGGCTGGGCTAGCGCCGTAAACGCAGCTTGTTCCTGCGGCGTCAGCCTCAGGGCCCGGCAGGCGGTCGCGTGCTGCCAGCCGGCGTCCAGCATCGCCTGGAACAGGGCTGCCCGCGAATGCCCCTGGGCTGATTGAGCAAGCAGCCAGGCCCGCAGTTCACGGCTGACAGGCTGGACGCTGGCGGGTTGCTGCTTCACATCGGGCCTGCCTGCAGTACTAACGCTTCAGGCCGCCTGCCGGCGCCGGAACACGAGGCGGTCGGCCTGCGATGCGGCAGGGTCGAAGCGGTACCCTTCGGCATCAAAGCCTTCCAGCTTCCTGACCGTGAGCAGCTTGTGCTCGGTGGCGTAGCGCACCATCAGGCCGCGGGCGCGCTTGGCCATGAAACTGATGATCTTGTATTTGCCGGCCCTGAACTCCTCGAAGACACAGCTCACCACGCGGGCTTTTAGCGCCTTGCGGTCGACCGCCTTGAAATACTCTTCACTCGCCAGGTTCACGATGACGGGCGAGGTGTGGGCGGCGGCGCGCTGATTGAGGTAATCGGCAATCTGCGAGCCCCAGAACTGGTAGAGGTTCTTGCCCTGGCCGGTCGCCAGCGCCGTGCCCATCTCCAGCCGATAGGGCTGCATCCAGTCGAGCGGACGCAGCACGCCGTACAGGCCGCTGAGGATGCAGACATGCTCCTGCGCCCAGCCAAGCTGCTGTTCGCTCAGGGTCTTCGCGTCCAGCCCTCCATAGACATCGCCATTGAAGGCCAGCACAGCCTGTTTGGAGTTTTTGGCGGTGAATTTGGGGGACCACGCCTGGTAGCGCGCGACATTCAGGCCAGACAGCGCATCCGACAGCTTCATCAGCGTGCTGATCTGCTGCGGCGTCTTGGTCTGCAGCACATCAATCAACTCGGCCGACTGGCGCGTAAACAACGGCTTGGTGTACGTGGAGACGTGCGGGGGTGTGTCGTAGTCCAGTGATTTGGCGGGCGAAAGAAGAAACAGCATGGTCCGGCAGAATTAAATTGACAGGCAAGCCTGCGACTGTACGACAGCCCGGCCGGGCGCCTCCGAAGGACCGGAGGGCTGCGACAAGCCCATCCCGCACGGGGAGCAGGCTTCTCAGCGCAGGTCGCTGGCCAGCGACGCCAGCGATTCCGCCGGAATCATCGTGTGCGCCGGGTAATTGGTGTGGTCGCAGCCCAGCTTGACGCTGGCACCGGCCTTGACGGCGGCGCACATGGCGGGGTCCAGCTCGAAACGCACAAAATGCACGGCCGAGGTTTTCTCGTCGTTTTCGCGGTCCATGTCTTCGTCGGCAATCGCGTACACGCGGGCGTGGCCTTCCACCTCGACAAACAGGCGGTCTTCCACGCCGATCAACCGGGCCAGCTCACGCTTGCGCTCGTTGACATCGGGGTACTCCAGCATCATGGTGGCCTTCCAGTTGCTGCCGTCGGGCATCAGGGGCGCATAGGCCTCGATCTCCTGCTCAATGCCGTCTGCCTCAAAGATTTTTTCGAGACGCAACATTTCCTGGATCTGGTAGCGGATGCTGGTTTCGCTCTCGAACTGCACGTTGATGTACTCGCCCAGGCGCACGCTGCGCAGCTTGCGGTGGGCCATGATGGCGGGCTTGTGTTCCTTGCGGTACTTGCTGTAGGCCTCGAGACTCATCAGAGACTCGCGCGTGATTTTTCCGGTGGTTTCCATGGGATGTATGCTCCAACAAATTGTCATGCCGGACTTGATCCGGCATCCATGTCGCTCAACCATGGATTGCGGGTCAGGCCCGCAATGACAAAACAAAAATTATTTGAGGCCATAGGCCATGCGTATCAAGGTCAGCGGATGCTTCTGCGGCGGCGCGCCCAGGTTGTTGACGTCAAAACCCTGGGCGATGTGGTGGCCGCCCAGCGGGCAGTCACTGCTGATGACATCAGGCAGGCCGCCGTCCTTGTGATTGGCCATGGCCTTGAACAGCGGCTTGCCGATTTTCATCGCCTGCTGGTGGTAGGGCACCTTGACGCCGAAGGTGCCGGCGTGGCCCGAGCAGCGCTCGTGCGTGTGCACACTGGTGCCGGGCACCATCTTGAGCATTTCCTCGGTTTTCTTGCCGATGTTCTGCACCCGGCCGTGGCAGGGAATCTGGTAGCTGATCTTGCCCAGCGGCGTGGAAAACTCGGTCTTCAGCAGGCCGTCGCGCTTGCGCGCCATCAGGTACTCGAAGGGGTCCCACATGTGTTCCTTGACCAGCTGCACCTCGGCGTCGTCCGGGTACATCAGCGGGATCTCCTGCTTGAACATCAGCGTGCAGCTGGGCACGGCGCTCAAAATGGCAAAGCCATCGCGGGCGTATCTGGCCAGCACCGGGATGTTGGCTTCCTTGCTGGTGTTCACCGAGTCCAGGTCGCCCAGCTCCAGCTTGGGCATGCCGCAGCACCTTTCCTTTTCCACCAGCACGTAGGGCACTTCGTTGTGGTCCAGTACCTTGAGCAGGTCGTGGCCAATGCCCGGCTCGTTGTAGTTGACGTAGCAGGTCGAAAAAATCACGACCTTGCCCGGTGTCTTGGCGCCGTCTTTTACCGGATGCGGCGGTGACTCCAGCGCACCCGAACGGAATTTTTGCGTGGCCAGCTCGGGCAGCCAGGCGTTTTTGTCGACGCCCAGCACCTTTTCCATCACGGCGCGCGCCGGCCTGGTCTTGTTGACCGCGTTGGCCACCTGCACCACGATGGGAATGCCGGCAAATTGGCCATGCACATCGGTGGAGGCCAGAAACCGCTCACCCGCGCCGACATCACCCTTCTTGAATTTGATGGCCTTGGCGCGCAGCATGGTGTGCGGAAAATCCACGTTCCACTCGTGCGGCGGTACATAGGGACACTTGGTCATGTAGCACAGGTCACACATGTAGCACTGGTCCACCACCTTCCGGTAGTCCTTCTTGTCGACCCCATCGATCTCGCCCGTTTTGCTTTCATCGATCAGGTCAAACAGCGTGGGAAACGTGCCGCACAGGCTGACGCAGCGCCGGCAGCCGTGGCAGATATCGAAGATGCGCTCCAGCTCATGGAGGGTCGCTTCCTCGTTGTAGAACTCCGGATTTTTCCAGTCGAGTGGGTGACGGGTGGGGGCTTGCAGATTGCCTTCTGTGGCCATGGCACTGTCTCTCGTTTTGAGGGTGAAGGTTTAAGAAACGGCTCTGCGGCACTGGGGCTTTCGCGGCAGAACTCTTTCTTAAACTCGCTACCCCGGGGATAGCGAGCAGCAGGCATGGGACGGGACGCCGTCGCCCGGGTGTGCTACCCGAGACGACGCCGCCTTGCAGCCGTTCCAGCGCCGGCAGGGCCGGCGCGCTGGTCAGTCCACCAGCTCGGCCAGGGCCTTGGTGTAGCGGTTCGCATGCGAACGCTCGGCCTTGGCCAGGGTTTCAAACCAGTCCGCTACTTCGTCGTGACCTTCGTCGCGCGCGGTTTTGGCCATGCCCGGATACATGTCGGTGTACTCGTGGGTTTCGCCTGCTATGGCAGATTTGAGGTTGTCGCGGGTGGCGCCGAAGGGCATGCCGGTGGCGGGGTCGCCGCACTGTTCCAGCCATTCCAGGTGGCCGTGGGCGTGGCCGGTTTCACCTTCTGCAGTCGAGCGGAACAGTGCTGACACATCGTTCTGGCCTTCGACGTCGGCCTTGTTTGCGAAATACAGATAGCGGCGGTTGGCCTGTGATTCGCCGGCAAACGCGGCTTTCAGGTTCTCTTCCGTCCTGGAGCCTTTAAGAGCAGCCATGGAAATCTCCTTCGTGGGTTGATGAATACCTTGCTTGGGGCCTCGGGCAAAGCCAGCCGAAGACGGTTCCACCTTAGCGCTGTTGGCGTGACGCGTCCAGTTGCCGCAATCAATGAGTGAAATTGAAAATAACTATCGATCAATCTAAGTTGATAACCATCATCAATTTCCAGGAATCCTAGCAGGATCTGAGGGCGGCGGCCCAAAGTCGCCGTTTGGCGGGTATTTTTTATTACGTTATAGTAAATCAATTACGGATAGTTAAATTTTTATCGCCGCCGGCTTCCGGCGCCGCACCATGGAGACTGCACATGACTTCGCTCGCCACAGGGTTCCCTTCAGGTCCGTCAGATATTTCCGGCACCCGCCTCGCCGCACCGGAAATGCCGGCCGCCGCCCCGATCCGGCAGTTGCACCACTACGCTTACCGTGCCAAAGATGCCGAGGAAACCCGGCATTTTTACGAGGACATCCTGGGCCTGCCGCTCTACCACATCATCCAGAGCGACTACGTGCCCAGCACCGGCGAATACTGCCCCTACACCCACTTTTTCTTTCGCCTGCAGGATGGCTCCTGCATCGCGTTTTTTGACCTGGGCAACGATGAAGCCGCCCTGCCCTCACCGAATACGCCGCTGTGGGTCAACCACATTTCGTTTCGCGTTGATTCGGTCGCCGACCTGGAAGCCACAAAAACACGGCTGCAGGCCAATGGCATTGACGTGATCGGCGTGACGGATCACCATATCTTCCAGAGCATCTATTTTTTTGATCCCAACGGCGTGCGGCTCGAACTGACAGCCCAGCAGGCCGACGAATCTGTAATGAACGAGGAGAGCAAAACCGCCCACGCCCGGCTGGCGGAGTGGACGGCCCGCAAGGAGCAGTGGCGCAAGGACCGCGCAGCCGGCAAGGCCGGCAGTGCCCTGAAACCACAGCGCAACGACCGGCCCGAAGTTGCCGCCAGAGCGATGGCGCGGCCATAGAAGGCGGCCAGGGATTGCAGCAGGAAATCGTGTTGGTAAATGCAGGCAGGAGGGACATCACCCATGCAAGAAGAACATCCGGACTACGCTGAAGCCGCCTTCACCAACGGCTATGAATTCACGCAGGGCACGGGCTACCACCTGCCCGAATACCCATTTATCGCACCGCCCGAACTCACCTCGGGCGAGGTCAGGCGTCACCCGATTGTCATTGTGGGCGGTGGCATCACCGGCCTGACGCTGACCTGCCTGCTGGCGCATTACGGTGTGCCGGTGATACTGCTCGACGAAGACAACACGGTGGGCGTCAAGGGGGCTTCGTCCCGCGGCATTTGCTACGCGCAAAAGACACTCGAAATCTTCAAACGCCTGGGCATTTACGGGCGCATTGCCGCCAGGGGCGTGCAGTGGAGCGTGGGACGCACCTTTGCCGGCGACGACGAGGTCTACAGCTTCGACCTGCGCCAGCAGCAAACCCTCTCCCTGAGCAAAGAACCTCCCTTCATCAACATCCAGCAGTTCTATGTGGAAGGTTTTCTGGTCGAACGGCTCTACCAGCTGGCCCAGGCCCATCCGGGCGTGGAGCTCCGCTGGCGCCACCGGGTTACCGGGCTTGAGCAGAATGCCGAAACCGCGACGCTATCCATCGACACGCCGGCCGGGACCTATTCGCTGCAGGCCGACCATGTGGTTGACTGCAGCGGCTCGCACAGCCCGTTTCGCGGCTGGTGCCAGGCCACGGTCGCCACCAAAAAGGGCGACGACCGCTGGTGCATTGCCGACGTGCGTTTCAGCAACCCGCTACCGGTGGAGCGCCACACCTGGATAGAGGCGCCATTCAACGAAGGCCGTGCCGTCTGGCAGCACCTGATGGCCGACGGCGTCTGGCGCATTGACTACCAGATGCCGCCCGACGCCGACCTGCAATCAATGAGCCGCGAAGACGTCGTGCGGGCCCGGCTGAACGCCCAATTCAAGCGTGAGCTGAGTCCGGAGGAATGTGAAATCGTCTGGGTGGGCCCTTACGCCTACCGCAGCGAATGCCTGGACATGCTGCGCCACGGCCGGGTGTTTTTTGCCGGCGATGCTGCCCATGTGGTCAGCCCCTTTGGTGCGCGCGGCGGCAACTCGGGGGTGCAGGACGCCGACAACCTGGCCTGGAAGCTGGCCGCCGTGGTGGAGGACCGCGCCGCGCCCCAGTTGCTGGACAGCTACAGCGACGAGCGGCGTGAGGCCGCACAGTTCAACATGCGGGTCACCAACCGCACCACACGCTTTTTGCGCCCCGCCGATGGCGCGGAACGCCTGTTTCGCAATGCCGTCCTGAGCCTGGCCAGGCAGCATGCGTTTGCCCGGCAACTGGTCAACACCGGCCGCATGTCCACCCCCAACACCTACACCCACTCCAGCGTGTGCGGCAACACCGGTGGCCTGGCCACGCAAAACGCCGCCCTCACCTGGCCCAACGGGACCCGCGGCGAGCTGATTGACCTGCTCAACTGGGCCGGCAGCCGGCTGCTGCTGCTGGTGTTTGGCGACCTGCCCGCCACCGCCGCCAGGCGGCTCCAGGAACTGGCCGTACAAACCGACGTACGCTGCGTGCAGGTGATTCCCCCCGACAGCCGGGCCAGCGCCGTGGAGCACGTGATTGACCAGGAGGGTCATCTGCAGGCCAGCTGCCACGTCTTTGGCCATGCCTGGGCACTGCTGCGGCCCGACAGCTACGTGGCCGCGACCGGCGAAAGCATTGACACCTCACTGGTGCATGCCATTGCCATGGCGCTTGGCACCCACTGGAGCCTGCACGGAGAAACCGCATGAAAACCAACGTCAACTTCCAGGATGCCGATGCGTTTTACGAATCCCTGCTCGACGCCCACCAGGGCCTGAGCCGGGAGCAGTCCGAGTTGCTCAATGCCCGCCTGATCCTGCTCATGGCCAACCAGATCGGCAACACGGCGCTGCTGCAAGCCTGCATCGCGGCTGCGGCCGAACCAGCGACCCGGCCCGCCAAGGCCCCGCACTTGCACGGACTTTGAATCGGGCGCATTCTCTGGATATACGCCTGTCACGGCGTGTCCCGGGAGTCCATCATGCGTACTCTACTTGTCCGGCCGCTTCTTGCCTTGTCCCTTTCTTTAGCGCTGGCCCCGGGAGCGCTCACTGCGTCATTCGCTGCGAGCCCACTGCCGCCGCCCACGGTTCAGGCTGTGATCGATGCCCTGAGCAAGGCCAACGCAGCGGTTGTCGGCATCCAGGTGACCGCCGTTCCGGACGCCCGGTCGATACAGACACTGGGACGGGAGCGCACCGGCTCGGGCGTGGTGATAGGCGCCGATGGCCTGGTCCTGACAATCGGCTACCTGATGCTCGAAGCCCAGCGGATCGAGGTTGTCACCCAGGACAACAAAAGCCTGCCGGCCACCGCTGTGGCCTACGACATCGCCACAGGTTTTGGCCTGGTCAGGCCGTTGCTGCCCTTGCGCGGCGTGGCACCCGTGACACTGGGAAATTCCCAGGATGTCACGCCCGGTGAAGCACTGATGGCCGCCACCGGGGCAACCGTCGACGGCGAAGACGGTGACGTGAGCATGACGCAGCTGGTCAGCAAGCGCGCTTTTTCGGGCAACTGGGAGTACCACATCGACACCGCGCTGTTCACCAGCCCACCCGTCACTGCAGGCGGGGGCAACCACAGCGGCGCGCCGCTGTTCAACCAGATGGGTGAACTGGTCGGCATCGGCTCGCTGCTGGTGATGGACGCCAGCGGCGAAAACCGCCGCCTGCCCGGCAACATGTTCGTGCCCATCGATCTGCTCAAGCCCATCCTGGCTGAAATGCAGCAGTCGGGCAGCACCCGTCAAAGCCACCGGCCGTGGCTGGGATTGACGTCGAATGACCACGAGGGGCGCATTCAGATCATGCGTGTCAGCGCCGACAGCCCGGCAGAGAATGCTGGCCTGCAGCCGGGTGTGGTGGTCCTGGCCGTGGACGGCACCGAAGTCACGACGCTGGAGGGCTTCTACAAGAAACTGTGGGAACGCGCGGCGCCCGACGCGCCGGTGACGCTCACGGTGCGCCAGGGCGATGAAGTCAAAACAATTGTCATCAACCCCGAGGACCGGATGCTGACGCTGAAGAAACCCCCGGGTATCTGAGGGCGCAAAGTGAGGGCTCAACGTGAGGGCGCCAAGTCCGGTGATGGCGCAGATAGGGACCACACGGACACCGACTGGCCAGTCGAATAAAATCGGGGCAGTTACCTCCAACACCAAGCGGCATCCCGGATGCCGCTTTTCCATTGCCCCATGACCAACGCCGCCACTCCCACGCCCGCCAGCCCCGCTCCCGACACCGCCAAGGCGCCTGTTCCCACGCCCGGGCTGGACAGCCTGGCCAAGTCCTTTGAACCGGCGGCCATTGAAAGCCGCTGGGGCCCGCTGTGGGAGCAGAGCGGGCAGTACGAGCCCACGCTGGATGCGGCCAAACCGTCGTTTTCCATCCAGCTGCCGCCGCCCAATGTGACCGGCACGCTGCACATGGGCCATGCGTTCAACCAGACCATCATGGACTCGCTCACGCGCTACCACCGCATGCGCGGCCACAACACGCTGTGGGTGCCCGGCACCGACCACGCCGGCATTGCGACGCAAATCGTCGTGGAACGGCAGCTGCAGGGTGAAGGCAAAAGCCGCCACGACCTGGGCCGCAAGAACTTTGTCGCCAAGGTCTGGGAGTGGAAAGAGGAATCCGGCTCGACCATCACGCGCCAGATGCGCCGCATGGGCGACTCGGTGTCGTGGAAGCACGAGTACTTCACCATGGACCCCAAGATGTCCACGGTCGTCACCGAGACCTTTGTGCGGCTGTATGAGCAAGGCCTGATCTACCGTGGCAAACGCCTGGTCAACTGGGACCCGATCCTCAAGTCCGCCGTCTCCGACCTGGAAGTGGAGAGCGAGGAGGAAGACGGCTTCCTCTGGCACATCCGCTATCCGCTGGCCGATGGTTCCGGCTCATTGACGGTCGCCACCACCCGCCCCGAAACCATGCTGGGCGACGTGGCCGTGATGGTCCACCCCGAAGATGAACGCTACAGGCACCTGATCGGTCAGCTTGTGAAGCTGCCGCTGTGCGACCGCGAGATCCCGGTGATTGCGGACGACTATGTGGACAAGGAATTCGGCACCGGCGTGGTCAAGGTCACGCCCGCGCACGACACCAACGACTATGCCGTGGGCCAGCGCCACCAGTTGCCCATCATCGGCGTACTGACGCTGGACGCCGCCATCAACGACAACGCGCCTGAGAAATACCGCGGCCTGGACCGCTTCGATGCCCGCAAGTCGGTGGTGGCCGACCTCGAGGAGCTGGGCCTGCTGGTGGAAGTGAAGAAGCACAAGCTCATGGTGCCGCGCTGCGCCCGCACCGGCCAGGTGATCGAACCCATGCTGACCGACCAGTGGTTTGTCGCCATGACCAAGGTCAGCGACCAGGACCCGACCGGCAAATCCATCGCCCAGAAAGCCATCGACGCCGTCGAAAGCGGTGCCGTGAAGTTTGTGCCCGAACAATGGGTCAATACCTATAACCAGTGGATGGGCAACATCCAGGACTGGTGCATTTCGCGCCAGCTCTGGTGGGGCCATCAGATCCCGGCCTGGTATGACGAAGAGGGCAAAGTCTACGTGGCGCGCGATGAGGCCGAAGCACAGCAGCAGGCCCCCGGCAAGAAGCTCACGCGCGACGAAGACGTGCTCGATACCTGGTATTCCTCGGCGCTGGTGCCCTTCTCGTCCATGGGCTGGCCCGAGAAAACCAAGGAGCTCGATCTGTTTTTGCCATCGAGCGTGCTGGTCACCGGCTACGACATCATCTTTTTCTGGGTCGCCCGGATGATCATGATGACCACGCATTTCACCGGCCAGGTGCCCTTCCACCATGTGTACATCCATGGCCTGGTGAAGGATTCCCACGGCAAGAAAATGAGCAAGTCCGAAGGCAATGTGCTGGACCCGGTCGACCTGATTGACGGCATCGAGTTGGCACCGCTGCTGGACAAGCGCTCACAGGGCCTGCGCAAGCCGGAGACGACGCCCCAGGTGCGCAAAAACACCGAAAAAGAATTTCCCGCCGGCATTCCAGGCTATGGCGCCGATGCGCTGCGCTTTACCTTCGCCTCGCTGGCCAGCCTGGGCCGCAGCATCAACTTTGACAGCAAACGCTGCGAGGGCTATCGAAACTTCTGCAACAAGCTCTGGAATGCCACGCGCTTTGTGTTGATGAACTGCGAAGGCCAGGACTGCGGCCTGGCCGAGCACACCAAGGCGCAATGCGCACCCGGTGGCGAGTTTGAAAACTACCTGAGCTTCTCGCAGGCCGACCGCTGGATTTCATCAACCATGCAGCGCGTGGAAGCCGACGTGGCCAAAGGCTTTGCCGACTACCGCCTCGACAATGTGGCCGGCAGCATTTACCAGTTTGTCTGGGACGAGTTCTGCGACTGGTACCTGGAAATTGCCAAGGTGCAGATCCAGACCGGCACGGATGCGCAAAAGCGCGCCACGCGCCGCACGCTAATCCGCACACTGGAAGGCGTGCTGCGCCTGGCGCATCCGCTGATTCCCTTCATCACCGAAGAGCTGTGGCAAAAAGTGGCGCCGGTGGCGGGACTCAAAAAAAGCCCCCTGATCGGCCAGGCCGCCTACCCGCAAAGCCAGCCGGGAAAAATCGATGAGCAAGCCGAAGCGCATGTAGCCAAGCTCAAGACGCTGGTCGATGCCTGCCGCAACCTGCGCGGCGAAATGAACGTCTCGCCGGCCACGCGCCTGCCGCTGTTTGTGCTGGGCGACACCGACTTCATGACGAGCGTGGCGCCCGTGCTCAAGTCATTGGCCAAGCTCAGCGAAGTCAAGGTGTTTGACGACCAGGCCGCCTGGGCCGCCGCCGCGCAGGCAGCCCCCGTGGCGGTTGTTGGCGAGGCACATGTCTGCCTGCACATGGAAGTGGATGTGGCCGCCGAAAAAGCGCGCCTGGGCAAGGAGGCGACCCGCCTGGAGGGCGAGCTGGTCAAGGTCAATGCCAAGCTCGGCAACGAAGCCTTTGTCACCAAAGTGCCCCCTGCCGTGTTGGCGCAGGAGCGCAAGCGCCTGACCGACTTCACGGCGACGCTGGAAAAAATCAGGGACCAGCTGGCACGTCTGGCATAAGCGCACATGCAGGCCGGAGCCGCTGTGCCGGCGCCGGGTCGCGGGTCAACCGCCTACACCGTGAGGTCCGGTTCGGGCCACTGCGACGGTGAGGCCGCGGCGGGCAGCGAATCCAGCCCGCTCTGTGGCGACCCGATGGCTTCATGCATGCGGTGCGCCACGTACCAGCTCGCACGCAAGCGCGCCTCCCGCGTGTACGCCCCCAGGCGCGGGGTGACAAACAGATTCTTCAGGCCCTTGAGCGGCGAGGTGTCGCCCACAAAGCCGGGCTCGACGCCATCCAGAATGCAGGCCTCGATGCGGCCATCGCTCAGCGCTTCGGCCAGCGCCGCCTCCTCAAACAGATCGCTGCGGCTGATGCCCACCCACAGTTGCTCTCGCCGGCAGGCGGACAGCAATTTGTCATTGACGAAACCCCTGTAACGCGTGGCATAGACCATCTGCACCGACACCGCATCGGCCTGACTCACCAGTTCTTGCAGGGAGACGGGCTGAATGCCCAGACGCTCCCAGACGGGCGCGGTATGGTGCACCGCCGGGTCGTAGCCGATCAGGCGAACGCCGAGGCCGCTCAGCATGCCGGCCAGCGTATGCGCAGCCGGCGCCAGGCCCAGAATGCCGACGGTGCTGCCATGCAGCTCGCGCCCGATCTGGCCGCTGGGGTGCTTGTGGCCCATCAGGGCCGACACCAGACCGCGGCGGCAGAGCAGCAGCAGGCTGCTCAGCAAATACTCGGCGTTGGAGCGCACATTGGCGCTGTTGGCGTGTACGACCTTGATGTCCCGCTCCTTGCAGGCTTCCATGTCGATGTTGTCCGTGCCAACATGAAGGCGGCCAACGGCCCTGAGCTTGGGCAGGAAATCCAGAAACCCCCGGGTCACGACGGTTTGCCTGGGAAAGACAATGCCCCTGGTTTTATAAGCCACCTTGCGCAGGGCGATGGGATCGTCAGCCAGTTCGGGACGGTATTCCACGCTGTGCCGGGTTTGAAGCCAGGTCACGGCCTCCGGCACCAATGCGTCAAGAAGTAAGATGTCCACCCAGTTGTCCTTTTTGTCCTTTTCCTGCAGATCCTGTTCATTGCGTGGTTTGCGCACGCCGACTCGGGATGTCGTCCGACGTCGTGCGCTTTACCTGAGCCGCAACACTTGAGTTTTTTCACCTATCAAAGTCGATGCCAAAATTCACCTTGAACAAAGCGGTTTTCCCTGTTGCCGGGCTCGGTACCCGCTTTCTGCCCGCCACCAAAGCCCAGCCCAAGGAAATGCTTCCCGTTGTGGACAAGCCGCTCATCCAGTACGCGGTGGAAGAAGCCTATGCGGCGGGTATTCGCCACATGATTTTTGTGACAGGACGCAATAAACGGGCCATCGAGGATCACTTCGATACCGCCTACGAACTGGAGAACGAACTGGAGGTCGCCCAAAAGCAGGAATTGCTGGCTTTGGTGCGTTCGGTTCAGCCCGACGACATGAATTTTTCCTATGTCCGGCAGCCCCGTTCGCTCGGCCTCGGCCATGCAGTGCTGTGCGCCGAACACCTGGTGGGCGACGAGCCTTTTGCCGTGCTGCTGGCGGATGACCTGATGGTGGGTCCGCCGGGCGGTCTGCCAGTCCTGGCCCAGATGGCCGCGCAGTACCAGGAGCTTCACCAGTCGGTGCTGGCCGTGCAGGAGGTGCCCCTGGCGCACACGCGCCGCTATGGCATCGTGGCCGCAGAAGCCATCAGCCCGGGGGCAAATCCGAGGCTCATGAAGGTGCAGAAAATCGTGGAAAAACCGGCACCGGAGGTGGCCCCGTCCCGCATGGGCGTGGCCGGCCGCTACATTCTCACGCCCGCCATTTTTGAACATATCCGCCGCCAGGCGAGCGGTGTGGGGGGCGAAATTCAGTTGACTGACGGCATCTCAAGCCTGCTGGCCGAGGAAGCCGTTTATGCCCTGCAATACCAGGGCAAGCGTTACGACTGCGGCAGCAAGGAAGGGTTCCTGGAAGCCACCGTTGAGCTGGCGCTGCAACACCCGGAAGTGGGGCAACACTTTCGCCAATACCTCAGCGGGCTCAAGCTCGACTGACGGCCGGACCGCGGGAGAAACCCGGGCAGGCAGCGGCGAACTTCAGGGGGCGAATTTCAGGGGCGAACCTCAGCGCCGTTTCAGCACGTGAATGAAGTCGCTGCCGGCAACTTGCTGGTCCACCAGTTCATTGCCGGTTTGCTTGGCAAAGGCCTGGAAATCGCGGGTCGAACCGGAGTCGGTAGACACCACGCGCAGCAACTGTCCGCTGAGCATTTCGGTCAGCGCTTTTTTGGCTTTCAGGATGGGCAGCGGGCAATTCAGGCCGCGGGTGTCGAGTTCTTTGTCGATATGCATACGTATCCTTGGGTTGCTGTTATTTTAAGCACGAACAGGGCAGCGCAAAACCGCAGCCTGCGGTGACCCCACAAACCACCCCTACCACCGCAGGTACGCGTTCACTCCGTCCTTTTGTCCCACGCCAGAAACTCCGGCTCATAGCCACGCGTGCGCAGCCAGTCGGCCAGCGCATAGCCGGTGCCGGCGGGCCAGCACTTGAGTTTGTCAAAATCGTATAACCGGTAATCCACCAGTTCCGGCGACAACCTGACGTCGCCGTGGCAGACGGCGTGGTAGGCGATGATGATCTGGTTCATGCGCTGAAAGTCGTAGACCCCGATCAGGTCCAGCGCGGTGGTATCCAGGTTGGTTTCTTCCTTGATTTCGCGCTGGATGCCTTCCTGCGGGGTTTCACCGGCCTCCATGAAGCCAGTGATCAGCGCGTACATCTTGCCGGACCAGGCCGCATTGCGCGCCAGCAAAATCTGCCCCTGGTATTCGACCACCGCCGCCAGCACGGGCGTGGGATTGTTCCAGTGGGTGTAATTGCAGGCCGGGCAGCGCAGGCGCGCCTTCTCCCCACTGTCCTCCATTTGCACCACCATGGCCAGCGGCGTCGCACATTGGGGGCAAAAACGGAATTCGTGTGTCATGGCTGATGCCCCACGCGCAACAATTTGCTATATTTTTCATAGCAAACTATCCCAACAAAATATGGGCCTGAAACAGTATTCACGGTGAATCAGGCGGGAAAGACGCCGGTAGACAGGTAGCGGTCGCCGCGGTCGCACACGACGAACACGATCACCGCATCCTTGACGGTTTTAGCGATTTCCTGCGCCACCCAGCAGGCGCCAGCCGACGAGATGCCGGCAAAAATACCCTCTTCGCGCGCCAGCCGGCGGCACATGTCTTCCGCATCGCTCTGGCTGACCAGCACCAGCTCGTCCACATGGCTGGGGTCATAAATTTTGGGCAGGTATTCTTGCTGCCATTTGCGGATGCCGGGAATCCGCGAACCTTCGCTGGGTTGCGCACCGATGACGCGTATGGCCGGATTTTTCTCTTTCAGGTAGCGCGAAACCCCGGTAATCGTGCCGGTTGTACCCATCGCACTGACAAAATGTGTCACCTTGCCTGACGTATCTGTCCATATTTCGGGGCCGGTGGTCTCGTAATGGATGCGCGGATTGTCCTGGTTGGCAAACTGGTCCAGCACCCGGCCTTTGCCCTCGTTTTGCATCTGCTCGGCCAGGTCCCGGGCGTGTTCCATACCGCCGCTTTTGGGCGTGAGCACCAGCTCGGCGCCAAAGGCCTTCATCGTCTGGGCGCGCTCAATGCTCAGGTCCTCCGGCATGATCAGCACCATCCGATAGCCCTTGATGGCCGCCGCCATGGCCAGCGCGATGCCGGTGTTGCCCGAGGTGGCCTCGATGAGGATGTCGCCGGGCTTGATGTCGCCGCGCTCCTCGGCGCGCTTGATCATCGACAGCGCTGGCCTGTCCTTGACGGAGCCGGCCGGATTGTTGCCTTCGAGTTTGCCGAGGATGACGTTGTTGCGTTCGGTGTTTTCAGCGGCTGCGATGCGCTGCAACGCGACCAGCGGCGTTTTGCCGATCGCGTCTTCAATGGTTGGATAGTTCATACGCCACACTGTGCCATAATTTCGGTCTTCGCTTCTTTCCGCCCGGGTGGTGAAATTGGTAGACGCAGGGGACTCAAAATCCCCCGCCGAAAGGCGTGCCGGTTCGATTCCGGCCCCGGGCACCAGCGGTTTAGCGCTATGAATTCAATAGCTGCTTGCACTGCTCGTTCTTCAGCTTTTCATTACCTTTGCCGCATGACGGCAAATCCACCCCCTCCCTGCTTTGCCTGAACCGGCACGTGCTGCCTCTTGCCGGAACAGATGTCAGCGCGGCCGCTGAAGCCACCCCCCGTCCCGGCACGAAAAGTGCCCCCGTGAGAGCCCTCACACTGCGGCCTTATTTGGGACGGCGCATCTGGAACAGTTGCTCAGGGCCGATGGAAAAATAGTCCCCCGGCCCGCCGCCGCGCAGAATGTGGCCAGCGGCTGCGGTGTCGTAAACACCGTCCTTGAGCAGGGCCTGGGCGATATGCACGGCCACGACTTCGCCCAGCACCAGCCAGGTCGGCACCTTGTCGCCACCGGCCCCCTGAAGCTGCACGATCTGCGTGACGCGGCACTCGAACGAAATGTAACGCGCCACATGGTTTGATGAAGCACGACAAATGGTTTGATGTGGCAGACCATCTGGCGCTCGGTTCTCGCCCCAAGTTATCCCCAGTGCTGTGGATAAGTAACCCGGCCGGGGGCTGGTAAACCGCCCTTGAAGGGCCATTGAGCCCCAAAAAACGACCTCTCAGAACGCCCCAGGAGCTGCGATCTTACGCTGGCCAAGGCACTGGGCAGGGGGGACCGGCTCGCGGCTCCTAGGGCCTTGGCGCTTGGCCCGCATGCCGGTGGGCCTGCTGGTCATCCCCCAGGCTTGAAATTGGTAATCAGCAGCTCGCCCTTGGCCTGCCTGCCCTCCCCAGATCGGCCCAGGGTGTAGCTGGTGACCAACCGTTTGATGGACAGGCCCTTGAAGGCCTGGCGCATCTCCGGGATGTCGTTCACGCTGACGGCCGCCTTGCCCTTCATGGTGCGCAGCAGCTCGGCCATCCGGTCGTACTGCTCAAGGCCGAAATCGACACCGTAACCCTCGGTTCCCCAGTAGGGCGGATCGAGGTAAAACAAGCTGTGGGGCCGGTCGTATTTTTCAACGCATTTGGCCCAGTCCAGGTGCTCAATAAACACCTGGTGTAGGCGCAGGTGGACGGCGCTTAAATCCTCTTCCATTCTGAGCAGGTTGATGCTGGCCTTGGCCGTGGTGGCGGTGCCGAAGCTCTGGCCCTTCACCTTGCCACCGAAAGCGCACTTTTGCAGGTAGTAGAACCGCGCAGCTCTCTGTATATCGGTCAGCGTGGCCGGTGGCGTCTCCTGCAGCCAATTGAACAACTCGCGGCTGTTGAGCGCCCACCTGAATTGCCGGATGAACTCGTCAAGATGGTGGGTCACTACCCGGTAAAGCCGCACCAGGTCGCTGTTGACATCATTCAGCACCTCGACCCTGACCGGGGGCTTCATGAAGAACAGCGCTGCGGCTCCGCAGAAAGGCTCGACGTAGCAGCTGTGGTCAGGAAACATGGGCAGGATGAATTGCGCCAGGCGACGCTTGCCACCTACCCACGGCACCAAGGGCGAGGCCTGAATATGCATTGCATTGTTAATGAGCGCTCGGGGCTCCCGTTTTGTCATCTTCAGCTCCATTTGCAGATGACGCTCGGGGGCGTGCTTGGGTGGTGCTCTGGCTGCTGTGATCAGCGGCTCTGGCCCTCAAAATGTTCAAGGCCCCGCATCTGGGACACTTGATCTCTAACCTGGTGTAGCAGCCTGCGCCCAACTTGCGCTGGCAGCTGCCGCACCGAATCTCTTCTAACTTCTCTTGCATGGCATCACCGTTATGATCACCCGGCCTAGCTAGGCGGCAGGGTCTTCGGTCAATACCGTGCGTGTTCACGGTGGAGGCGGGGGCTTGAAGTGTTAGCGCACCTCAGGCCTTCGCCCTGTCTTTTTTTCTAGTTTCCCGGTCCGGCTCCTTGCCGCCCTTCAGCGCAATCCACAAAGTCACAAACGGAACCAGGTTGATGCACCAGCGACGGTTGAACGGCGACCAATGCGCGCCGATCCACAGTGCGCCAGGGTTGATCAACACGCCAACCTCCACGCAGATCAGCCACTCACCGATGCGGCTTGCAGGCGCTTGGCGGTCATGGCATCTTTGATGCCCATGATGGCCAGCTCCAGATCGGCGGGCGATGGAACCTCTTTGTTGAGCCAAAATCTCGCCGGCCAGCCGTTCGCAGCCAGGTCATTGGCCACCATCTCCGAGCAGATCACACCCGACGCATTCCGGGTGCTCTTGCCGACCAGGTGATACGCCCAGCGCACGCTGAACAGCAGGTAGTCCCAAACACCATAGACCGCCCCATCGGTATCGAGCTGGTGATCCAGGTATTCAGCCGTCACGCTGCAGCCAGCGGGCAAGTCGGCCAGGATGACGTTTGCTTCTGCGTACACCGGCCAATTGCGACGCCGGCGGATCAGGTTCATGTCCCAGAACTTGATGCCATCCGTGAAGCCCACGTGATAGCACGTCGAGCCGGTGAAGAACTTGGTCAGGGCCGAGCTGAACGGCTTGCCGTAGACAAAGACGATTTTCATGACAGCCCTCAGATGCTGAAAGTCACAGATTCCATCGCCAGCTTGCCAGCCGCCTCGGCATCGGCGACAGCCAGCGCGGTGGCTGCAGCGCGGATAGCGGCCTTGGCGCGAAGCCGCGCCGCTCCACGATGGTCAAAGGCCACCGCGTTTGCTTCCGTCCACTTTTGCACCACAACCTGCGCGGCCTGCTCATCGGTCAGGCCGTAGCCTTCGGCAAGAGCCTTCACACGCTCTGGTGCGGGCTTGGTCATGTCCACCAGCCAGGCCTTCGCGGCCATGTAGGCGGCGTCATATTCGGAAGCGATCGCGCCGTTCGGAACGGTGCGACTGTAGAGAACTTCAAAGTGTGCATCGATGGCCGCTTGGGCGGCTTCCTTCAGCGCGTCGAGGGTTGGCGCTGGAGGTGTGATCAGAACTGGGGCCCCATTAGCGTCGGCCTCGATACGCTTGCCTTGGGTTTGCCCTTCGAGAAGAGCGGCGTGCTGCTCATCGGTGATCTCGACGGCATCGGGCGGAATCTTGCAATCGGGGTTGTTGATTTCAATGGTCGGCGCGATGGCGGAGGGGTCCGGCATACCGTCAATTAGAGGCGGCACCCACGCTGCGTCGGCTATGACCAGCGTGCGAGACCCGTGGAGGTCGGCGGAGTAAAACCCGCCTGTCAATTTTGAATAGAACATGATTTTCCTTATTTGCCAATGGCAGCCCAATAATTTGAATTTGATGCAATCGAAGCGCGCCCATTGAATCCGGTCAGCAACTGGGTATCGGACCAAGCAGCGCAAGTGGCCGTCGTACCCCCTGCAGAGCCGAATGTGAGGCTGTATAAAGCGGTGGGGAAAGTTAATGGGAAGGTCACCGCAACCGGATTACCGGGCGTCGCGTTGCCGGTAAAAACACCCCACTGAATGATCAGACCGCTGGGCAGCTTCTGGTAGCCACTCGCTGCAACGCTTGCGGCGCCGCCGCTGGAAAGACCGTAATACGATCCACCGCCCGTAGCGCATAAATCGAGGAAATCTCCCACAGTGCGCAGAATGACGGACGATGAGCTGGTGCCGCCCGCGAAGTTGTTCGTGCCGACAATCACATTCGAACCGGAGGTTACAACCGTCACAGCATTGGCTGATGAGTCCGACTTGTATATTTTCAGCGCGGCACCAGACTGCGTAACGAGCGGCAATGTGATGGTGCGGGGCCCTCCGCTGGCGTCGACAAAAATTACCTTACCGAAGTCGGCGGCGGTCAGAACGGTGTTCGCTGCGACCGATATGGCGTCTTGATAATTTCCAAGCGCTCGCTGCACGAAAGCCGTGGTCGCGGCCTTCGTAGTGTTGTCAAACTGCGCGGGCGTGGTGAACACACCGGCCGCACGCAGCGCCAGAAGCATCTGGTTGCGCGTCGCTATCGCAGGCACCTGCCCTCCGGCCTCGATGATGGCCAAAATCTCTTCCTGCACGCCGTTGCAAAATTCCGCGTTGAAGTCGGTAGGTGTAACGCCGAGTCCGAGATTGGCGTTCTTCCAGCCATGCTTGCCGGCCCCGAAGAGGTCAACAGCTTTTGATGCTGTGTTAATGCGATCCATTGGTTAGGCTCCTTATGCCGTGTAGGCGAAAAATACGTTGGTGTGTGCCGGCTTGCGCTCAGTGATCGGACAAACGATCAGCGAGGGCGAGGAAAGGTCCAGCGGGTCATTGCAGTCATCGTTGCAGTTCATCGGGCGGGCATTGACGGCCGCGTGTGGAATGTTCACCCGCCAGCTGAACCGGTCCTCTGGGCTGTACAGCGCGTCATTGCAGTCGTCATTGCAGTTCATCGGCCGGAACTCGGTGATCGTGCAGCCCGGCTCACCGAGCAGCTCCGCCAGACCAAGGAAATAGGAGGCTGATTGACCACCTTGCTCAACCAGGCGCTGCTGCGCCAGGCGGCGGCGCTCAATGAGCGACAAGGCCTGATCAGCCAGGCAGTCGTCTGGCAAGCCGAGTACTCGCTCCCAATCGGTCAGCAACTCAGTGGTCGACCGAACATCCGTCTCCTCCACCAGGTCGTCAAAGCGCGCATCAAGACGCGCCAGCTCTTCCGCCAGGCCCTGCAGCAGCTTGGTAGTGACCGAGTCAGGTTCACGCGACCACGCCGGCCCCTGCGGCAGCAGTGCCTGCAGGTGAGCGACGTACTGCGAAACCGTCAGAGCCATGTGATGGCTCCGAAGGTGGTTATCTGCCCAGTGGTCAACACCACGTCGGCTGCTGGCACGGTCATCACATAGTTGGTTTCACCGGCCGCCAGGCTGATGGCCTCGCGGATGTGGCTCAGCAACAGCGTGCCGCCTGGCACAGCCTCGCGCCGGATCAGATCGGTCAGCTCGGCCTGCACCGCGTTCTTGACGAGGAGCGTGTTGGGCGTGAGCGTGATGGTGAAGTTCAGCGGCACAGCCACTGGCGCCACCACCGTAACGGCGGCAGTAACAGGCCGGCGCGCATCAATATAGGCCTGCACTGCGGCCACCTCGGCGGCGTCGGGTATGCCGGTCACCGTGTCGTCATAGCGCATGAACCGGACCGTGACTGAGCCGGGGCCCAGCTCCTGGGGATAGCACCAGGCATCGGTAACGCCGGCCACTGCCTTGGCCCAGTTCACATAGTCAAAATCTGCGCCACCCTGGGGTGTCTCCTGGATGCGCGCCAGCAGGCGCTCTCGCAGGCTGGCGTCGTCTTCGGTGTCGCTGCCATTGACCAAGCCACCAGCAGCCACCACAGCGCCCGTATTGACGCCCGCAACCGGGGTAACGAAGGTGAGAGCGCTGACCGCCGCCGTATTGCCTGCAGCGCCCGCCACAGACGCCGTGAGCTGCCCCGTGGCCGTGCCGGCCACCAGAGTGGCATCGGCATCCACGGTGAACTCCGCGCCGTCTGCGCGGCTCAGCACAGTGCCAGCCGGAACGGTCGAGCCCGTGAGCCCGGTAAAGGTCACCGGCCCGATGGCACGGGCAGCGGCTTTCCTGTTTACGCCCCAGATGCTGGCCCAGCGGCTCAAGTACTCCGCGTCGGCCGTGTCAATGATCACCTGGCGCGACAGGTAGTCCAGCACGCCATAAAGACCGTGCACGGCACCGGCCAGCATGCGCGCGATGACGTTGAGGTTGCTGCGCCGCAGCCGGGCATCGGTGCCAGGTAGGCGCGTCTCGATATCGGCGATGTTGCGCTCGATGATCTGCAGCAAACTCGGGCGTGTGAATGCCATTTAATTGCCCTTCCAGAATGCTTCAAACTGATATTTATTGACTGGCTTGCCGGCGCGCACGATCTCCACCGTCAGCAACAGAACGCCTTGCCGGCCAGCCTGCCACTCGGCCTTGACGTTGATGGCCCGCGCCAGGCCATCGTCAATCAGCCACTGCAGCGCCTCGGCCGCGAAGTCGCGGGCCTTGAGCAGCGTTGCGGTGGTTTGCTTTTCACGAGCCAGCAGCCAGAGGCGCGAGCCAATGCGGTCGCCCTCGACGTCGGCATAAGAGTCGCCCCACCAGCCCCGGCGATCACTGCCGGCAGCGCTGGCCGGCAAGTCGTCAGCATCGGCGCGGCGGTCGGTGAAGAGGCTGATGATCACGGACGTCTGTAGGCCCTCGTCCGTCGCCAGGCCGGGGCTACCCACGGCCCAGTCGAACCTGAAAGAGCCAACGTCCTGGATGAGCTGGGTTGCGATGTCGCTCATACCGGCACCCCCGACAGACCACCGCCAGGCGTAACGCCACTTTGCCTGTGCGTGCTCAGCGATATGCCGGCACCCACCACGTCGCCGGTAGCCGTGATCGACCCGGCAACGGCCGCAGAGCCCGTGACGTTCAAAGAGCCACCGGCGGTGATATTGCCCGCCACCTGCAGGTTGCCACTCATGGTGACCAACGGGCTCGTGATCACAACCTTGGTGGCATGCTTGATCTCGATCTCGCCCTGTTTGATATGGATGTAGTCACCCCACTTGGTGTAAACAGCCACCTCTCCGGGCAGCAAGCCCAGCTTGCGATAGCGGCGGTCGTCCACCGCCACCAGAATGATGTGGTCGCGGTTGCCCTGCACCGACAGCGCCACGCCCTCGGCACCGGCCTCTGGCACGCTGGTAAAGCCGTAGTTCTGAAAGCGCTCGACCTGGTCGCGCACTTCGCCCTCCAGCAGGCTGACCTGCGCGGCCTGCACCTTGGTGTTGTCGTTGACCAGCTCCAGCACGGCACGGCCCACCATCAGCATTACGCGGCGCTGCATCGGGGCCATCATGCGTTGCAGGGCGTTCATTTGGCCGCGTCCTTGCTGCTGGCCTTGGCCGTGTCCCAAAAGAAGCCGGGGCCTTGACCCTTGGTGTCTTTCAGTGGCAACAGCTTGTAGGCGTCAGGGCTGGTCAGCGTCAGCTCGGTGATGGAGCCGCCAGCGTCGAGCTGGTAGCCCACCTTCTTGATGAGCAGCTCCGCATCCAGGCGCAGCCAGGCGTCCGTGATGTGCACCAGGGTGTTGGGCTCCCACAAGCCGTCAACATGGCTCCAGCCTTGCACCTTGCAGGTGATGTCGTTGCTGCGGGCAGCGCGCACGTTGGCCTCCCACAGCACACGGTCTTTCAACGATGCGGCAATGTCTTGCCCCTCGCTCACCACCACCAGCGGGCGGTAACGCTTGATGGTCGGGTCATTGGCCACCGCCTTGATCTGCGATGCAGCCTTGCCGCTGAAAAAGTCACCGCCTGCCGCCTGGCCCTTCATGATGTAGGTGCTGAAGCGGTCGCGGTAGTTGAGCGTGGCATCGGCCTCCAGCAGGTTCTGGCCCAGCATCAGCGGCGTGCCTACGCGGGTTGTACCGGCGCGCGTGATGACCAGGTTGCCCTTGCCGTCGTTCGTCAGCAGCACGGCCCGAATGCGCGCCATGCGCTCAATGGCCTCAAACACCGTTTCACCCTGCTGCAGCGCAAAGTTGGGGAAGGCCTTGCCCGTGCTCACCAGGGTAATAACCTCAATGCCAAAAGGCTTGCACAGGTCGGCGGCAATTTGCTCCAGCTTGCGGCCAGACCATTGGCCCGCAGGCTTCAAGGCGCTGCAGTCCACCAGGTCGGCGGTTTTGTCGCGGCCGCGCACAGCGATGTCGTGGCTGTTGGCGCTGTAGCTCAGCGTCATCTCGTCCACATAGCCGGTTATCACGGTCTGGCCATCCAGCAACACGGTGCATTCATCGCCCGGCGCAATCTCGCGGGCCGCCATCTGCTCGGGCCACAGTTCAGTCACGCCCAGATCGAACATGCCGGCGCATTGCTCCATGCCGCGCTCCAGGCGCATGCTTTTCCAACCGCCGTAGATGGCACCGTTGACCTTGAGCTGAATGTCAGGCATCCGCCAGCACCTCCAGCGCCTGGCCACCGGGCACAAAGCCGGGGTGGCGCACTTTGTTGCGCGTGACGATCTCAGCCTCGCGGCCGGCATCCTCATACAGCCCATAGGCCAGCACCAGCGCCGGCTGGGTTGCCTCGGGCGTCACCGTCACCGTTCGGGCCAAGTCAGCGCCGCGCAGTGTAATGTCCCGAATCATGGCCGCCCGAACGGTGATGAGCTTGTCGTACACCGTGTCGCTGCTCGAAACCTCGGCCAGGGCATCCAGCTGCTCGGCCAGCTCATCGCGCAGCGCCACCGCATCGCCACTGCCCACATACTGCTGCCGGCCGCTCACGGTAATGCCAGACTGAAAAGCACCGCCAAACTCAATACGGCTCGCGCTGCGCGCCGCTTCAACCGCGGCCGTGCGCTGCACCAGGGCAATCACGGCGTTCTGGTTGTCCGCCTGCTGCTGGCGGCTTGGCGTGGTGGTGGGCACCAGCTGGGCATCGTCGCCAAAGTCAAAAAGGCCGCGCAGCATGGCCACCGAGTCGCCAGGCAAGGCAACCAGGTCCACCAGGCTGCCGATCTGGCCAGACAGGGTGCTGGCCAGGCTGTCGGGCGCTTGCATCAGCGCGAGCAAGTCAGTGCGGGCATCGCCCAGGGCACCGGCAAACGTCGCCTTGGCATCGGCCAGCGTGGGCAAAGAGCCGGCCACGGCCTCCAGGGCATCCAGCGCACCGCCCAGCAGCTCTGCGGCGGCGCTGGCCACGTATTCGGGAAAACCGTCAATGCTGAAGGTCTCGGCAAAGTCAGCATCAATCTCGGCGATCGCGTCGTCGGCCGACAGCTCAACCAGCGCGGCCGTGTCAGCGTCTGAGGACGGGAACGTCAGCTCACCGGACTCCACGCAGGTGATGGTGAAGCGCGCCATGCCGCCCTCGGCCGTGCTCTCGCGCAGCTTCAGGTCGCCCACAATGCTGACGGTCTTTTCGCCCTGGTAGGGGTGCACCAGCCTGCCGGGGCCTGGCTCCGCCAGTGCGTCCATCAGCGCGTCGCGCGCATCCATGTAATCAGCACCCAGCACATAGGCTTCCAGCGTGAAGCTGCGAGCCTTGAGGCCGAGGTCTTCTACAAAGGGGATGTCGCGCAGCGGGTATTCATGCACCACGCTACGGCGGCCAAAGCCCAGCTCCGCGCTGTCCACAAAGAAGGGAACGCCGCGAAAGCTCGCCAGCTGAAGTTCGTCTAACCAGCTCATGGCGTCGCCATCACCATGCCGCTGTAAACGTCAAAGTCCACAGCCGGGTTGTTCTTCTTGACCTCTGCCACGCGGGCGCGGCCGTCCTGGTCGATCTGCAGCTTGATCGTGCCGCCCACGTCAGCCTTTTGCATCATGTTGCGGGTGGGCAGGGCGGAGGGCACGGGCGGCGCAATGGCCAGGGGCGCATCGGCAACGCCCGTGGCGTTCCCCATCGCGTCATAGGTCACCGAGCCGTTCATCTCACCGCTGAACAGGTTTTTGACGGTCTGGCCCACCTTGGCGGCCAGCTCGACCACCGTCATGATCTTGTTCATGATCCAGTCGTAAACCGTGCTGAAAGCCGATTTAACGCCGTCCCACAGGCCGATGAAGAACTGCTTGATAGGTGCCCAGTTCTTGTAGATCAGGAACACGATGCCCGCGATGGCTGCAACAGCCAACAGAATCCAGCCCACGGGCGTCGACATAAGCGCAACGCCCAGGCTCCACACCGTGGGGATCAAGGCGATGATGGCCTTGCCGAGGCCAAAGATGCCAACAGCCAGCTTCAAGCCAAGCAGCGCGGCAAGGCCGATGATCACGTTCTCCCAACCACCAAAGACCTGCGCCACGGTGTCAGCAGCACCGACAATCATCACCAGGGCCCCGGTGATCTGGCCCAGCGACTTCAAGAAACCGGGCAGCGCGTTGACGATCTCGCCAATCATCTTGCCCAGGCGCTGGCCCCACTCTTCGCGGTTGGCCGAGTTGATCTCCGTGAACTTCTTCACCATTGCGTCCAGTGCCGGCAGCGCGTTTTCCGCAATGGCCGACATGACGCCAAAAATCGAGAACTTCAGGCGGTCGAAGTTGTCATTGAAGTCAGCCATTGCCTCAGCGGTGGATCCACCGACCACCGCGCCAACCTTGTCGGCTTCCTTGTAGAAGGTCTTCAGGCCAGCGCTGCCCAGGTCAAGCACCTGTTTCAGCTCGGCACCGCCACGGCCCATCAGGGCCTTCATCACGGCAATCTTTTTCTCGGCGTTCTGGCCGGCGTCGCCCACAGACTGGAACTTGTCGGCCACCTTTTCAAACACCTGGGCCACGTTCATCTTCTTGAGCTGGTCAAGCGGGATGCCCACGCGGGCGAACCAGGTGGCGGCCTCCTTGCTGCCATTGATCGCCTCCACCATGTTCTGGCTCAAGAACTGCAGCGCCTGGCCCATTTCTTCCTGGTTGCTGCCATTGAGCTGCGCCGCGTAGCCCATACGCTGGTATGCCTCCACGCCAATGCCCAGCTTCTTGCTGACATCCACCGCGTGGTCAGTTGCGTCAATCGTCCGCTTCAGCGCAAAAAACACACCGCCCGCAGCCAGGCTGACGGCACCAAAGCCCTGCGCAATGCCCTGGGCGCTGCCCTTCAAGGTATCGAAGCGCTCACGCACCACACCCATCTGGTTCTGCAGCCGGTTGCCCATGAAGCGCCCAAAGCGAAACGCCGTCTGGTCAGACAGCGCGCCGATGCGCTTGATCGGCTCAGCCACCTTGTCAATGGCACGGCCAACGCGGCGAAGAGGCTCTGTCGCTTTGTCCAGAGCCTCTATCACGAATGCCAGCTTGAGATTGCCTGTGCTCATTTATTCAAGTGTTTGTTAATTCGGCTTACCTGCTGGTGCCACTCCATCAGCTCGTCGATGTCCATCGCCATCAGCTCTCTGTTTGACCAGTGAAACGTGAAGGCGACCTCGGCCATCACGTCACGCCAATTTGGAGGGCACCCCCGATAAAACCCGCCACCAGCACGCCGACCTCCGTGACGTCTTCACCGTCGAGCTGGTCAAAGGTGCTCGGCGGAATGCCGGCACTGCGCGAAATCATCACGGCCATCATTTCGCCTTCGCCCTTGGACTTGGCATTGCCGATGGCGCGGATGTCCGCACCTTTGAAGCGCTTGAGCTGCAGCTCGGTGATGGTCTCAATGACATCACCGTCCTTGTTTTTCAGCTCGACCGGGTGCTTGAGGGTGTGAGTGATGGGCTCCATGCTCACATCTCCTCAGCAGGCTGGCCCGCAAACTTCAGGGGCACCTTGCCGCCGTCGCCATCGGTGGCCACGGGCGGCTCGGTCAAGAACGCGTCACGCACCACAAAGGTCTGGCCGGTGTCGCATTCAAAGGTGATGGTCGCGTCCACAATGGCGGCATACTTTTTGAGGCTCGTGCCTGGCGCGACCGAAATCTCGCACTCCACCGTCGCCTCCTTGGGCTGCTCGGAATAGCCGTGGATGGAGTTGTTCCCCTTGATGGGGCTCCGGGTTACACCGCCGATGTCGATTTTTGCGCCGGGCAGCGTTTCGAGCAGCTCGCCGTTGGCCTTGATGAAGGCCTTTCCTAGTCTCATTCCACTCATACATTTACTCCTGGTATTTAGGGGTTGTTACAGGCGGAACTGAATCTGGCCAGCGAAGACGCGCAGCTGGTTGATCACGTCGGGCGGAATGATCGCGTCGATGCGGTTCGGGTCGCTGCCGTTGCGCTCCACGATCAGGTCCGTGTTGAACTGGTCGAAGTTCTCAGCCAGGCCGGCCAGCTCCCACTCGCGGAACAGGGCCAGCAGCTCGGCGCGGATGATCTTCGGCGTCACGATGGCCTGGCCAGCGCCAAACCGGGTGCCGTCGTTCGCCAGCTTGTGGCGCGGGAAGCGCAGGCCAATCCGGCTGCGCACGCTGAACCGCAGGTAGGCAATCGTGCGCATCGTCTCGATGTCCAGGTACGCAATGTCCGGCACACCGAAGCTGTTGGTTTTGTAAGTCGTGGTCAGCCGCTCAATCAGACAGCGGCCACCGGTGTCCACGATGAAGGTGGCAGCGCCATCCGTCAGGTGAATGTTGCGCTCGGTCTGCGTGAAGCGGTCCTGCTCTGCGGGCGGCATCAGGCCGGTCAGCACCAGCGTCTGGCGCGGGCGGGCCGGGTCAGGCTCAAAGGCATCCACAGCGCCCAGCACGGCCGCCCATTCGTAGGGCGGGTTCGGGCTCTTGCCGCTGCCCATGATGCTGACGTGCGGGCTGTTGCGCGCGGCCACCAGCGTGTCAATGCTGGCGTGCGTGCCGCTGGCGGCCGCAAAGGCCTGGCCTTCCTTCATCACCAGCGGGCCAAAGCGCGCGGCCAGTTCGGTCTCCAGCTTCACCAGGTTGGCCGCGTCAGTCCACGGCATGATGACCGTCTGGTACTGCTCCGCGCCAATCGCGGCGATGGGCGTGGCCGCATCAGGGTTGCCGGTGCCGCCAGTCATCGCCGTGATGGTGATGACCAGGCCCTTGGGCGTGCGCTCGCCGAAGTAGTAGTTGGGCCGAATGTCGATGAAGTTGCCGCACTCGCCCTTGTGGCGGGCCGTCAGCGTCACGGTGGCCACAGCCACAGCGCCGGTTACAGCCAGGTCCGTGCTGGCCGCCACGGCCGCCTGGATGGCCGTAGCCACCTGCGCAGCCGTTTGCCCGGCAGCAACAGCCACCTGCACCTGGCGCCCGCCAATGTACAGGTTCAGCGTGCCGCTCTCGGTCGGCGCGCCGCTGGCCACAATGGTGCCCGTGGCCGCCACACCCGCGCCGTTGTCATCAGACGCGCAGGCCCAGCTCTCGGTGTAGGCGTTCGCCAGCTTCAGCCGCTGGAACATGTGCGAGAGCATCGAGCCCCGGCCAAACGCGGCCTCGGCCTGGGCCGCGCTGGTGATCCGGGTAGGCACGCCGGCAACTACCAGGCCGGTGGCCAAGCGCTGGCCAAACACCATGATCTTGTGCGGCTGCACCGGCAGGCCCTGCTGGGCACGGCTGGAGTCAAACTCGATGTACTGGCCAGGCGTGCGCAGCGAAATGGGAATAGCGTTGAAGCTGACGGGCATTTTGGATTACTCCTTCTTTGAAGCAGGTTTGGCGGCAGCTTGCGCGGGGGCAACGCCCTCGCTCACGTCGCCGTCATTCAGGCGGCGTATCCAGTAGGTGCCTTGCTCGACCGTGTCGCCCTCGGGCGGTAGCGGCTGGCCAGTGGCCGGGTTGACCACGCGAAGGCCTGGGGCCGGGATGAGGTAGATTTTTTCGGGCATGGTGTTGTCCTGGAAGGGTTGGAGGGAATCAGGCCGAGAGCTTTTCGCGCAGCAGGTAGCCTTCAAGCAGCCACACCTTGTCGCGCGCGTTTTCACGGGCGATTTTTCGGCCCATCTCTTCGTTGAAGTTCTCCAGGCTGACCGCTGCGCTTTCGCCGGTAGCCGTGAAGCCATTGCGAAGCGTCAAGGCGCAGACCGTCAGCGTGGTGCCCGGAAAGCGGTGGTAGGCCTCGCCCACAATCACTTTGTCGATGTCTGCAGGGGTCAACCGCGGGGCGGTTGGTTTCAGGTCCTGCAGGCTCTTTTCAAGCTGCTGTTCGTTGGTGCTCATGTTGGTCCTTACTGCGGCACAGCGACGGTGTCGTGTGCATCGGGTTTGGTGGTGCCGTAGTTACCGTCCAGCCACTTCTGGTGTTCGGCTTCGGTTGTCAGCGGCGGCGTGTCGTACTGGGCGTCAAAGGTCTGGAACGGCGTCAGCAGGTTCATGTCAACCTCGGTAGGCCACGCCTGGGGCATGTTGAAGCTGCAGGCGTAAACCGTCACGCCCTGGCGGTCAACACTGCCGCTGTACAGGTTTTCAACGCGCTGCAGGCTCAGCGTGCCTTCGCCCGGCACGGTGTAGCCGTTGAGCAGCGGTATCAGCAGCTGCAGCAGCTCGTAGGCCCCGGCCTGCTGGCCATCGCCACGGCGGCGCGCAGCCTCACCGCTGGCGTGGCCGGTGATCACATAGACAATCCAGCTGCCCACAACCAAGCCGCCCACACCCGCGTTGCGCTCCTGCACCTGGCCACCGCCCCACACCAGGAAGATGCCCGGCAGCAGGCGCAGCAGGCGCTTGAGGGTGTCGTCGTCCCAGTTACCCGGCAGCGACTCCACCGCGCGCACCTTGTTGCCCATCACAGTCTTGATCTGGGCAATGATGTTGTCTTCAGCGCTGGTGATGCTCATGGTCAGTAGTCCCCGAGCGAGTCAGCCGTAAACACACGGTCGTTGCCGAAACTCGATGCGCCGCCTGCCTCGGGCGTCACCTGGTTGGCCACGTTGATGCCCAGGCTGACCTTGCCATCGGCCACCAGCTTGAGGAATTTGATGGCGTCGTCATACCGCTTGGTCACCTGCTCGGTGGCGCGGTCGTCATACAAACGGTAGCGGGCCACATCGCAGCACGCACCGATCAGAATCCTGGGAACGCTGGCCAGCGGCAGCGCGTAGCGGCCCATGAGGTAGCCGTCGATCTCGGCGTCGGCGTCCAGCAGCGCCTGGGCAAGCACCGCGTCGTCAACAGCAATGGCCGAGCCCGTGCGGTCCGTGAGCTGAATCAGCTCGGACTGCGCAAAGCGGTCGATCATGTCCTGTTTGACGGCGTAGCTCATATGTCCTTACTCGGTTGTTTGAAAGGGTCCAGACTGCGCCTGGTGACCCTTAACAGGCTCCCGATGGGGGCGCGCATGCCTTACCACCGTTCACTGCCCGCGCGGGGGGGTGTATTTATTTGGCCTTGACGGCCCCGCCGATCAGCGGTGCGGCTTGGGCCTCGGTCAGTTGCACGGTCGAGCCAGGCAGGTAGGTTTCGCCGTCGTGGTCAAGGCGGCTCAGCACCTCGTATTCAGACTTGGTGGCGTCTTCGGCTTTGTTGGCCGAGGTGTTCTTTGGGTTGGAAGTAGCCATCGTTGCTCCTGGTTAAAAAGTGGTTTGCTGAGTGTTCAAAAAAGGCGGCGCAGCCATCAGCGCGCCGCCTTCATTCAAAACTCGTCAATAGACAAGTCTGGTTAGGCCACCGCGTTCTGGAAGAAGCAACCCACCTCCTGGAAGCACACCAGCTCTTTGATGTGCTCGCCCACGCGCACCCGCTGGCCGCCGTCCAGGCCGATGTTCGAGTCGGCGATGGTGCCGCCCACTGCGTCGCCCCATTGCGCGGTAAAGGCAAAGGTCGGCAGGCCGGCGCGCGGGTCGCGCACGGCTTTGTCGATGCGCAGGAACGCTGCGTGCTTGCCCCACAGCCGGTTGTAGGCGGCAGCCTGGCCCTTTTTGCTGGCGTTGTAGAAGCTCTCGCCCACGTAGATGTCATCCAGCTCCAGCAGGTCGGCCACGGCCTTGCGGGCGATCACGCCGGCTGCGGATGCGCCACCCAGGCCGTTGTTCTGGTTCAGTACAGCGGCCACCACCTTGGGGTGCTGCCGCAGCTTGGTCCAGACCGCGCGGCCAACCACACCCACGTTCGGGCGCACCAGCATGCTGTCAAACATGGTCAGGATGGCGCCGGTCGGGTCGCTGTTGGCAAAGTCGCTCCACTGGCCGGTACCGGACAGCGTGGTGCGCAGGCTGGCTGCGTAGGTGTTGAGCGCAAAGTACAGGTTGGACACCCGCTGCTCGCGGGCCAGCTGCACCAGCAGGGCCGTGCGCTCGGCTGCGGCTGCCAGCGGGTCGTAGTTGGTGCCGGCAGCGTTCTTGATGTCTTTGTTGGGCACCGGGTCGTCCAGGCCGTAGTCCTCGGTCGAGTCGGTGGTGTCCACGCCGCCAAATTCAACGGTGTTAGGAGCGCCGGTGCGGCCAACGCGCACGTCGGGGATGGTGAAGGCCTCATCGGTCGTCAACTTGGTGTAGTTGAACTTTTCGCCAGGCACGGGGATGCGCGGGCACACCAGGTCGGCAATCATGCCCTGCGGCTTGACGGCCATCGCAATTTGCGTCAGCCGGGGAATGAGGGTAAAAGGAGCGGAATTGGTGCTCATGGGTTCTCCTGAAAATCAGTGGGTGTAGTCGGTGACTGGTTGCTGCTCGGCGGTAAGTTCGCCGTTTAGCCCTGGAAGGAGCCCGGCTCGATCATCAAAGAGCCAATGTCGCCAAGCACCCCGGCAACCTCGGCCACGCCGATGAAGCGCACGTTGGAGCCAGCTGCGGCTGCGGCCACAATCGCGCGGCCGCTGGCATCGGCGCTGAGCAGGTCGCCCGCAGCCACTGCGCCGCCGTACTCGACCTCCGCGATGCCGTTGCGCACCACATCAATGCGGTCGCCCGAGACTGCGGCGGCCAGGCGGTCGGTAATGCCGACCAGCTTGTCGGTAGCGGCTGCGGCCTGCAGGATGCCGCCGTCTGCGGCACCAAATTTGACGATTCGATAGGCGGCAATGGCGGCTTCAGCGGTGTAATTTTTCACAAGACCTTGGTTTCGCATGGTGGGTTACTCCTTATCGGTACCGGCGTGGACGGCGTCCACGGCTTCGGTGAAGCTGATGTGCGCGCCTGCCGCATCACGCTTGGCCTTGTAGGCCGTGGCGCGGTCAGCAACCGCCTTGTCGGTCATGCCGTCGGTGAGCGACTCAGCGGCAACACCACGGCTGCCAACCTCGCCAAACTCCACCAGCTTGGGCAAGCCCTTCAGGAACTCGCGGAACACCTGCACAGCCGGCGTTTCCTTCTTGACGTCGCCCTCGCCAAACTCGACGCAGACGACGTTGTCAGGCAGCGACTCCATGAAGGCAATCACGCGGGCCTTGTCTTTAGGCAGCAGCTGCCCGGCCTTGACCAGGTCTTCTGCAAACTCGGCCACTTCGGCATCCTTCAGCGCTTTCTCACGCGTGGCCACTGCGGTCTCGCGCTCGGTGAGCAGGCGCTGCTGCTCGGCAAAATTGGCGTCGCCGGTATTGGCTGCGCCCTGGTTGGGTGTGGTCACTTGGGGTGCTCCTTCTTGATAATTGATACCGGACATGCCAGCGACTGCCGGCTCCTGGTTGGTGCGGTGCTCGGTCGCCGTAGCCGCTTCGGCCACGGAGTCAATCTCCCATTGCGGAAGAATCTTGTCGGCCGTCTCAAGGCCCTCTTTGTCGATGAACCAGTCGCGCATGCGTTGGAACATGCTGCGGGTGCTGGTGAAGCCCCAGTCGGCAAACTCGACCACGCCTTCGTCGCTGGCGGCAAACGAGGCAGACTTCAGGCCCTTGATGGCTGGTGGCTGCGCGCCCAGACAGCCCACGTGGCGCAGGTAGTAGCCACCCGGCTTGGGGTTGGCCGGCGCGTCGGGCAGGTACCAGCTGGCGCTGATCTTCTTGTAGCGGCCGGCATTCACCAGCTCGGCAAAAGCGGCGTCTACCTGGTCAAGCTCGGCCTTCACCGAACCATCGGCAAATTGCAGCGACTTGACCCAGCCATAGGCCGGCAGGTTGTCTTTGGGGTGGCCCACCACCAGCGGCGCTTCGTGCACGGCCGGGTCATAGGCAATGGCAGCAGCCTGCATGTCGGCTTCGGTGAAAGAGATCACCTGGCCGCTCATGGCGGTGTGCTTACCTGGCTTGAAAATCTCGATGAGCTTCACACGGTGCATCCCAGTTGCGGTGGTTGACTACGGCTTGCCGGTCAATCAAGACCGGCGATGTAAGACCGTAGTGTTCCGCGCAAGGGCGCAGGGCTCTATTAACTTGCGTTAAAGCCTGCTGTGAAGTTTGATTAGTGGGATTGAGAGGGGCGATGCGGCCCATGAGCATGGGCGCGTGTGCGGCCACCGCAGCAAGTGCGGCGGGCCTATTCTCGCGATTCTATGACAGACGCCTAGGCACCCATCACCTCATTGATGAGAGTCGGTGCCTTTAGCTCAAGATCGGCGATCTGCTCGAGCAGCTTTCGGTACAAAGCAAGCCACGAGGGATGAAATGCGTCGAGAGCGGCCTGGTGTTGTTCTACGGCATTGGCTGCCTTTGCTGACGCTAACGCAGATGCAGCCTCGGCCACTTTCATTTTCATATCGCCGGCAGTGACAATGATCGCCATAACTTCCGACACAAGGGCGGGGAAGTAGAGGCGAGAGAGAATCTCGAGCCTAGACATGGGATTGGAGATTTCCGGCTTGTTTTTCGAAACGACTCTGTTTTCTCTCTCTCGCTCTAACCACTCTTTCGTTTCGTAGACCAGGCTATAAAACTCCTCTAGCTTCACGCGCCTGAGGGTCTTCCACTCTTTGGCTAACCAGTCCGCGTGCGAGATTTCTACACGCACACTCTCGGCGGCCTCGGTCGTCGCCTTGAGTTGCGCGATCAGCCTTTCCCGGTCAACTGCCTCAGCAAGACTCTGCGCTCTACGAACCAAGTACGCGGCCGCGAAAGATGCAACACCCCCGGCGACGATCATCACGCAGATCAGCACACCCCAAAGCCGCCAGTTCTGAATAATCTGTTCGTTGACGATCTGTTCCGCGAGTTCTTTGATCAATGCTTCAGTCATTGGCTTGGGCCCTTAAAAAATTCAGCTCGCCAGCCGCACCAGCATGGCCACAGTCTTCTTGTGCACCTCATGGCTGTCCTCACTGGCGTGGTACGCCGCAACGATCAGCGCGGCCAGCTTGGCGGGCGGTATGTGCAAGCTCTTGCGCTCGATCTCGGTCAACACGGCCTCGATCACGCCATGCAGCAGCGGCTCATCGGGTCGTCGCTCGTCGCCAGCCCAGGCCGCCCGCTCATTGGCCACGCGAGCCTTTGACCCCGCGCGCCCACCGCCCTTGATCTGCTCCAGGGCCGCTATCACCTCGGCGGCGCTCTTGCGGCGCATCGCATAAACCAGCTGCTGCATTTCCCGCGCTGCCGTGCCCGTCAGGCCCAGCTCGGTTACCAGGCGCGTCGCCTCGGCTATTTCATCCCGCTCCTTGATGACCGGCAGTTCGTCGGCGGTCACATGCTGCGGCCCCTTGCCCGTGGTCAGCCACAGCTCATGAATGTTGTAGCGGTCCCGGATTGCCCTGGCCTCGTGCGGTTGGAGTTTTTTTACGCGTCCACTGAGGATATTTTTTACGCGGTCCAGCGTCATGCCGATGGATGTGGCGAAGTCGCCCTGCGTGCCTCCTGCTTCTGAAAGGACAAATCTGAGTCGTTCACTCAACATTGACGGGCCTTTACAAAGATTACATTTACGCGTACATTAAGCGCAATATTAAAGGTCACTTTAAATGCTTATTGATTCAAGCGCAATTAAAGCCGCAATTGTGGCAGCAGGGACGTCGCAATCGGCCATCGCCGAGTACCTCAAGATTTCGCCGTCCAGCGTTGCGAGGGTGGTTGCCGGTAAACACCGCAGCGCCCGCGTTGAAGCCGAGCTGGCCAAGATATTGGGGCGCATGCCCTTCGGCCCACCGGGTAAGCGGGGCCGCAAGAAAACCGTGTGGGAGGGTCGCGTAGCCAGCGCCGAGACGGAGGCTGCATGACCGTTGGACAAAAAGTGGGCGGCAAGCGGCTCCCCGCGTTCCTGCAAATGGCCTCGGCCAACCTGGCGTACGCCCTGGCTTCCGGCCCCTGTTTGGGCAGCAAGCCACCCTTCGCCTTCAAGAGCGACCGACCCTCGGGATCAAAACCCATCGTAGAACGCCGTAGAACGGGGTCAGGTTGCGTCGTTGCGACCGGGCCGCACCACCCGGTGCTTGAAGGCATGTTCCCGGCCCGCACGGCCCCGATTGAAACCGCTGCCGAATTGCGCCAGGCATTGGGCCACCTGATGGCCCGCGACGACCTGCAGATCACCGGCCTCGCCGCCACCCTGGGCGTCAACGCGCACAGCCTCGGCCTGCTCATGCGCGGCCAATACGTCGGCAAGCCACGCACCATGCTGCAGGCTTTCAAGCGCTACCAGGAGCGCACCCAGGGCCGCTGCCGCGCCTGCGGCCAGCCCACCCCCCAGACACAGGCGGCTACTGTATGAGCGCCGTCGCCAAAGACTGGCTCACCGCCAACGAGCTGCTCGGCCTGCCCAACATGCCGGCCGACAAGCGGGGAGTGCACCGCAAGGCGCTGGCCTCCGGCTGGCAATACCGCGAAGTCGCCGGCAACGGCGGCACCCGGCGCGAGTACCACGTGGCCAGCCTACCCGCCACCACGCGGGCCGCGCTGTCCTGGCACACCACGGCCGTGCTGGCCGGCAATGCGGGCCAGGCCCTGCAGGCCGCCGCCCAGGTCGGAACGGTGGAGGGCGCAAAAGCGGCGCTTAAAAGTAATCTTTCTACCCATGTGGCCGACACCGCCAAGGCCGAGGGCCTGCGCAACCTGGCCGCCATGCCCGCCAACGAGCAGCGCCGCATGGACGCCCGGCTGCAGGTGCTGCAGGCCTTTGAAGCCTTCCAGCAGGCCAGCGGCGTCGCCATGACGGTGGCCGAGCACCAGTTCAGCAGCGCCTACCGGCTCGGCCATGTGGCCGTCGAGCCCTGGGTGCGCGCCCTGGTGGGCACCGTGGCCCCGGCCAGCATCCAGCGCTGGCGCCTGGCCGTGCGCAAGGGCGGCATCACCGCGCTGGCCGGCGCTTACGGCAACCGCAAAGGCGCTTCAAAGATAGACGCCCAGCCGCAGATGCGCGAGTTTGTGCAGGCCATGCTGGTGCGCTTTCCCGAGTCCCGCGCCACGCAAATCATGCACGGCCTGCGCACCCGCCTGGCCGGCGACATTGCGGGCGGCAGCATCGAGCTGCCCAGCATGCGCAGCCTGGAGCGCTGGATGGAGACCTGGCGCGAGAAGAATGCCCAGACGCTCATGGCCCTGAGCAACCCCGACGCCTGGAAGAACAAGTTCATGGTCGCCTTCGGTTCGCAGAGCGAAGGCGTCACCGGCATCAACCAGCGCTGGGAGCTTGACAGCACCCCCGCCGACGTCATGCTCACTGACGGCCGCCACGCGGTGCTGGGCGTGGTTGACGTGTTCACCCGCCGCGCCAAGCTGCTGGTCAGCAAGACCAGCAAGTCCACGGCCGTGACCCAGGTGCTGCGCGATGCGCTGCTCGACTGGGGCGTGCCCGCCCTCATCAAGACCGACAACGGCAGCGACTACAAGAGCAAGCACGTCGGCTACGTCGCCGCCAACCTGGACATCAAGCAGGAGTTCTGCCCACCGTTCCAGCCCTGGCACAAGCCGCACATCGAGCGCTTCTTTGGCACGTTTGCGCGCGGCATGCTGGAGCTGCTGCCCAACTTCATCGGGCACAACGTGGCCGAGCGCAGCGCCATCGAGTCGCGCACCAGCTTTGCCGACCGGCTCATGAAGCGCGGCGAGGTGGTGCCCATCAACATGAGCGCCGCCGAGTTCCAGCTCTTTTGCAACCAGTGGGTTGACGGCATGTATATGCACGAGCCCCACGAGGGCCTGCAAAGCCGCACGCCCTTTGCGGTGGCCAGCGCCAACCGCGAGCAGGTGCGCATCATCAAAGACGAGCGCGTGCTCGATGTCCTGCTGGCTGAAGCCGCAGGCAGCCAGGGCGGCTACCTCACCGTCCAGAAAAAAGGCCTCAAGAGCGACGGTGCCTGGTTCATCGCTCCCGAGCTGGAGGCCTGGGTCGGCCAGCGCGTCATGGCCCGGCAGCTGCCTGACCTCGGCCAGATCGTGGTCTACGGCGGCGACAACCGGCTCATCTGCATTGCCGAATGCCCCGAGCGCACCGGCATGGACCGCAAGGAGGTTGCCGCCAAGGGCCGCGAGCTGCAGAAAAAACGCGTGCAGGAAGAGCGCGCCGCCCTCAAGGCCGCCGCCAAGCGCCAGAACGTCGACGGCATCGTGCACGAGATCCTGCTCGACCGCGCCCAGCAGGCCGGCAAGCTGGCCATGCTGCCCAAGCAGACGGTCGAGCACACCAGCACCGGCCTGCAGGGTGCCGCCAACGCCCTGGCCGAGATCACCCGCGAGCCAGGCACCAGCGCCGAGCTGCTGCGCCTGGAGGGCGTCTCCAGCGCCTGGCAGCGCCTGCAGGCCGAGCAGGCCATCAACGACATCCCCGAGGGCAATGACAACGAGCTGGCCCGCCGCCGCGCCGAGGTGCAGCCGGTGTTCAACACCCCGCACGAGCGCGCCCAGTGGATTGAAAAGCGCAGCCGCGTGCGCGCCCTCACAGACGAAGAACGCGACTACATGGCGCGCTTCAAGAAAGACAACCTGGCGAGCTATCGCCGGATTGTGGAGCTGGTGGACGACATGACCAACGACATGTCATCCGCCCAAAAAGAAACCCCGGACGCATCCGCATCCGGGGCCAGTTAACCGCTGTGAGCCCAAGGCCTGAGAAACCAGACCACAGCAGAACCGAAAAAGAAAGAAAGATTGTATGCGTCAAAAACTAGCCGGTGTCAAGAACGTAGCCGCCCTTCAAGCGGCCTTTGAAACCCTTTCAAACCGCGATGCAGGCATCCCCGGCATGGGCCTGGTGCACGGCTTTACCGGCGCGGGCAAGACCACGGCCATCAGCTGGCTCGTCAACCGCACCAACGGCGTGTATGCCCGCGCCTACGGCACCTGGACGCCCAACAGCATGCTCGGCAGCATCATGCACGAGCTGGGCGCAGCTCCCCTGCAGCGCAGCGCCCAGATGCTCAAGTACATCACCGGCGACCTGGAGCGCACCAACCGCCCGCTCTTCATCGACGAGGCCAACTACTTTGCCGGCGACACCGCCATGCTCGACACGCTGCGCGACATCCACGACGTCAGCAACGTGCCGGTCATCCTCATCGGCCACGAAGGCACCGAGCGCAAGCTGATCCACCGCGCCCAGCTGGCCCGCCGCATCAGCGAGTGGGTCGAGTTCAAGCCGCTCGACGCTGAAGACGCCCGCATCCTGGCCGACACGGTGGCCGAGGTCGCCATTGCAGACGACCTGCTGGCCGAGCTGCACGCCCACGCCAAGGGCAGCATGGGCCTCATGACGGTGGGCCTGGCCCGCGTCGAGGCAATGGCCAAGGCCAACGGCTGGAAGCGCGTGGACGCCGACCAGTGGGCCGGCCGCGCCTTCTTCCTGGGCAACGCGCCCAAGTCCACGAACGGCAGGGGCTAAGCAAATGGGTCGAACCATAGGCGCTCGCTGCAAGGCCCCCAAGGCCGACAACCTGGCACGCAAGCAGGCGTGGCAAGCCATGCGCATCATGCGCAGGTTTACCCGCGCCGACATCCTCACCACGGCCGCCATCAACCAGAGCAACCTCGACAAGTATTTGCGCGCTCTGATCAACACGGGCTTTGTGGTCGTGCAGCAAGAGCGCGTGAGCGGCCGACCCGGCAGCCGCGACGTGCTGCGCATTGCCCGAGACAACGGCCCCAAGCCGCCCGTGGCGCACACCGATGGCTCCATGCTCGACCCCAACACGGGCCAGACCTGGCATTACGAGGAGGCAGAGGCCAAGCGGCCCTTCGTGGGCATGCCAGCCGCAGATGCAGCAGATGCCGCAGAAGGCCAGCCATGACCGACCCCATCAAGACCGAACGCTGGCTTGACGCGCTGCGCACCGAGGTCGAGCGCACCAGCCAGGCCCGCGTGGCCGAGCGCCTGCGCATCAGCGAGGCCACCGTCAGCCAGGTGCTCAGCGGCAACTACAAGGCCAACACCCAGCGCATCGAGCGCCGCGTGCTCGGCGAGCTGCTTGGCCGCCAGGTCGAGTGCCGGGTGCTGTACGACATCAGCCTGCGCGTGTGCCAGGACGTGCAGGAGCGCCCGCGCGGCGCAGGCAGCAACCCCATGCACCAGCAGTGCTACAGCGCCTGCAGGGGCACCGGCAAGTGGGAAGAAAAAGGGCCATGCCCTCATTTCTGCGCGGCCACCAACCCGGCCAACGTTATCGCCAAGGAGCCAACGCCATGATGACGATCAACCGCCTGCGCCTGCGCGCACGCACCGCCCTGCACACCTGGCAGGCCAAGCGCCTCATTGCCCGCATCAACAGCCGCCAGGCGGCTGCGCGCGCCAATCCCGGCCTCAACCCCAGCGCCGGCTACGACGAGCTGACCTCCGTGCCGTTTCTGGCCACGATAGCCCTGGCCATGCTCGCCCTCTGGACTGACGTGGGCGACTACTGGCCCGAAGTCACCGCGCAGGCCGTGGCCTGGGCCAAGGCCATCAGCGCCCTGGTGGTGGGGGCCTGACATGCGCGGCCGCAACTCCGCCTTGCGCGATGCCATACGTGATCTGCTCAAGCAGCACGCGCGTGACGGCATCCTCATGACTGACGTTGCCCAGCGCATTGAGGTCGTTGACCGCAAGCGCATCAGCAAGGTCCTGCATAACCTTCGCACCATTGGCGAGGCGTTTTGCGTCAATCAGCAAGGCAGGCTGTCGGGCCTCTGGTTCCCGCATAGCGGCGAGCGTGTAAGAAAACGCCAGGCTAACAACGTCGAATTCAAACGCATTCAGCGTGCCCGCCTCGAAGACCAGATCAATCCTCTCGTCCTCTACGGCCAGAGCCTCGCTGGCGGCCGCTGCGCCTCGGTCTGGGACTACGCCAGAGCATTCCAGGAGCAACGCGTATGAACGAGCAATACAGCCTGCCGCTGTCGACAACCAAGGCCCTGCACCTGGTCAACACCTCATCCGTGTTGATGGCGCTGGCCAGCCACATCGGGGCAGACAAGGGCATACACGCCCGCGACCTGGCGCGGCAGATCGTCGGCCTGGAGGGCGGCATGGCCGCCGAGCGCCGGCTGCGCCACGTCATCACCGAGCTGCGCCTGGAGGGCCACCACATCTGCGGCACGCCCGAGGCCGGCTATTACCTCGCCGCCGACGCCGACGAGCTGAACCACACCTGCGACTTCCTGTACGACCGCGCAATGGCCAGCTTGAAGCAAATCTCCAGCATGAAGCGCGTCGCGCTGCCCGACCTGCGCGGGCAGCTGCACCTCCCCACTTAACCACCACCAAACCACCATCAAACCGAGACCCACCCATGACCACCCTTGAAGCAACCGTCAACCTGGCCGACATCGAGCGCGCCGCCAAGCCCTACGCCGAATCCCGCGAGGGGCTTGGCATGTGCCTGACCAACCTCAACGAAGAGATCGCCGAGGTCAAGAAGCGCCACATGCCCTACATCAAGCGCGCCCTCAACCGCACCGCCGAGAAGCACTCCCAGCTGCAGGCACTGGTGCAGGCCGCGCCCGAGCTGTTCGTCAAACCCCGCACCGTCATCTTCCACGGCATCAAGGTCGGCTACCAGAAGGGCAAGGGCGGCATCGGCTTTGACAGCGCCGAGCGCGTGGTCGAGCTGATTCAGAAGTACCTGGCCGACCAGGCCGACGTGCTGATCAAAACCACCAAAAAGCCCGTCAAGAAGGCGCTGGCCCAGCTGGAAGTGGCCCAGCTCAAAAAGATCGGCTGCACCGTGCTGGCAACCGGCGACGCCGTGTTCATCGGCGCGGTGGACAGCGAGGTCGACAAGATGGTTGACGCCCTGCTGGGCAACGCCGTGCAGGAAGCTGAAGAACAAGAGGACTGAACAACGCCGCAACGCGCGCCGGCCGATATTGGGCGCGAAACCCGCAAGGGAGTCAGGCCGGTGGGACAAGAGGTAAGTGTCCCGGATAGCCGCAAGGCCGAACAACCACCCCAGGCAGCGATAGGCGTCACCTTTCCGCTCATGCGCTGCCCGACTGACCCCCGTAAGGGGTCACTTTTACCGCCCGGTTGCTTCACCTGCAAACGGGCTTTAACCCAGGAGTAAATCCATGACCGATGCGCAAAGACCCGCCGAGGCTTCGATGAAAAAGACCATCAAGGTCACCATTGAAAAGGTGATCGAGATCGAGCTGACCCCTGCAATGTTCGGCGGCATGACCGAGGCCGAGTACATCGCCCAGTTCAAGCAAGGGCTCTGGCACATCGACGGGCTGGATGACATCTACACCTACGCGGCCCGCATGGCTGCTCACCACGGTGGCGGCATCGCGCACGACGGCCTCGGGCTGCTCTCGGCGCATTACAGCACCCACCCACGCGTGCCCGATGTGAAGTTCCGCATCGTTGACGAGTTCACCGAGGAGGAAATCCAATGAAATCCGATCAAGTCATTGCGCTGGAGATCGCCACGCTGGCCGAGCTGGCCAAGCTCGTGCCCGAAACCATCTACGGCGTGCCGGACAACAGCCGCAACGTGATCGCCGCCCAGATCGACGTGCTGGCGCACCGGCTGACCAGTGACCAGGTGCATGACGGCTACATGGCCACGGCTCCTGACGATATGTTTCTGGCTCTGCTGCACGCCAGTGATTGGGCGCACGACCTGCTGTCGCCCGAATATGACTTCCCGCCCAGCATGGAATGGCGCGACGTGGTCAAGTACGCGGACGGTGCCGAGCTGGTGGACGATCGCGCCAAGGCCGCGCTGCACGCCGCACTGGAGAGCTATGCCCTGGAGCGCAGCAACGAACTGAGCGCGGACATCCGCCACTCGCTGGCCAACTACGACGCAGACGAGCCGCTTATGAATGACCCTGAGCTGATCGCCGCGTCCAGGGCGGCCGTCAAGCGCCTGGTGGATGACCGCGCCCGTGCAGGCCTTGCGCTGGAAGGCGGTGCGAAATGAGCACGATCCCAGCCCACAACAGTCACGACCGGCGCATCCAGATCAACCAGGTGGGCAGTTGGTCCACCATGTTTCGCTACTCAACCGAGCGCGGCCAAACCGAGCAGGTCATCCTGGAAGCCGCCGAAGAGCTGGCCTCCTGGGACGCCAACGCCGCCCCGATGCGCGTCCTCAATCGCCTCGGCGCGATTGTCGCCACCTGGACGGCGAAAGATGGCTGGACGCGCTGCGACCAGGTGACGTCATGAGCACCAAACCAGTCACCCTCCAGGTGAACAACAGCGGCGCGTGGAAGAGCGTGATCCGCTTTGACGCGAACGACGACATGAAGTCGACCCAGGTGCTCGATGCGGCCGACACGCTGGGCCGCGTTGACGGACGGTCCAAGTTTCGCGTCGTCATGGACAACGGCCTGCAGGCCGTGCTGATGCATTGGTCAGCCAAAGACGGCTGGAAGCCCTGGAGAAAACCATGACGCACCAGCTTTTCATCGAGATATTCGCCACCGCCTGCGGCCTGCTCGGCAGTCTGGTGCTGTCACTCAAAGGCACCCGCGCCGCTTGGGGCTGGTTGCTGTTCGCCATGAGCAATGTCGGCTGGCTCGGTTTCAGCTTTGAAAACGGCCACTGGTTCATGTTCATCCAGCAAATCGGGTTTTCCATCACCAGCGCGCTGGGGATGTGGAACTGGTTGATCGTGCCCGCCATTGAGCGGCGTTATGAACGCATCGTCAAAGATGCAGTGGGAGGCCTATGAGAACCAACGTTCACGCTCGCGCAAAACCCCGCCGTGGCGGGGTCAGCGAAAACATCCGGCTCAGCCTGGACTTGCCCTTCATGCCGATCCTGGGCATGGGGTTGATGCTGCCCGCCTTCGGCGGCTTCCAGGAGATCAGCTCGATCTTTTGGGACTACCGGAATCCCGGTGTTCTGGAGATTTATTTTGAGGAAGAGGCGATGTTCGAAAGCGACATGCCAACGCTCAGCGCCGCCAAGGCAGCTGGGTGGGAGGTCGACCGTGACCACTAATACCAAGCAGGCCGCGAGCAGGGCGGAGCCGATAGCGATGCCTGTCACCACCTTATCCGCCGCCCCGGCAGCACCGACCGAGCCGCCACGTCAGGCGACGATCACGCAAGCAGGCTTGCTCGATCTCGACTCGTGCATGCGGATGATGGAGTCCCACGGCGACGGGAAGATCGCAACCTCTGAAGTACGCGCCATCATGGAGCGCTCTGTGAAGTGGTCAGCTACCCCCGCCGAGCACGCGATAAATGAGGAATTGATTGACAAGATCGCGCAGGTCTGTAACGAAGCGCGTTGTCTTAGTTCGCGCGTTATCGGAAATTTGGAATTAGCACGACGCATCGCCCACGCAATCGCCGAGCAGGCAGCACCGAAGGCCGAGCCGGTGGCGCTGACCCTTTCATCTCGAATCGCTGAACTGATTGAACGGCATGGATCATTACGCGCAGCGGCGCGAGTGTTGGAGTGCGATCCGGGCTACTTGTCACGGCTTCAGTCCGGAGAGAAAAACGATCCGGGAGACCCTCTGCTACGCCGCATGGGTCTGCGGCAGATCGTCACTTATGCGCGTTCCGTTATCGATGCGCAGGGGAACGAGGTGCCCGCATGATTCACACATGCCACGCCAACCAATGCACCTGGGCGACTGATCGCAAGCTGTTCATGTGCCTGAAGCACTGGACCAAGGTGCCGTCAACGATGCAGGCCGCAATTTGGGCGGCATACCGTGCCCGCCCCACAGCATCAGCGCGCGCGCGCAGCCTTGACTACATGACGGCCTGCGCCGATGCGGTTGAGCATGTCGCCCGGCTTGAAGGCAAGCCCGAGGCCAATAACTACCGCCGCGTGGTCGCGCTCCTACAGCACCAGGCTGCGGCGCAGCTGCCGCAGATGACGGCCAACATCAGGGCGATGGTCGAGAACGCGCCACGGGCCGCAGGAGCCGCCTGATGCCGTTCTATCGCATTCACGGTATGGCCATCCACATCAAAGGCAGCAAGAAGCTGCCGAAGCCCTGCATTGCCCAGATCGGCATCAGCTCGCTCCATGCCGAGGCCACCTACTGCATGGATATGAGCGCTTATCTGTGCGACGGCCCTGGCGCGGCCGGCCGCACCTGCGACAAGCCGCTGTGCGAGGCCCACGCCACGCAGATCGGCAAGAACAAGCACCTTTGCCCGGACTGCAGGGCCAAGCATGCCCCGCGCGGGCAGGGCAGTCTTTTTACTTCACTGGTTAAATCATGAGCACAGAAAACGAAGCCAAACGCGCCAAGGTAGCGCTCATTCTTGCAAAGAAGCTCGATGCTGCTGCCGACGCGATGGATATGTTTGTATATGCCGGCATTGACTGCGGTCAACCCTATCCCGAGGCTGACGATCAGCGGCGGACTCTCGCAGCCGCCATGCGTGAGTATTCCGGCTACCTTGAGTCGGTGTTCCCAAAATGAGCAACCTCGTCCCCAACCACCGCAACCGCGAGCTGGCGATTATTCACATTGCCAAGCAGCAGCTGAACATGGACGATGAGAGCTACCGCGCCATGCTCTGGGCCTGCGGTCGCGTCAAGTCATCCAAAGACCTGGACTACCCCGGCCGGGTGCGGGTGATTGACCACCTGAAGAAATGCGGTTTTCAAGTCGATCAAACCAAGGGCAAGGCCGCACACCCCGGCCGCCCGCACAACATGAATAGCGAAGCGCGCGGCCCGCAGCTCAGCAAGGTCGAGGCGCTTCTGACCGACGCCGGCCGCGAGTGGGCCTATGCCGACGGCATGGCCAGGCGCATGTTCAAGGTCGAGCGCGTGGCGCTGTGCCACGAGGGCCAGCTGCAAAAGATCATCGCCGCGCTCACCTACGACCAGAAGCGTCGGGCCAAGCTGGCTGCTGGAGCTGCAGCATGACCGCCGACGACTGGAAGAAGGTGGAAGCCGCGTTGCAAAGCCCCTATGGCCGGGCAAAGCTGGAGGTGGACGGCTACGCCCTCGATCTGGTAGTGCAGCAGACCAAGCCCCTCAAGTTTGAGATTGGGTTTTTCGTTGACGGCTGGTTTAAAGGGGCCTGGCTGATGGCCGATTCTGAAGAGAGGCGGCGTTTTTGCTGCCCGAAACAACTTTCCCTCTACAGCCCTGCCAAAAAGGCAAAGCTGCTCAAGGGTTTGACCAAGCGCGCCATCGCCGAGTACTTCCCCAGCATTGACAAGAAGCACACCTACTACTCGTCGCACTGGTCGAGATTCGCGCCCCTCAAGCGCCACCTCATCGCCAACAACAAGAGCATCGAGCTGAAGGAGTGCAGTCCATGCAATTGAACTGCCCCTGCTGCCACGCCCGCTATCCTTTTGAGGCGGCGCTGCAAGACGATGCCGCCCGCGAGGTCAATGGCCTGCTGGTGGTCATGCAGCCGCAGCTCATGCGGCCGCTGATCTCCTACATCGGCCTGTTCCGCTCGGCCGGCCGCCAGCTGGCCTGGGAGCGGGCGCTGCGCCTGATGCAGGAAACCCTCAACCTGGCGCCGTTCAACCCGGCCGCCCTGGAGTCGGCCCTGGTGGACACCATCGCCGCAATGGACGAGAAGCGCGGCCAGGGCGGCTTCAAGCCGCTGGCCAACCACAACTACCTCAAGCGGGTGATTGAAAGCACCACGGCCCGCCAGGAGGCCGCTTCAAGCCTGGTTCAAACCCCGCTTGATGGCGCGCCGCCCGCCCGTGTGCCCAAAAGCAAGAGCGGCCAGGCGGTGGTGGCGCTGGAGGGCATGAAGCGATGACGCAGCAGCTGGCCCCGGCCTGGTTCCACAACGCCGTGGTGGAGGGCGTGCAGCGCCTGCACGTGCTGAGCCTGCCCGGCACCCCAGCCGCTGAAACCGTGACGCTGACCGCCCAGGTCTGGATTGACACGCTGTGGCACATGCCCCGGTTTTGGGACGAGGCCCGCGATCTGCCGCGCCTGCAGGAGGCCTTTCGCACCACGGCCCAGCGCGCCGAGCGCTGGCCAGCGCCCCGCAACGTGATGGACAACCTGCCCCGTGCCCCCGACGTGCCGCAACTGCCCGCCCCCAAGGGCGACCGCGAGAAGATCAGGGCCTACCAGGCGCAGGCGCGAGAACTTTTAACCAAATGGAAAGCCAAGCCATGAGCCAGAGCCAGATACAAGACGACGACCAATACCCGGAGCTGCTCAGCGACATTGCCCAGCAGGTGAAGGTGCGGCTGTCCACCCTGGTCAACGAAAAGCAGGCGCTGGACGTTGAAAGGGCCAAGCAGATAGGCTGGGAAGTGGCAGAGCACGTGCGCGCGCACTTTGCCGGGGAGTTGATCTATATTCCAAAAGGCCGACAATTCGAGGCCAGCCAGCTGCACCAGGCCATTTGGGACAAGTTCAACGGCCACAACATTCCCGAGCTGGTGGGCGAGTTCAAGATGGCCGAGCAGTCGATTTACCGGGTTATAAAATTCATGCGGGCACGCAACGTGCGCCGGAATCAACTTTCACTTATTGAGGATTGATCATGCTTAAAAAGGCAGCTGCAGATTTCTGGAACAGGCTCGACACCAAGGGGCGCGACCTGGTCAAGGGCATAGCCGGCGTGCTGGTGCTGGCGGCCGTGCTGACGCTGGTGGTCAATGTCTTCACCGACAAGCCCAAGGCCGATCCGCTGCTCGACCAGTACGGGCAGGCTATGCGCGACGCTGGCGCGCAGATCAAAAAAGACAGCTCGGGGCGCTGATGGACCTCTTAGCCACACGCAAGGCCTGCCTGAGACTTGCAGAACTCACGGGTGATGCTTTCGCCGAATTGAGCTTTAAAAACGACATTACCGGCTTGTCGATGCGAGCCAGGTGGACGGCAGCAGATGGAAAGCAGCACACGGCGCGAGAGACGTTCACCAATCTTGAACTGGAGAACACGGCCAATCCACCCATCATGTTCATTGCAGCATTGTTGGCCCGAGTAGATCGTCAGGTGCAATCTTCCAAGGCTGCGCCGTAGTCTCTTTTGATGCTCTGGCGCGGGCATCGCTCCCGCGTCTCTTTCTAACGCAAGTTAATACCGCATTCGGCGGGCCATCGGCAATATCGCCGCATGGCGCGTTCAATCAATCTCCTCGTTATTCACTGCGCGGCAACGCCGAGCGGTAAACCCCTCCAGCAAGGCAAGCCGGGCCAGCCCGGTTACCTCAATGCCCCCCAGGTCATCAACGCCTGGCACGCGGCACGCGGCTTCAAGCGCGACCCGGCTGCATGCCGGGCTTTCAATTCCCACCTGCCGAGCATCGGCTACCACTACGTCATCGACCTGACCGGCGAGGTCTGGACAGGCCGCGCCCACAGCGAGGTCGGCGCGCACGCGCTGAACTACAACGCCAACAGCCTGGGCATCTGCCTGGTCGGCGGAGCAGAGCGCGAAGGCCGCTACACGCCCAAGCAGTGGGAGTCGCTGCAGAAGGTGGTGTCCATGCTCTGCAACCAGTACGTGCTGCCCACCCGCCCGCCACAGCGCAACTGGCTGGGCGGCGCGAACTGGGCCATACACGGCGGCGTTTGCGGGCACCGCGACCTCAGCCCCGACAAAGACGGCAACGGCCTGGTGGAGGCCTTTGAGTGGCTCAAAACCTGCCCCGGCTTCAACGTGAGCGACTGGCTCAGCACGGCCATGACGCCTGATCCCAAGAACGTTTTCAAGGAGACCGTATGAGATCACTTGGCCTTGCCGTTGCCGCAATGGCAGCAATTGCCGGCGCGGGCTTAGGTAGCCACGTGGTACTGGCCGGCGATGCACCTGGGCTTTCGCAGTCCACCCAGCGCGCTATCAACAAGAGCACGCAGAACCCCGACAAGCAGGCCGCCAACAAGATGCGCGCCATGCTGGGCGGCGGCGTGGGCTCATGGAGCAGCCGGCAGCGCCGCGCCGGCTATGGCTGGACAAACCGGCACGCGCAGCGGGTGGCGCTGAAGAAGCGCAACGTCAAGCGGCACCGTGCCGCCAGCAAATAGGACGCCACCATGCCACTACTCCCCATTGTTTTAAGCCTGGCGCAGTTCGCGCCATCCATCCTGCGCTTCTTTGGCGCAGGCGAGGCATCTGCCGCCGTCGCCGACAAGGTGGCCAGCGTTGCGCAGTCGGTCACCGGGGCCAGCACGCCGCAGGAGGCGCTCGACGCCATCAAGGCCAACGCGCAGCTGCAAGCCGACTTTGCGCGCCGCGTGATCGACATCGACGCCGAGCTGGAGGGCGCCTATCTGGCTGACCGGCAGGACGCCCGCAAGCGCGACATCGAATTTCTCAAGGCGGGCAAGACCAACAGCCGCGCCAACGCAATGGTGCTGTTTGATGCACTGGGCCTGATCGCCTGCCTGGTGGTGCTGGCCTTCTTTCGCAAAGACATTCCAGGCGAGGTGGTGGGCCTGGTGTCAACCATTGCCAGCATCTTCGGCCTTTGCCTGCGCGATGCCCACCAGTTCGAGTTTGGCTCCAGCCGGGGCAGCCGCGAAAAAGACGACCTGCTTGCCAACATGCAGCAAGGGCGGAAGTGAGCCGATGCCAGATGACTTTGACCGGGCGCAGCAGACTGAACAGATGTTCCGCGACGACGCCTTACGCGACCAGGCGCTTCGCTTTCAGCCGGGCGACCCAACCAGGTGGCAGGGCCTTTCGGCTCTGCGTTGCCTTTATGACGGATGCGGTGAGCCCATCCCTGAACAGCGGCGCAAGGCGCTGCCAGGCGTGAAGTTTTGTGTTGAGTGCCAGCAGCGGCTGGAAAAAAAGGGGATGCGGTGAAAGTTGAATTTGAGTTATGGCAACTGATCAGCCTCATGGTCGCGGTGGTGGGCGGGTTCTGGGCAATGGCCAAGATGCTGATCACTCAAACCAAAGAGCAGATCAATCAGAAATTCGTTGCCATCAGTGAGCACATGAAGGGGCAGGACGAAAGCGCCCGCCGCCTGGAGCGCGAGCTGATGGAACTCAAGGCCGAGCTGCCGCGCGACTACGTGCGCAGAGAGGACTACACGCAGGCGGTGGCCATCATCATGACCAAGATCGACTCGCTGGGCCTGCGTATGGAAAACATGTTTAACCAGATGATGTTCAAGGGGAACTCCCGTGAGTGATGCCAACCCAGTTAACAGCGTGCTTCACAAGGCCAAGATTCGGCGCGAGCAAATCCGCTGGTTCTTGCTGACCGCCCTCAACGTGGCGCGGCCCGTGGGTATGTACACCGAGGCGCTGCTGCCCATCGTGCAGGCCACCTATACGGATGCAACGCACCAGGAAGTGCGCCGCGAGCTGGACTACCTGGAAGAGCGCACGCTGGTCAGCATCAAGCGCGACGGCATGGACCGCTGGTTTGCCGAGCTGGCCCGCTTTGGGGTGGATGTGGTTGAGTACACGGTCGACTGCGAGCCCGGCATTGCACGGCCTCGCGCCTACTGATCATGACGCAACGCAGCAAGGTAGTCACCCTGCCAGAGGCCACCCGCGCCGAGCTGGACCGCCGCCTGATCACCGAGGGCTTTCGCGGCTATGACGAGCTGGAGCTATGGCTGCGGGAGCTGGGCTACGAGATCGGCAAAAGCAGCATCCACCGCTACGGCACCAAGCTGGAGCAGCGGCTCGACCAGCTCAAGCGCGCCACCGACCAGGCCAAGGCCCTGGTGGCCGCAGCGCCCGACGATGCAGGCGACATGAGCCAGGCCGTGCTGCGCCTGATGCAGGAAAAGATTTTCTCGGCGCTGATGGAGATGGAGGTTGACCCCGACGAGCAGTCGCTGGGCGGCCTGGCCAAGGCGCTGGCCCCGCTGGTGCGTGCCAATATCGCGCAGCAGAAGTTTGCCAGCGAGGTCAAGGAAAAAGCCCGCAGCGCGGCCGAGGCGGTGGACAAGCTGGCGCGCAAGGGCGGCTTGACCGACGACACGGTGGACGCCATCCGTCGCCAGATTTTGGGGATTGCAGCATGACGCTAACTCTGGTTCTCGCCTGGTGGATGTTGGTGCCTGCGGTGTGGACGGCGATATTCATCGCGTGGATGTGGATTGTCTGTGAAACCGTCGAGGATATTGGCATCCTTTGCATCCCTTGGGTCATAGGGCTCATTTTGGTGAGCCTCGTTCGGGCTTTATCTTGAGCACCACGCCCCCGCTCCTTCAAAGCGACGCGAACAGTACGGACGCGCCGCCACCTGTCCTGTTGCCGTATCAACAGCGCTGGGTCGCCGACGATTCGCAATTCAAGATCGGCGAGAAGTCGCGCCGGATTGGTTTTACCTGGGGCGAGGCGTCTGACGATGTATTGATTGCTGCCAAAGAAGGCGGCACGAACGTTTTCTACATCGGCCCGACTCAGGACATGGCGCTCGAATACATCGAAGCCTGCGCCATGTGGGCGCGGGTTTTCAACTTCGCGGCCAGCCAGGTTCAGGAAGGCATCTTCGACGACGAAGATAAGGATATAAAAACCTACAAAATCGACTTCCCGGCCAGCGGCCGCCGCATCCTCGCGCTCAGCTCGCGTCCCACCAACCTGCGCGGCAAGCAGGGCGTGATCGTCATTGACGAAGCGGCCTTTCATCCCGATTTGCAAGGGCTTTTAAAGGCCGCTATGGCCATGTTGATCTGGGGCGACAAAGTCCGGGTCTTTTCCAGCCACAACGGGCTGGACAGCCCGTTCAATGAACTGATCATCGACGTCCGGTCGGGCCGACGCAAGGGCGTGGTCCACCGCGTGACGTTCATGGAGGCCGTCGCCGAGGGCCTCTATAAGCGCGTTTGCATGCGCCGCCGAATTCCCTGGACTGCCGAGGGCGAGAAGGAGTGGGTCTCCGACGTGTATGGCTTTTACGGCGACGGTGCGACCGAAGAGCTGGACGTGGTGCCATCGCAAAGCGGTGGTGCCTACCTGACGATGGCCTTGATCGAACGGCAAATGAGCGCCGAGACCCCGCTGATTCGCGGCAAGTGGAAGTCCGAGTTCAACATCCAGCCCGACTGGGAGCGCGAGGCCGAGATACAGCGCTGGTGTGAAGAACACCTGGAGCCAGTGCTCATGGCGCTGCCCAAGCACCTGTGGCACAGCTTCGGCGAAGACTTCGGCCGCGTGGGCGACCTGACCGTGATGATCGTGCTGCAGGAGCAGCCCAACCTGGACAAACGCGTGGTGCTGCACGTCGAGCTGAGCAACTGCCCCTTCAAGCAGCAGGAGCAAATCCTCAAGTTCATCATCGACCGGCTGTACCGCTTTCGCGCGGGCGCGCTGGACCGCACCGGCAATGGTGCATACCTGTCTGAGGTGGCCGTGCAGAAGTACGGCGCCACCCGTATCGAGGGCATCCACCTCAGCGAGACCTGGTATCTCGAAAACCTGCCGCGCACCAAGGCGGCACTTGAAGACAACACGCTCAGCGGCATCCCCAAAGACAGCCAGGTGCGCGACGATCTGCGGGCGCTGCGCGTCATCAACGGCATCCCCAAGCTGCCAGCCGTCAAAACGCAAAAAGGCGACGGCGAAAAGCTGCAGCGCCACGGCGACTCAGCCGTTGCCCTGGTAATGGCCGACTACGCCATGCGCCGCGAGGTGGTGCCGATTGAATTCCAGGCCCTCGGCGTAGCGCGCGCCAGCAGCAGCATGGCCGATTACATGGGAGGCTGATATGCCCAAACGACAAAGCAAACCCCCTCAGCCCGCGCAGCCGGTTCAAGCCACGGCGGCCACGAAGCCCGAGACGCAGGAGATCGCGTCGATCGACCGCGACTACAACCGGCTCTTCTTCGGCAACACGCTCACCCACGACGACGACACCCTGCTGACCCGTGGCGGCAGCAAGAGTTACCGCATCTATGACGATCTGGAACGCGACGCGCATTGCGGCGCGGTGCTGGACAAACGCAAGATGGCCGTCACCTCGCGCCCGTGGGTCATCAAGCCCGCCAGCGAAGCCCCGCTCGACGTGGCCGCTGCCGACCTGGTGCGCCTTGCCTTTGGCAAGCTGCGGTTTAACGGCGTCTGCAAGCGAATGCTGGACGCAACGCTGAAGGGCTTTTCAGTCGGTGAGGTGATGTGGGCTGTAGTCGATGGCATGGTGCTGCCTGTCAAGGTCATTAACCGCGACCAGCGCCGCTTCACATTCAACCTTCAAGGGCAGCTGCGCCTCAAGACCAAAGAAAACATGATGGACGGCATTGCGGTGCCAGAGCGCAAGTTCATCGTGCACACCTACGGCGGCAAGGATGGCACGCCCTACGGCTTGGGCCTCGGCTCTAAATTGTTCTGGCCGGTCTTCTTCAAAAAGCAGGGTATTGGTTTCTGGCTCACGTTTGCCGACAAGTTTGGTAGCCCCACTGCCTTGGGGAAATACCCCAATGGCACTTTGCAGCCCGAGCAAAACAAACTGCTCAGCGCCTTGCGCGCGATGAGCCAGGACGCAGGCGTCATCATCCCGGCCGGCATGGAGGTCGAGCTGATTGAGGCGTCCCGCAGCGGCAGCGTTGACACCTATGAAAAGCTCATCCGCTACATGGACGAGCAGATCAGCAAGGCCGTGCTGGGTGAAACCATGAGCACCACGGCCGCCAGCACCGGCCTTGGCAGCAACCAGGCGGGCGTGCACAACGACGTGCGCATTGAGCTGGCCCAGGATGACAACGACGACCTGTGCGAAACACTGGGCAGCACCCTGATTGCCTGGCTCGTTTTTTACAACATGCCCGGCGCGGGCCTGCCCACCCTGGAGCGCGAGTTCGAAGAGCCCGAAGACCTGGCCCAGCGCGCAACGCGCGACAAGACGGTCGGCGAGCTGGGCTACGAGCCTACCGAGGAATACATCCTTGAGACCTATGGCGAGGGCTGGGTCAAGAAGGCCGCTCCGGCCGCTCCGCCTGCCGGCATGTTCACGCGGCTGGGTGTTGATGGCCAGCAACCCGCGTTTTCTGAGAGCATCGACAAGCTGCGCCGGGCCAGGCGCGCCAACCAGGACGTGCTGGAGCTGGCCGCAGATCAGCTCGCGGGCAATTGGCGCAAGACCATGCAGCGCCGTGTCGAAGACCTGCAGGCGATGCTTGAGGAAACCGGCGACCTGGTGATGTTCCGCGAGCGCATGGCCACGCTGCTTGAAACCGAACCACCCAAGGAACTGGTGGAGAGCATTGCCAACGCCAACTTCGCGGCGCAGCTGCTGGGCCGTGGCCCTGCCGATGCCGAGTTTTCGGAGGCAGATTCCGGCTGGTTTAAAGGCCTCTGGAACCGCCTTTTTAACGGCGCAAAGTGATGCAGCTTGAAGGCGCGTTCAACCTTGCGCCCAAGAAGGCGCTGGAGTTCTTTCGCAAGAAGGGCTACGCGGTCAGCTTCGCCTGGCAGGACACCTTCAACGAAGAGCACAACCGCGCCTTCACCGTGGCCAAGATGGCCGACATCGACCTGCTCACCGACATGCGCAAGGCGGTCGATAAGGCCATTTCGGATGGCCTGACGCTTGAGCAGTTCAAAAAGCTGATCGAGCCCACGCTGCAAGAGGCCGGCTGGTGGGGCCGCAAGGAAGTTACCGACCCGACAACCGGCGAGATCACCCAGGCCGAGCTGGGCAGCCCCAGGCGGCTGCGCACCATCTACCGCACCAACTTGAAAACAGCGTATGCCGCTGGCCAGTGGGCGCAGATCGAAGAGACCAAGGCTGAGGCTCCATTCCTGCTGTACGACGCGGTGGATGACGACCGCACCAGGCCAGAACACGCCGAGTGGGACAACACCATCCTGCCGATTGATGATGCCTGGTGGTCCTTTCACACACCGCCCAACGGCTGGGAGTGCAGGTGCGGTGTCATCCAGCTTTCAAAGGCACAAGCCGAGGCAATGGGCTACAGCGCAGGCGATGAAGCACCCAAGACCGATTTCAGGCAATACACCAACCCTCGCACGGGTGAAATTACGCTGATTCCCAAGGGCATAGACCCCGGTTTTGGCTACAACCCCGGCACCGAGCAGGGCAAGGCCTTGCAAGAGGCGCTCGCAGCCAAGGTGAAGGCCTTCAAAGATGGCAACTGACATCAAGATTCTTGCCAAAAATGAGCAGATAAAACGTGCGCTGAGCCGCGTTATGAGCACGCTTCCGGCCGGTGGCGATGGCACCCCGGTCATGCGGTCGATTGGGCGCGTACTTTTAACCGGCTTGCAGCTGCGATTCAGGGCTCAAAAAGCCCCAGACGGCACGCCCTGGAAGCCCTCGCAGCGCGTCAAAAGGGAGGGCGGCCAAACCCTGCGCGATACCGGCATGCTGCGCGACTCTTTCAGCGCAAGTGCGACCAGCAGCAGGGCCCAGGTGGGCACCAACAGCATCAAGGCCGCCATCCACCAGTTCGGCGGCACCATCAAGCACCCCGGAGGCACCCGTTACGTCATCGTGGACGGCATGGCCCGGTTCGTCAGCAACAGCCTGGTGGGGCCGGTCAGCGGGGTCACCAAACCCCACCCGATTGACATGCCGGCCAGGCCCATGCTGGGCGATTCAGACGCCGACCGGCTCGAAATCCTGTCCGTCCTGGAGACCCACTTCAAGGGCCGGTGGTCGCAATGAGCCAATGGCCTGTGGATAACCCGGCTTTGAAGCCACTACCAGGCGGGATTGAAGCCCCCTTCAGGGGCAGCTAAAGGTGGGGCATGGTGCCCCACCTTTGAAAATTGGGTGATCGAGCCCAAAACCGCAAAAGCTCTTTAAAAATCAATGCTCTTATGGATGCCCCTCGGGTTCGGCCCGAGGGGCCAAAGGTGGGGCATCTTCTGTGGATAAGGTGGGGCACCCCCGATTTCACAGCCCCAAAGGTGGGGCATCAAAGCGATTCCAGCCCCACGGCGACCACCCGGTCACCGCTCGACGTACAGAGGGGCCACAGCAGCGTTTTAAACAGCCCCAGCCAGCCGATCAGCACCCCCGCAAACCATCCGCCGCCCAGCCCCACCTTTCCCCTCAAACCATCCGCCGCAAAGGTGGGGCACCCCGTCAGCCCCAGATTCCCAGAAACCCCAATGTTTTCAACACGTTCCGCATCATCCCGCCACAACCCGCCCCATCCCATCACTTCCTAAGACCATGTGTCGGTTCACACGAAACCGGGCTTTCGGCAACTCGCTGTACCTCTATCACGCGCGAATCCACGGGCGTCAATCCGGCCAGGCCGAATTCACTGACCTCGGGCGGTACCGGGGCGCAAGTCTGGTTCATGGCTTCAGCCAGCGGCCGCGTGGCCAGGTTCCAGGCGAACTCGCCCGTCTGCTCGACGTTGCGCACCGTGTCCTTGTAGCCGATGCTGGCAAACCCCACGATGGGCGGGGTGTAGTTAAAGGCGTTGAAAAAGCTGTAAGGCGCCAGGTTGAGTGCGCCCTCTGCATTGCGCGACGAAATCCAGCCGATCGGGCGCGGCCCGACGATGGCGTTGAACGGGTCGTGGGGCAGGCCGTGGCCGTGACGGGGTTCGTAGAAATGATTGGCGTTGGACATGGGCTGTTCGCAATTCCGCTGTGAGTCTGGAGCCGACGATAACCTCAAACGCCCTGCCACACTGCCGCCATGCCTCTCGTGCAGGGGGGTCGCGGTCGCCCGGTTGCCGGGCCGCTGGCAGACAGGCCATAGCCTGAGGGTGCCTGGCGAGGTCAGGTGGTATCCGGCGGACATTCGGACTAGTATGGAGCCTTCCCGAAGGAGTCGAGGATGTCCAGCATACCCACAACGATTCTGGTGACAGGCGCGACCGGCGGCATAGGGCTCGCCGTCTGCCACAGGCTGGCGAGAGCCGGCAACTCTCTCCTGCTTGCGGCGCGCGATGCCGACAAACTTCAGTCGCTGTGCGCGGACCTGTCCAGCGCCTCTTCCGGCAGCCATTCATGGATTTCGGTGGACATGACGCGTGATGCGTCAGTCAGCGAATTCGCCGGGGAACTGGCCGCAAGGAATGTGACGCTGGACGGAGCCGTATTGATGCCGCCACAGGACCCGCCCACCAGCGACCCGCTTCCCAGCAGCGACAAGTGGCGCGAGGTTCTGCAGAACAGTTTTGTGGGCCCGCTGTCGCTGCTCAAGGTGGCTATCGCTGCCATGAAGCCGGACCCGGCCAAGGGCAGGCGCGCCAAGATCGTCATCATCTCCGGCATCTCATCGGTGCAGGTAATGGGCCACTACGCCTCCAGCAATGTGATTCGCTGCGCCTGGCTGGCTGAAGCCAAGACGCTGGCGTTCGCGCTGGGCGACCGGGGAATCCATGTGAACACGCTGTCCCTGGGGGGCACGCTCACGCCCGGGTACAGGGCCTCTCTGGAAAAGCGCGCAGCCAACGCCGGGACGACGTTTGAGCAGCGCCTGGAGGAAGAGACATCAAATGTCCCCCTGCACAAATACGGCACGCCCGAAGAGGTGGCCGCTGCTGTCGAGGGACTGCTGTCGCCGTTCTCCGATCACATGACCGGGCTCAATATCCTGCACGATGGCGGATTCACGAGAGCCTATTGAGAAGAAAAAGGCGTTCCCTTTTCCCTTTTCCCTTTTCCCGCGCAGCGGAAGGGTCGCCCTGCTGCACGCTGCGCCTGCGGCTCGCCTCAGGCCCGCAACCCCTCCTCCACTGTCGGGTAACGCAGCACCAGCTTCAACTCCTCCTTCATCCGCCGGTTGTCCAGCCGCCGCGACTCGCCCATGAAACTCAGCAGCATCAGCGGTAACTGTTCCCTGGCGGTGCTTCGCGGCAGGCGCGCAGGCCGTGGCAGCTGGTACAGGTCGGCCGCCAGGTCGAAGTAGTCGCCCATCTTCATCTGCGTGTCGTCGCTGGCGTTGGTGACCCGTTGCGGCTTGCCGCGCCACAGGGCCGCGACGCAGGCGCGGGCCAGGTCATCCGCGTGGATGTGGTTGGTGTAGACGTCGTCCTGCGCGCGCAGCACAGGTGTTCCCTTGAGCAGTCGCCCGCGCGGGGTGCCGCCTTCGCGGTCAGGGGCGTAAATGCCGGGGATCCGCAGGATGTGCGTGTGCGCCGCGGTCGCGCGCCCGAACAGGCGCACCAGGGCTTCCGCATGCACGCGGCGCACGGCCCGGGGCGTGTTCGGATTGACGCCCCGCGTTTCGCTGACCCAGTCGCCTTGGCAGTCACCGTAGACACCGCTGGTTGAGCCATAGACCAGCGACTGTGGCCGGCCGCGTAAACGCAGGATCCTGAGCAGGGCCAGGGTGCGTGGATCGCTGCGCCAGTCAGGGTTGTCGCCGGGAGGCGGCGCCAGATGCACGACGCGGGTCGCCAGGCCGGCCAGCCGGCGCAGGCTGGCGCTGTCGTCCAGATTGCCCAGCAAGGGGGTGACGCCGTGCGCGCGCAGTTCGGGCAGGCGGTCTGTCGATGAGGTCAGGGCCATCAGGCCAACACGGCCGCGGAGCTGGCGGGACACCCGCAGGCCGACGTCGCCACAACCGACGATGAGAACGCGCTCGCGGCGAAAGCGAAAAGGCAGGGCGCCAAGGGGATTCAGGTTTGAGGGCAAAATTGGGGGTTGGCTGGAAAACCAGCCAGGTCAGACAACAGAAACCGCAAGGATACCCAATATGAGTTTCAACGTGAGCGTTCAGCCCAGCGGGCGGGTCTTTACCGCCGAGGCCGATGAGGCCCTGCTGGCTGCAGCGATTCGGCAGGGAATCGGTCTGCCCTACGGTTGCAAGGACGGCGCGTGCGGCTCCTGCAAATGCAAAAAGCTGGAAGGCACGGTGACCCACGGCCCGCATCAGTTGAAAGCCTTGTCGCTCGAGGAAGCAGCCAGTGGCTTTATCCTGACCTGCTGCGCCACGGCCCACTCCGATATCGTCATCGAGTCACGCCACGTCACCGACGAAAGCGCCTTTCCGGTCAAGAAGATGCCGGTGCGCATCAACAGCCTGGCCAAGGCCTCGCACGACGTGATGGTGGTGCGCCTGCAGCTGCCGGCCAGCGACGTCTTCAAATACCACGCCGGCCAGTATGTGGAATTCCTGCTGCGCGATGGCGACCGCCGCGCCTACTCGGTGGGCAACGCGCCGCATACCCAGGCGGAAAACCCCGGCCTGGAACTGCATATCCGCTACATGCCCGGCGGCAAGTTCACCGAGCATGTGTTTGGCCCCATGAAGGAAAAGGAAATCCTGCGCATCGAAGGTCCCTTCGGCAGTTTTTACCTGCGCGAAGACAGCACCAAACCCATGGTGCTGCTGGCTTCGGGCACCGGCTTTGCACCCATCAAGGCCATCATCGAACACATGCAGTTCAAGGGCATCACGCGCCCCGCCGTGCTGTACTGGGGCGGCCGCCGCCCTGTCGACCTGTACATGAATGACTGGGTGCTCGGCAAGGTGGCCGAGATGCCGAATCTTCGCTACGTGCCGGTGGTGTCCGATGCCCTCGCAGAAGATGCCTGGACGGGCCGTACCGGCTTCGTGCACAAGGCCGTGCTTGAAGATTTCCCCGATCTCTCGGGTCATCAGGTCTACGCCTGTGGCGCACCGATTGTGGTGGACTCCGCGCAGGCCGATTACGCGGCAGCGGGCTTGCCTGCCGATGAGTTTTATGCGGACTCGTTCGTGACGGAAAAGGAAAAGGCACAAGCCGTGGTGTAACGCGCAGGCGCACGCATGTGAGCAAACGGGACTCGGGCGCGGACTCATGGGCAGCCAGCCGGCTGTCAGGGTATGCCATAGAGGCCACCTGCCAGGATTCTTTGTAACAATACGGGGCATGAACATCCGACCCGCCCCGTCCCCGTCCTCGTTCTCGTTCTCCTTTTCGTTCTCGTTCATGAAAGGCCTTGCGAGCCTGTCCATCGCAACACTGGCCCTGTCTTCATCGCTGGCGCTGGCTCAGCCCAAAGTCATGCGCATCATCGTTCCCTACGCGCCTGGCGGCCCGATTGATGTCACAGCCCGCCTGATGGCCGAACGCGTCAAGGACTCGCTGGGACCGGTCATCATCGAGAACCGCCCCGGCGGCGGCGGCAACATTGGCGCCGATGTGATTGCGAAGGCGGCACCCGATGGGTTGACGGTGGGCATAGCCGCAGTGGCGACGCATGCCATCAACCCCTGGCTGTACAGCAGGATGCCTTACAACGCCGCGACCGACTTCGCACCCATCACGCAGATGCTGCGCGTGCCGAACGTGCTGGTGATGAACGCCGACACGGCAAAACGACTGAACATCAACAGCTTGGCCGACCTGATCCAGTACGCCAAAGCCAACCCGGCCAAACTCAACTACGCCAGCGGCGGCAATGGCAGCGCCGGCCACCTGGCGGGTGAAATGTTCAAGGCGCAGGCAGGCATTTTTGCGGTACACATCCCCTATAACGGCGGCAATCCGGCGCAGTTGGCCCTGTTGTCAGGGCAGGTCGATTTCAACTTCGACAACCTCGCCACCGCGTCAAGCAATATCAAGGCTGGCAAACTCAAGGCGCTGGCGGTGACAACCGCCTCGCGAAGCCCCGTACTGCCGGAGGTGCCGGCAGTGGCTGAAACCCTCAAAGGGTTTTCCATTGACACCTGGTGGGGCCTGGTGGCACCCGCCGCCACGCCCAAAGAGGTGATCACCAAACTGAACCATGCGTTTGTGGCCGCGCTGAATTCCCCGGAAGCGAAGACCCGATTTGCCACGCTGATGGCCGAGCCCGTGGCCAACACACCGGAGCAGTTCGGCGCCTTCATGAAGGCGGAACTCGCGAAGTACGAGAAGGTGGTGAAGGCTTCCGGAGCCAAAGTGGACTGAGAAAGTACCCTGAGAAAGTGGATGAATCAGGGCAGTGTGAAGCGCAGGGTGGCACCTTCTCCCGGCTTTGACTCTGCCCATGTCCGGCCCCGGTGCCGGGCCACAATGCGCTGCACAATGCTCAGTCCGATACCCGAGCCCTCGAACTCATCGAGCCGGTGCATGCGCTGGAACGGCATAAACAGCTTGCCGGCTTCCGCCATGTCGAAGCCAGCGCCGTTGTCCCCCACGAAATAGCATGTGGCTGCGCGGTCAGCAGGGCGAACTTCCAGGCGTTGCCAATCAGGTTTTCGAGCAGGATACGCACCAGGCCGAGGTCTGCACTGACCCACAGGCGGGGCATCCGAAGTCCGAAAACCACAAGGACACGCCATGACGTGTCCTTGTTTGTCTTGGTATTTTCTTTGTCTATTCGGTATTGGTATCCGCTCCCCACCCGTCCTGGCTGGGCCGAGCAGCGCAGATGGAGGCGGGATCAGGGCCGCAGCTGTTTGAGCGAAGTGCAACGTAGCGAGTTCTGCGGCCCCCCGCCGGAGTCGAGCAGCACAGGTTGCCCGTAGCGCAGCGCAGGGACCCAGACTGCGGGTCGCCTTCTCTTTGCTTACTTTCTCTTGGCGACGCAAGAGAAAGTGAGTCGCCTGCCGGGGCGAGTCCCGGCCAGCAAATCTCAGTAGAGCTAGTTAGCTATCAATTAATTGGCATGCTGCTATTTAATTTATTGGCTTAGCAGCAAAATACCTCGCAAATCACTCGCCCAGGTAGGCCGCCCGAACCCGCGGATCGCTGAGCAGTTGCTTGGCATCGCCGTTCATGGTGACGTTGCCCGACTCCATCACATAGCCGCGGTTGGCAATGCCCAGCGCACGGCTGGCATTTTGCTCCACGAGCAGGATGGTCACGCCGCGCGCCGACACGTCGCGCACCACTTCGAAAATCTTGTCCACCATGATGGGCGACAAGCCCATCGATGGCTCGTCGAGCAGCAGCACCTTGGGCCGGCTCATCAGCGCGCGGCCCATGGCCAGCATCTGCTGCTCGCCACCGGACAGGGTGCCGGCCAACTGGTCTTTACGCTCACGCAGACGCGGGAACAGCGCAAACATCTTTTCGATGTCTTCGGCGATGCCTGCCTTGTCGCTGCGGATATAGGCGCCCATCTGCAGGTTTTCGGTGATGGTCATGCGGGCGAACACGCCGCGGCCCTCGGGCACCATGGCCAGGCCTTCTTTCACCAGGTCCCAGGCGCCCCGGCCCTTGATGCTTTTGCCCAGGTACTGAATGTCACCATCGAGCATCGGCAAGGTGCCGGTGATGGCTTTCATGGTGGTGGTTTTGCCGGCGCCGTTGGAGCCGATCAGGGTGACGAGTTCGCCCTCATTGACTTCAAAGTCAACGCCCTTGACCGCCTGGATGCCGCCGTAAGCCACCTTGAGCCCGGTCACTTTAAGAAGTGTGTTTGCCATGTTCTTGCTTCCTTCAATGACCTGTGCCCAGATAGGCGGTGATCACTTTTTCGTCTTTTTGCACATCTGCGGGCGCGCCTTCGGCAATCTGCTTGCCATAGTCGAGCACGGTCACCCGGTCGCACAGGCCCATGACCAGCTTCACGTCATGCTCGATCAGCAGGATGGTGCGGTTGTCCTTGCGGATCCGGTCAATCAGCTCGCGCAGCTGCACTTTTTCGGTGGCATTCATGCCGGCTGCCGGCTCGTCGAGCGCGATCAGCTGCGGGTCGGTGGCCAGTGCCCGCGCGATCTCCAGGCGACGCTGGTCGCCATAGCTCAGGGTCCGTGCCTTGAAGTTGGCGTATTTGCCAATGCCCACATAGTCCAGCAGTTCCTGGGAACGTTTGGCGATGGCAGCCTCTTCATGCTTGAAGCCCGGGGTACGAAACACCGCGCCCAGCAAGCCGGATTTGGTCCGGATATGGCGACCCACCATCACATTCTCCAGTGCCGTCATGTCGGCAAACAGGCGGATGTTCTGGAAGGTTCGGGCAATGCCGGCCTTGGCCACCTCATGCACCGCTGTGGGTGTGTAGGACTTTCCGGCCAGCTCGAACGAGCCGCTGTCGGGCGTGTACAGGCCGGTCAGCACATTGAAGAAGGTGGTCTTGCCGGCACCGTTGGGGCCGATCAGGCCGTACACCTGGCCGCGCTTGATATGGATGCCGACGTCGCTCAAGGCCTGCAGGCCGCCAAAGCGCTTGGAAACACCGGCCACTTTAAGAATGGTATCGCTCATGTCCATTCTCCTTAGCTTTTAACAGGTTTGACCAGCGGCTTGGCGTGCTCTGGCGAGGGCCAGAGACCGCGCGGACGCATCAGCATGACGACGATCATGGCCAGCGCAATCAGCAACTGGCGCAGGATGGCAGAGTCCAGCCGGCCATCGGTCATGGCCTGCAGCGGACCGGCCACATGGCGCAGCACCTCGGGCAAGGCGGCCAGCAGCAAGGCACCCAGAATCACGCCAGGCAAATGGCCGATGCCGCCCAGCACCACCATGGCGACGATCATGATCGACTCCATCAGGCTGAAGGACTCGGGCGAGACAAAGCCCTGGAAGGCGGCAAACATGGAACCCGACACACCACCAAAGGTAGCACCCATGCCGAAGGCCAGCAGTTTCATGTTGCGGGTGTTGATGCCCATGGCCTTGGCGGCAATTTCGTCTTCGCGAATCGCCATCCAGGCGCGGCCAATGCGCGAATTTTCCAGCCGGTGGCAAATGATGACCGAGACGATCACCAGCACCAGAAAGAGGTAGTAGTACATCGACACCGAGTTGACCTCGATGCCGAGAAATTCATGCGGCTTGCCCAGGTCGAAGCCGAAAAACTTCATCGAATCAATCTGGTTGATGCCTTTGGGGCCATTGGTCAGGTTGATGGGGCGGTCCAGGTTGTTCAGGAACACGCGGATGATTTCACCAAAGCCCAACGTCACGATGGCCAGGTAGTCACCACGCAGCTTGAGCGTGGGCGCGCCCAGCACCACCCCGAAAAACCCTGCCAGGGCGGCAGCCGCCGGGATGGCGGCCCAGATGGGCAGGTGCAAGCCTTCCGGGAAGGCTGCGGCAATCACAGGAAACGCCTCCGCCAGATGCGGCGAACCGAGCAGCGCAAACAGATAGGCACCGAGCGCAAAAAATGCCACATAGCCGAGATCCAGCAGGCCGGCATAGCCCACCACAATGTTCAGGCCCAGGGCCAGCAGCACATAGAGCAGCGCCGTGTCGACAATGCGCACCCAGGCGTTACCGCCCTGCTGCAACAGCAGGGGCAACACCAGCAGCGCGGCGGCAACTATAAAAAAAGTAACCAGCTTGTTGGGTTTCATCAGAATTTCTCCTTAGGGCAACCGGGGATCAGGCCCGGTCAGCCACACGTTCACCCAGCAGGCCGGATGGGCGCAGCGTGAGCACAAAAATCAGCACGATAAAGGCAAAAATATCGGAGTACTGGCTGCCCAGCACGCCACCCGTCAGCGGGCCGATGTAGCCCGCACCGATGGATTCAATCAGGCCCAGCAGGATGCCGCCCAGCACCGCGCCGCCCAGGTTGCCGATGCCGCCAAACACGGCTGCCGTAAAGGCCTTGAGACCGGGCAAAAAGCCCATGGTGTGCTGCACCGTGCCGTAATTGGAGGCGTACATCACGCCGGCCAGCGCCGCCAGAATGGCACCGATGATGAAGGTGGCGGAAATCACGGTATCGGGCCGCACGCCCATCAGCGCCGCCACGCGCGGGTTCTCGGCGGTAGCGCGCATGGCACGGCCCAGCCGGGTGTAATGCACCAGCCACATCAGCACTGAGAGAGAAACCGCCGTGGCACCCAGAATGAACAGCTGGGTCACGGTGATCACGGCGCCGCCCACCTGGAAGGGCTCGGTCGGCAAGAGGGTTGGGTAAGGTTTGTAGTTGGGCTTCCAGATCATCATGGCCAGCGTCTGCAGCAGCAGCGACATGCCAATGGCGGTGATCAGCGGGGCCAGCTTGGGCGAATTGCGCAGCGGCCGGTAGGCGACTTTTTCAATCGCGAAATTCAGCGCACCGCACACCACGAAGGCGATCAGCAGCGAAATCAGCAAGATCAGCCAGCCCGGTGTGCCCGGCATGGCCTCCTGCATCAGGCCGATGATGGTCCAGCTGGTCAGCGCACCCACCATCAAGACCTCGCCATGCGCAAAATTGATCAGGTTGATGATGCCGTAGACCATGGTGTAGCCCAGGGCGATCAGGGCATACATGCTACCCAGTACCAGACCATTGATGATCTGCTGAAGCAATACTTCCATAAACTCACTCTCCCGTTTGATTGAACTTGCCAACTCTGCCTCTTGCCAACAATGGCCACGAACCAATGGGATCACCACTGGATCGCGCGAGCTAACAAAAAGCCCGCCTATCAAAACCAGGTAACTGGGTTGGGTGGCGAGCTAATCCGCAAATTGTAGCGAGGGGTTATTAGCGAGAATCGGGCCAACAGCCCCGTTTTTGCGGGGTTTACCCTTGAGAAAGTTGGTTTGTATCGCCAAAACCGACTTTATCAGCCGGATTTGTTTTTTATTAGTTTTTCTGATTGTTCTTCAGTTTCAACTCATTCAACTTATCAGAAATCCTGATCTCCAGGCCGCGGTTGACGGGCCGGTACCAGTCGGGCGCACGCAGCCCCTCGGGGAAATAATTCTCGCCGGCAGCAAAACCGTCCTCCTCATCATGGGCGTAGCGGTAGTCTTTCCCATAATCGAGCTCTTTCATGAGCCTGGTCGGCGCATTGCGCAAATGCAGCGGCACGGGACGGGTGCCGTCCTTGCGGATAAAAGCCTTGGCCTCGTTGAAGGCCTTGTAAACGGCATTGGACTTGGGCGCCACCGCCAGGTAGATCACGCATTGGGCCAGGGCCAGTTCGCCTTCGGGTGATCCGAGGCGTTCATAGACCTCCGCCGCATCCAGCGCCAGCCGGAGGGCGCGCGGGTCGGCCAGCCCGATGTCTTCGCTGGCCATGCGAATCAGCCGGCGCGCCATGTAACGCGGTTCGGCACCACCATCGAGCATGCGCATGAACCAGTAGAGTGCGGCGTCGGGGTCGGAACCCCGCACGGATTTGTGCAGCGCGGAGATGGTGTCGTAGAACTGCTCGCCGCCCTTGTCGTAGCGACGCAGGCGTTCGCCCAGCACTTTCAGCAGCCAGGCATCGGTCACTACTGTGATTTTCTCGCTGCGCGCCGCCACCCCAAGGGATTCCAGCGTATTGAGCAGCCGCCGGGCGTCGCCGTCGGCATAGGCCACGAGCCGGTCCACCGCCGCATCCGCTATGCTTTCGATAGCTGGAAGCGCCCGTTCTTCAAGGACCTTGACCACGATCCTCTTGAGGTCGGCCTCGACGAGCGGCTGCAGCACGTAAACCACCGCGCGCGACAGCAGGGCGGAGTTCACCTCGAACGACGGGTTCTCCGTGGTGGCGCCAATAAAAGTGAAAAGGCCGCTTTCCACGTGCGGCAGGAAGGCGTCCTGCTGGCTTTTGTTGAAACGGTGCACCTCATCGACAAACACGATGGTGCGCCGGCCGCCCTGCCCCTGCCAGATGCTCGCCTGTTCCACCGCTTCGCGAATGTCCTTGACACCGCCGAGCACGGCGGAAATGGTGATGAAATGCGCATCGAAACTGCTGGCCATCAGCCGGGCAAGCGTGGTCTTGCCAACGCCAGGCGGCCCCCAGAGGATGCAGCTGTGCGGCTGGCCGGACTCAAAGGCAATGCGCAGCGGCATGCCTTCGCCCAGCAGATGCTGCTGGCCAATGACCTCGCCCAGGCTCTTCGGACGGAGCCGTTCCGCCAACGGCGCCTGCATCTGTGGGTCTACCTTGGGAGCCATCGGGCTAATGCGTGACGCGCCTGTCCATCGCCCGGCTACTGACGGATCACGTCGGCACCGGACGGCGGCTTGAACTGGAAGCTGGCCGGGCTCAGCACGGGATTGATCTCAAACTGGCTGAAAGTCATCACCGACTTCTGGCCAAAGCTGTCCAGAATTTCCAGCGCTGCGAGCTCGCTCCCCTTGTCCGTGGACCTGAATCCCACCTGGATGCTTTGAAGCTGGCCTTCGCGGGTTTTCGGCACGGCCTGCACCCACTGCAGCCCGCCTTTGTCGGGCAGCGGCGTCAAACGGAAATCCGCTTCCAGGCCCTTGAGGTCGGCCGCGGCAGCCACCACCGCGGCCGGCGTGCCGTTCAGCACCTGCGCCAGCTTGCGGGACGTGACCTGGTTCAGGTCCACGTCATGCAGCCACAGCGTCTGGCCATCGGCGACGATGCTTTGCTCAAAGGGCTTTTTGTAGATGAACTTGAAGCGGTTGGGCCGCAGGAACTCAAAGCTGCCGCTGGAGGTCTTGGTCTTGGCCGTTTGCCCCTCCTTGGCCGGACTGGTTACCACCTGGGTGAAGCTGGCGCGCCCGCTTTTCGTGGTCTTGATGAAATTCTCGAGACTATCAAGGCCGGTGACTCCCGTGGTTTGAGCGCTTGCAGCCATTGAAATCATGGCAACAAGCGTTGCCAGCGTGACTGACGCAGCCCGAACCGCGCCTCGCCATAGGCTGGCCGGAAAGGCGTCCGTGAAAGTGTATTTCATCATGATGTGCGATTCGGGATTATCCGGTGTGGTGAGGGATACGGGTGAGGCAGGTGAAAGGTTTATGGGCATTGCCGTAGGATTCCGGCCGAACCCGGAGGTTGCCTCAACAATGTATCGGCCAGGTAAATCCCGGCCTGTCGTCATTCAGCCCGGGCCGGCACCAGAATTTCGCGCTGGCCGCTGCCCGACATGGCGCTGACCAGTCCGGAATTTTCCATTTCCTCCAGCATGCGTGCCGCGCGGTTGTAGCCGATCTTCAGATGGCGCTGCACCAGGGAGATGGACGCCTTGCGGTTTTTCAGCACGATTTCCACCGCCTGGTCATACATCGGGTCCTTGTCGCCGCCGGCCTCACCACCATCGCCCAGCAGATCACCGCCCTCGCCATCGACCGTACCGCCTTCGAGCACGCCGTCAATGTAGTTGGGCTCGCCCTGCTGCTTGAGGTAGGCCACCACGCGGTGCACTTCGTCGTCGCTGACGAAGGCGCCGTGCACACGAATCGGGAAACCCGTGCCGCTGGGCATGTAGAGCATGTCACCCATGCCCAGCAGGGCTTCGGCGCCCATCTGGTCAAGAATGGTACGGCTATCGATCTTGCTGCTCACCTGGAAGGACAGGCGGGTGGGAATGTTGGCCTTGATCAGGCCGGTGATCACATCCACACTGGGGCGTTGCGTGGCCAGCACCAGATGGATGCCGGCGGCACGGGCCTTCTGCGCCAGGCGGGCGATCAGTTCCTCGATCTTCTTGCCCACCACAATCATCAGGTCGGCCAGCTCGTCAATCACCACGACGATGTAGGGCAGGCGTTCCAGGGGCTCGGGCTGCTCGGGCGTCAGGCTGAACGGGTTGTAGAGGAATTCGCCGCGCACCTTGGCTTCGTCGATCTTGGCGTTGTAGCCGGCCAGGTTGCGCACGCCCAGCTTGCTCATCAGCTTGTAGCGCTTTTCCATTTCGGCCACGCACCAGTTCAGGCCGTGCGCTGCCTGGCGCATGTCGGTCACCACGGGGGCCAGCAGGTGCGGAATGCCCTCGTAGACACTCATCTCCAGCATCTTCGGGTCAATCAGCAGCAGGCGTACATCACGCGCATCAGCCTTGTAGAGCAGGCTCAGGATCATCGCGTTGATACCCACCGACTTACCCGAACCGGTGGTGCCGGCGACCAGGCAATGCGGCATTTTCGCCAGGTCGGCCACCACGGCATTGCCGCCGATGTCCTTGCCCAGGCCGATCGTGAGCATGGACTTCGCTTCGTTATAGACCTGGGAGCCCAGGATCTCGCTGAGCTTGATCGACTGACGCTTGGCGTTGGGCAGCTCCAGCGCCATGTAGTTTTTGCCCGGAATGGTCTCGATCACGCGGATGGACACGAGGCTCAGCGCACGCGCCAGGTCCTTGGCCAGGTTGACGACCTGCGAGCCCTTCACACCGGTTGCCGGCTCGATTTCATAGCGCGTGATGACGGGGCCGGGAGCGGCCGCCACCACACGCACCTCAACGCCGAAGTCCTTGAGTTTCTTCTCGATCAGGCGTGAGGTCATCTCCAGGGTTTCGGGCGCCACGCCTTCCTGCCGCTGCAGCGCGCCGTCGAGCAGATCGACCTGCGGCAGCTTGGAATCGGGCATTTCGCTGAAGAGCGGCTTTTGCCGTTCCTTGGCCACGCGCTCGCTCTTGGGAATGTCGACCCGGACGGGCTCGATCAAAACCGGAACCGGGTGGTGTTCCTCGATTTCGATGCGCTCGTCGATCAGCGTTTCTTCTCGCTCGCGGGCGGCAAGCTTGCCGAAGGCCAGATCTTCAGCGATCTCGCGTTTTTCGCGGCGTGAGTCGACCAGGTTGTCAATCCACGCGCCTATCCGCAAGGCTACATGCGCCCATGAGAAACCGAATACGACCGACACCGCAATGACACCGAGAGCGATAAACACGAGGCCCGAGCCGGCGAAGCCCAACCACTTGACCCCCAGCGTGCCGACCAGATAACCGAACACGCCGCCCGCATGCCCGGGCAGACGAAATTCAAACCGGTACAGCCGCGACCACTCCAGCGCCGCGCTGACCATCACCAGCAGCAGCAGTCCCAGCCAGAACCTGAGGCGGTCGCTGTGCGGGGGAGCGGCAGATGCCAACGGCTCCCCGCGCAGCCAGCGCGCCAGCGAAGACAGCCAGACCCGGGCACCCACGGCCAGCGTCCACCACACCGAAAATCCGAGCAGGAAATAACTCGCATCGGCCAGCCACGCTCCCAGACGTCCACCCCAGTTCCGGGCGGCCGCAGACGCGCCACCGGCAGTGTCTGCCATGCCCGAGGTCGACCAGGCGGCATCCTGCGGCGAATAGCTCAGCAGCGCAGCCAGCCAGAAAATCAGGCCCAGCAAGCCCAGAATCAGGCTGACTTCATGGGCGAAACGTTTGATGCCGCCGGGCACGCCTGCGGCGGAGGATGTTCTCGAGTTCAGGGTGTCAAGTGAGTAAGTCATGGACCGGTCAGAGCTTACCGCAGTTGGCGAGCACTTCGGCGGAGGCGGACGTGCAACGGATACAGCGAGGCGGTGTCAACCCAGCGAATGAAGGCGCTCCCTCACCAGGAGCGAACTGTCATCGCGCGTTTCAATGAATCCGCGCTCCTCGAGGTCTTTCATCACCCGGCTGACCATCTCGCGTGAAGCGCCGACCATCTTGGCCAGATCCTGACGCGAGACCTTGTCGCGAATCACGGCATTGCCTTCGCCGTCCTCGCTGGCAAACTCCAGCAGCGCCCGGGCCACGCGCCCGTAGACGTCCATCAGTGCCAGAGATTCAATCTTGCGGTCTGCATGGCGCAGGCGCTGCACCAGCCCTTTCAGCACCGCATAAGCCATGGAGCTGTTCTCGGGAAGGCAACGCGCAAACTCCGGCTGGCCGAGTATCAGGGCGTCGGTCTGAACCTCTGCACATACCGTGGCTGAATGGGGTTCATTGTCGATCAGGCTCATCTCGCCGACATAGTCGCCGGGATGCATGGTGGCCAGAATGACCTCGCGGCCCCGGGTGTCGGTGGTGATGACACGTGCACGCCCGGTGAGAATGATAGATAGGGCATTTGATTTTTTGCCCTGCTCCACAATGGCTTCGCCACGCTTGAAACGGCGCTTGACCACCGCATTGGCCACGGACTCTGCCTGGCTGGCCGTCAGCATCGAAAAAAGAGGCACCCGGCGAATCAATTCCAGATTGGACACCATCGTCGTCATATCAACTCTCTCCAAACCTTGCGGCGACGACAAGTCGCGCGAGTTCTTACAATGGCTTTTATCGTGAGAAAAACAAATACCGCCAAGCTTTTACCTGCTGCAGCATTTGTTCGGCATGACTCTACCTGACTTCCAACACTTTCCCAATCAGTTTTTCACCATGAAACATTCCAAAGTCCTCATCCTCGGTTCAGGCCCTGCAGGTTATACCGCGGCGGTGTATGCAGCGCGCGCCAATCTCGACCCGGTACTGATCACCGGAATTGCGCAAGGGGGCCAACTCATGACCACCACCGACGTGGACAACTGGCCGGCCGACGCGCAGGGCGTGCAGGGGCCGGACCTGATGCAGCGCTTTCTCGAACATGCCGAGCGCTTCAAGACCGAGATCATCTTCGACCACATCAACCAGGTCGACCTCAGCAAGCGTCCTTTCACGCTGACCGGTGACAGCGGCACCTACACCTGCGACACGCTGATCATCGCCACCGGTGCGTCGGCCAAATACCTCGGGCTTGAATCCGAATCTGCGTTCATGGGTCGCGGCGTTTCCGGCTGCGCCACGTGCGATGGCTTCTTCTACCGCAACCAGGACGTCTGCGTGGTGGGCGGCGGCAATACGGCCGTGGAAGAGGCGTTGTACCTGTCCAACATTGCCAGCAAGGTCACGCTGGTGCATCGCCGCGACAAATTCAAGGCCGAGGCCATCCTGATCGACAAGCTCCACGAAAAAGTGGCAGCGGGCAAGATCGAGCTTCGCTTGCACCATACGCTGGACCAGGTGCTCGGAGACGCTTCTGGCGTGACCGGCGTGCGCCTGAAAAGCACCCTGCATGACACGGCGCAAGACCTGGCGCTCAAGGGTTGCTTCATCGCCATCGGCCACCAGCCCAACACGGAGATTTTTGCCGGGCAGCTGGAAATGAAAGACGGCTACATCATCACCAAAACCGGTTTGCAGGGTTTTGCCACCATGACCAGCGTGCCGGGCGTCTTTGCCGCCGGCGATGTGCAGGACCATGTGTACCGCCAGGCCATCACCAGCGCCGGGACCGGTTGCATGGCTGCGCTGGATGCCCAGCGCTTCCTGGAACAAAGCTGATACAGGGCAGCTGATTAAAAGCAGTTGATTCAGGGCTGCCGGGTTGCGGTCAGGCCACACCATAGCCCCGCTCATGCTCATGCTCATGGCCCGCCATTGCGGGCCGCGTGGCAGCGGGAAGATGCAGTTTTGTGGAAAGCCGGTTTTCAGGCTATAATTTAAGGCTTAGCTGCGCATCCGCAGGGCAATCCCCTTCGGCCAGCATCCGATTTCTAATTTTTTACGGAGAGTGCTCATGGCACGCGTCTGTCAGGTAACGGGCAAAGGCCCGATGGTGGGAAACAATGTTTCTCACGCCAACAACAAAACCAAGCGCCGGTTCATGCCTAACCTGCAATATCGCCGCTTCTGGGTCGAGAGCGAAAACCGCTGGGTGCGCCTGCGCATCACCAGTGCGGGTCTGCGCTTGATTGATAAAAAAGGCATCGATGCCATCCTCGTGGACCTCCGTGCCCGCGGTGAAATCTAAGGAGAAGCACCATGGCTAAAGGCGCACGCGAAAAAATCAAGCTGGAATCCACTGCCGGCACCGGTCATTTCTATACGACCACCAAAAACAAGAAAACCACGCCCGACAAAATGCTGATCATGAAATTTGATCCCAAGGCACGCAAGCACGTGGAATACAAGGAAATCAAGCTGAAGTAATTCAGCCCTGATTCCCCGCAGCGCCCTGCGCTGCAACCAAACCCGCTGTACCCCGGCGGGTTTTTTTATGCCTGATCGATCCTGCCGGTCTTCGGCACGCCAGCCAGGACACACCATACCGCGCGCACCATGCGTCCGCAACACTCGGCGACCCAACCCGCTTCAAGCCCGGCAGAAAAAGACGGGAGCGCGCCGGCTTTCCCCCATGAGCAGTGTCACGAGCGACGGGAATCCCGGCATCAGGAGAAAAGCCTCTGCGGCACCACAGAAGGTGGCCCATGAAAAAACCGCCTGAGCAGCAATGCTGAGGCGGTTTCGCGCTGCGGGGACGGGGCGCGAGCCCCGTTGCAGGAAAGTCAGGTCAGGCGCGGGCGGCGCGCAGCTTCATCGAGAATTCACGCAGCGCGGCAATGCCGCTTTCCTCGGCGCGGTGGCACCAGGCCTGCAGGTCAGTCGCCAGCTGCTCGCGCGAGGCGGAAGTGCTCAGCCACATCTGGCGCAGCTCTTCACGCATGGTGACCATCTTGTCCAGCACCGGGTGCTCGGCACGGGCCTGGGCCAGCTGCGGCTTGGCCGCTGCGGGCACCTTGTCATCATCACGGTGCAGCCAGCGATTGGCCGTGCGCAGCACCGACACGTCCGCCTTCCGGGCTTTCAGGACTTCAATCTCGGCCTTGCCGGCACGGCGCAACTCGCGCGCAAATCCGGCCATCACTTCGTAGCGATGGGCAATCAGGGCTTCGAGCGTCTTCTCGTCAGCCACGGGCTGGATCGCGCCCAGCTGAAGCTTGGGCGGCACCTTCTTCACGGAAGCCAGACCGACCTTTTCCAGGGCGCGGATATATACCCAGCCGATGTCGAACTCGTAGGGTTTGACCGAGAACTTGGCCGACGTGGGATAGGTGTGGTGGTTGTTGTGCAACTCTTCGCCGCCAATCATGATGCCCCAGGGCGAAACGTTGGTGCTGGCGTCCGGTGCTTCAAAGTTGCGGTATCCCCAGTAGTGGCCGATACCATTGATGATGCCGGCCGCCGTCACGGGAATCCAGACCATCTGGACCGCCCACACGGCCAGACCGGCCGCACCAAACAGCGCCAGGTTCAGGATCATCATCAGGCCGACACCCTGCCAGCTATAGCGCGTGTAGACGTTGCGCTCCAGCCAGTCATTGGGCGTGCCATGACCATACTTGGTCAGGGTTTCCTTGTTTTTGGTTTCGGCACGGTAGAGCTCGGCACCCTTCCAGAACACGGTTTCAATGCCGTGCGCCTGCGGGCTGTGCGGATCTTCCATGGTCTCGCACTTGGCGTGGTGTTTGCGGTGCACCGACACCCACTCCTTGGTGACTTGGCCCGTGCCCAGCCAGAGCCAGAAGCGGAAGAAGTGCGCCGGAAGGGCATGCAGATCCATGGCGCGGTGCGCCTGATGGCGATGCAGGTAAATCGTCACGCTGGCAATCGTGATGTGCGTTGTCACCAGGGTGTACAACACAATTTGCCACCAGCTGGCGGCTACCAGTCCATGAGCCAGCCAATCAATGGCGGCATCAAAAAAAATCATAAAAGTCCTTTAAACAATCTGCACCAGCCCCTCATTCATCTTTGACCTGTCTCCATGGGCTGCACCAGACAACCCGTTATTGTACTGGGATCACTCCAAAATACCAAGTTATCGAGAGGTCACAAAAATCGCCAGAAGTCCCCAAAACCCGGGATCATTCTGTAACTTTTACCTAATTACCAGCAATTACCGCCAAAAATATCACAACTTTTGCCATACGGCGGCAAAAAACCCATCGGTTTGATGCAGGTAGGGCCAGAGCCGCAAATAAGGACCCCGACACAGTCTTTCAGCCCCTTCCACCCCCAGATGGGTCAACAAGGGCGCCACTTCAAGGGCGTTGAACTCTTTATTGGCAGCACTGAAGGCCTCGGCAATGGCCTCGTTTTCTTCACGCAAAATGCTGCAGGTGGCGTAAACCAGCCGTCCGCCGGGCTTCAAAAGGCGTGCGGCACTCTGCAAAATCGCGGCTTGCTTGGCCGTCAGCTCCTCGATGGCCTTGGGGTTCTGCCGCCATTTGAGGTCGGGATTGCGCCGCAGGGTACCCAGACCCGAACAGGGCGCATCCACCAGCACCCGGTCTATCTTGCCGGCCAGGCGCTTGATGCGGTCATCGCGCTCATGGGCAATGGCCACGGGATGGACGTTGGACAGGCCGCTGCGTGCCAGCCGGGGCTTGAGCGCATCGAGCCGATGACCCGAGGTGTCAAAGGCGTAGAGGCGTCCGGTATTGCGCATCGTGGCACCGATGGCCAGCGTTTTGCCTCCGGCACCGGCACAAAAGTCCACCACCATTTCGCCGCGTTTCGCGTCAAGCAGCAGGGCCAGCAGTTGCGAGCCCTCATCCTGCACTTCAATCGCACCCCGCGTGAAGGCGTCCAGCTTGCCCAGCTGCGGCTTGTCCACCAGGCGCAAGCCCCACGGGGAGTACGGCGTGGCTACTGTTTTAATAGCATGCTTGCCCAGTTCCTTTTGGACCTCAGCCCGTTTTTCCTTCAGGGTATTGACCCGCAAATCCAGCCCTGCCGGGGCATTGAGGCTTTCCACCAGCGGCCAGAAGTCGTCACCCAGCTGAGCCTTGAGTGGCTCCACCAGCCACTGCGGCAGGTTGTGGCGGTGCAGCTCCATCAGGTCTGACGGCTTCACCTGGTCACAACGCGCCAGCCAGTCTTTCTCCTGCTCGGTCAGCGCGCTCAGCAGAAAATCACGCTCCGCGGCAAAACCCAGAATGGCCAGGCGCCGCTCCGGCGGGCCGCTGCCGTGCTGGGCAAGATAGGCATAGAGGTTTTTTTTGCGCAGCACCCCATAAATTGTTTCCGCCACGGTGGCGCGCTCGCGTGGGCCGAGGCGCATCTCGCGAAAATAGCGCGACACCACCATGTCGGCGGGGTGTTCAAATTTAAGGACCTGCTTGAGAAGCTCGGAACAACTGTCGAGTAAGGCTTTAGGGTGCATGGCCCTATTGTCCCATCTGGCCGCGCAGCTTCAGGCCGGGGTGCGGATGTAGATGGGTTCGAAGGCGTCTCGCTCGATGTCACCCAGCGTGGGCGAATAACCAGCCCACAGGGCCAGGGCCGGTCCGGGCAGATCCAGTGAACGCTCGAGCTCGCGGCACAGGTCATACCGCTCTTCGTCGTCCAGGCCCGGCAGTTCCACGAAGACGAGGTAACAGCGCCGGTAGGGAAACTCGCGCAAGTTCTTGCGCACCAACCAGGCCCTGGCCACGGGTTTGCAACGCGCCATACCCGCCTGGATCTCGCCCCTTTCGAACTCGTTCAGGTCGTGGCGGCTGATCGACTGGAAAAGCGGCGTGTTCGTCAGTTCCTCCCAGGCGCGGCCTTCGGCTTCCTCGGCCTGCTTGAGCCGCTCGCGCCAGAGCTTGAGCGCCTTGTCATCGAGGCTGCCGTCGGCAGCGGGCTTTTCCAGTTCGGCCACCGCCGCCCGGCAGGCCCACCAGCGGCTGGGCAGACTGTGATCGAACAGCTGGCCCAGGCAGTCCAGGCGCCGGGCATGCTCAGCGGCCGGCAGGCATTGCACCAGGCCGCGCAAGCCGCCGGCATGGCCAGGCGTGATCTGCAAGGCCCGTTCATAGTGGCTCCGCACATCGGCGCGCGCATTGAGGCGTCTTTGCAGGTCGCCCAGCTCGACCATTTCGCCGGCGTTGTTGCGCACGGCGCTGGCCATCAGGGCGTCGGCGCGGGCCCGCACCCGGCCCAGGTAGGCATGGTGCTGCTTCCAGTCAGTGGCGTTGTCCTTGCACCATTGCTTGTCGAAATGGGCGATCCATTTGGCGCCGCTGGTGCCTAGCAGATCCAGCGCAGGCCTGGACGACCAGGCAGGCAAGCCCTTGCTCGCGTCCAGCGCCTCCAGGCGGTCGCGCAGTACCGGGTGCGTGTCGTCGACGTCGCTGATCTGCCGCAGGGTCTGCCGCAAGGTCTCGCGGGCGAAGTCGTCTGGCGGCGCCAAGGCCAGCAGTTTGCGCATGGCAGCATACGGCCCGACGGGCAGCGCGCTGGCTGCGGCGGCGCTCCAGTGGCCCGACCAGAACTCGCGACCCAGCCAGGCGCTCTTGATGGCGATTTCGGTCAGCGCGGCGGCGGCGACTTCTTTACCCAGCAGCTTGCCGGAAATGCGGTCAGCCTCGTACTCGTCCTGGCGCGCCAGCGCAAAGGTCTTGGCCGAAAAGCGCGGGAAATACCAGCGCAGAAAGGCCTGGGTGGCCGCGGCCACCGGCCCCTCGTCGTTGCGCAGGCCGTGGCTGAGCTTGGCCCAGCTCAGGCGGGTGCGATAAATCCAGGCCGCGAAGCGGCCGTGATCGCCGCGCAAGTGGCCGTACTCGTGAGCCAGCACGGCAAGAAAGCGCGGCCGGTCCACTGCCAGCAGCAGGGGCAGGCCAATGGTCAGGTAGTTGACGGCACCGCCGAACAGGCCATAGCGCGGATACTGGCTGATGCTGGCGTTGAAGTCCCCGTCCAGCAGCACGCGGTGGATAGTCGGGCCCTTGATCTTCCTGCGGATGCGCTCCAGCGCCTCGAACAGGGCCGGCGCATCGGCGGGCGACAGCGCCACGCCTTGCGGCTCGTCGAGCCGACACCACAAGGCACGCAGGCTGGTCCAAAGCAGGCCGCCCGCGGCCAGCAGCAGCCAGATGTAGGCGCCCTTGAACTGGCCCCGCAGCAGCGAGCTGCCTAGCCACGCCAGAATGGCAGCCGCAAGCAGCAGGCAGCCGACCACCCAGGCATAGCCCAAAGCGGCAAAGGCTGCCACGCTGCGGCGATAGGCTTTGCTGTCTTGCGCGCTGGCATGTTCGCTCAGCCGCACCAGGTGAATGAAATCCGCGCGGTCCATGAGTCCCCTCCCCTCTTTTGGCGACAATCTTAACCATGAGCCACGACCTTCCCCCATTGATAGAAACCCCGCCAGGCCTGTACCGTCACTACAAGGGCCAGTTGTATGAAGTCGTGGGCACCGCGCGCCACAGCGAGAGCCTGGAGCCCATGACGCTGTACCGGGCGCTCTACGGCGAAAAAGGCCTGTGGGTGCGCCCGGCGGCCATGTTCAATGAGGACGTGGTGATCGAAGGCATTCGACAGCCGCGCTTCGCGCGGCAACCCGATTAAGTGCCGCAAAGAACACAAGATGACCCCAACGGCGACCAGCGGCCGCAGCGCCGGGCCGCCCCAAGCAAGGCCAGCCCCCTCGGGAGCAGCGCATTACACGCAGTAAAAAGCGTGGGGGCCATGCCACGTCGCCGATAATCATGGGTTATGTCCGAAACCACCGAAATCGCAAAACAGGTCAAGCGCCGCCGCACGTTTGCCATCATTTCCCACCCTGACGCCGGCAAGACCACGCTGACCGAGAAGCTGCTGCTGTTTTCGGGTGCGATCCAGATCGCCGGCAGCGTCAAGGCCCGCAAGGCCGCGCGCCATGCCACGTCGGACTGGATGGAGATTGAAAAGCAGCGCGGCATCTCGGTGGCCAGCTCGGTCATGCAGATGGAATACCGCGACTGCGTGATCAACCTGCTCGACACCCCCGGCCACCAGGACTTTTCGGAAGATACCTACCGCGTGTTGACGGCAGTCGATGCCGCGCTGATGGTGATTGACGCGGCCAACGGCGTCGAGCCGCAGACGCGCCGCCTGCTGCAGGTCTGCCGCGCACGCAACACGCCCATCCTCACGTTCGTCAACAAGATGGACCGCGAGGTGCAGGACCCGATGAGCGTGATGGACGAGATCGAGCGTGAACTTGGCATGGCGGTGGTGCCCTTCACCTGGCCGGTGGGCATGGGCAAACTCTTTCACGGCGTTTATGACCGGCGTGAAGACCGCATGCGCGTCTTCAGCCCGGGTGAAGAAAAAGCGGGCGGCGACGATGAAATCCTGGCCGGCCTGGACAACGCCGAAGCCGCGAAACGCTTTGGCGCCGAATACAAGCAGGCGCAGGAAGAGATTGAGCTGGTTGCCGGCGCCTCGCACGAATTTGACCGCGCCCAATTCCTCAGCGGCAAACAGACGCCCATGTTCTTTGGCTCGGCCATCAACAACTTTGGTGTGCAGGAGGTGCTGGACGCGCTGGTGGACCTGGCCCCCGCCCCAGCCGAGCGCGAAGCCATCCAGCGCGTGGTGCAGCCTGACGAAAAGAAATTCTCCGGCGTGGTGTTCAAGATCCAGGCCAATATGGACCCGGCACACCGCGACCGCATTGCGTTTTTGCGCGTGGCCAGCGGCGAGTTCACGCGCGGCATGCGCCTGAAGGTGGTGCGCAGCGGCAAGGAGTTGCGGCCCAACACGGTGGTGAGCTTCATGAGCCAGCGCAGGGAATTACTGGATACTGCGTTCGCCGGTGACATCATCGGTATTCCCAACCACGGCGTGCTGCAGTTGGGCGACACGCTCACCGAAGGCGAAGCGCTGCAATTCACCGGCCTGCCCTTCTTCGCGCCCGAGATGTTCCGCTCCGTTGAAGTGGCCGATCCGCTGCGCAGCAAGCAGCTGCGTGCCGGCCTCACGCAGCTGGGTGAAGAAGGTGCGATCCAGGTGTTCCGGCCCATTGCCGGCTCCGTGCTGCTGCTGGGCGCCGTCGGCCAGCTGCAGTTTGAAGTGGTGGCACACCGCCTGGAGCACGAGTACGGCGTCAAGGCCCGCATCATGGGCAGCAACTTCAACCTGGCCCGCTGGGTCACCAGCGACGACGCCAATGAGTTGAAAAAATTCATGGATGCCAACGCGCACCGCGTCGCGCTCGATGCGGTCGATGCGCCCACGCTGCTGGTGGACCACAGCGCCACCTTGCGCGCGGTCGAGCAGCAATGGCCCAAGATCCGGTTCCATGCGCTGCGCGAGCATGCCGGGCTGGTGTTTCAGTCAAAGATGTAAATCGTTCACTGGCCTCGTTCACTGACCGCGCGGCCAGTTTCGCCGCATTTGCACGCCCCAGGATTGCAGCCGGCGACCTGACCTGCATCTCCGGCCGGCTCAAGCCGGGTTTCCATCCCGTGCGGATTGAAAACAAAATTTATTATCTTTTGAAGATAACAAACAATCATTCCTTTTATCCATTGCCACACCCAGAATCCATATCTTCCAGGGACGTGCAGGGGCGGTAGTCAATCCATGAGCTAGCCCGCCGGCAACGTTTTTATGTTGAACCGAAGGGGATCACATGGACAACGGAAAATGGAATCAAGGACGGCGCAAGCTCATTCGCGCAGGGCTGATGCTGGGGATGGCAATGTGCACGTCATGGGCGTTCGCGGCCTACCCTGACAAGCCCATCAAGCTCATCGTTCCTTACCCTCCCGGTGGTGCGACAGATGTCATTGGCCGCATCCTAGCCCTGAAACTGGGCGAATCCCTTGGCCAGCAGGTGATCGTGGATAACCGGGGTGGTGCTGGAGGCAATCTTGGTGCCGAAGCAGTAGCCAAATCGGCGCCCGATGGCTATACCCTGCTGATGGGTGCCTTGACATCCCACTCAACCATGGCCACCCTTGAGAAAGGAAAACTTCGTTACGACATCATCAAGGACTTCACCCCACTGATGGTGGTCGGATCCGTCCCCCTTGTCCTGGTCGTTAACCCGCAACTTCCCGTCAAAAACCTGCAGGAGTTGATCACTTATGCGAAGACGAATCCGGACAAGCTGTCTTACGCCTCTTCCGGCGCAGGTGCACCGCAACGGATGGCGGCGGAAATTTTTCGCAAGGAGGCATCGGTCGGCATGCTGCACATTCCGTACAAGGGCAGTGGTCCTGCGATGACCGACCTGGTCGGCGGCCAGGTGAACCTGATGTTCGAAACTGTGCCGGCCGCGCAGCCCTTCATCAAAAGCGGGCAACTGCGGGCTCTGGCCGTCACGACACCCACGCGCATCTCGATGCTGCCTGAAAGTCCGACGACGGCAGAAGCCGGCCTGCCTGGGCTCGAGGTGAGCTCCACCTTCGGCGTACTGGCTCCCGCCGGCACACCGGCCACCATCGTGGAACACCTGAATGCAGCGCTGGCCAAAATCGTCCAATCGCCGGAGGTCAAGGAGCAATTCCTGCGCCAGGGCGTGTATGCCCTGCCGCCCACCACGCCGGCAAAAGCTGCGGAGCGCCTGCGCAGCGAAGTGTCTCGCTGGGAAAAGGTCATCAAGGAAGCCAACATCAAGGCAGACGACTGAGCTGTCGGCCACCGGATATTTTCAAACACCCTCATGACCATGAAATCAAGCGACACATCCAAAAACCATTCCGAAGAAACCGGTCTGAGAAAGGGCCTGACCAGCTACGGCGACAAGGGCTTCTCGCTCTTTCTTCGAAAGGCTTTCATCAAGGGGGCGGGCTATACCGATACGGCGCTGGACCGGCCTGTGATCGGCATTGCCAATACCGGCAGCGCATACAACCCATGCCATGGCAATGCCCCCCAGCTCATTGAGGCCGTCAAGCGTGGTGTCATGCTGGCAGGCGGGCTGCCCATGGATTTCCCCACGATTTCCATCCACGAGAGCTTCTCGGCGCCGACCAGCATGTACCTGCGCAACCTGATGTCGATGGATACGGAGGAGATGGTCCGGGCCCAACCGATGGATGCGGTGGTGCTGATTGGCGGCTGCGACAAGACGGTTCCGGCGCAGCTGATGGGTGCGGCATCGGCGGGCATTCCGGCCATCCAGTTGATCACGGGATCCATGCTGACCGGCTCCCACCGGGGCGAGCGTGTCGGTGCGTGTACCGACTGCCGCCGCTATTGGGGCAAGTTCCGCGCCGGCGAGATCGATGCCGAGGAAACAGCGGATGTCAACAACCAGCTGGTGGCCAGCGTGGGCACCTGCTCGGTGATGGGAACTGCCAGCACCATGGCCTGCATTGCCGAGGCCCTGGGCATGACGGTTCCGGGCGGCGCATCGCCTCCGGCCGTCACGGCCGACCGCATCCGGATCGCGGAGGAGACCGGTGCGCGGGCCGTGCAAATGGCACGCGATGGACTGACCATCGACAAAATCCTGACACCCGCGGCTTTCGAAAATGCCATGCGGGTGCTGCTGTCCATCGGCGGGTCCACCAACGGCATCGTGCACCTGGCAGCGATTGCGGGTCGCGTCGGCCTGGAAATTGACATGCAGGCGCTGGATCGCATGGGCAGGGAAACGCCGGTCCTGCTGGACCTCAAACCCTCCGGCCAGCACTACATGGAAGACTTCCACAAGGCAGGCGGCATGGCCACGCTGTTCAGGGCGCTCAAGCCCCTGCTGCGCCTGGATGCATTGACGGTGACGGGACGCACCCTGGGTGAGGAAATTGAACTGGTCGGACCAGGTTTTGCGCAGGATGTGGTTCGCTCCATCGACAACCCGATCTACCCGCAGGGAGGCATCGCCGTGCTGCGCGGCAACCTGGCGCCAGGCTGCGCCATCATCAAGCAATCTGCGGCCGACCCCAAGCTGATGGAGCATGAGGGACGCGCCGTGGTGTTCGACAACGCGGAGGATCTGGTCAACCGCATCGACCGCGACGACCTGGATGTCATGGCAGACGACGTGCTGGTGCTCAAGAACATCGGCCCCAAGGGGGCGCCGGGCATGCCCGAGGCTGGCTACATTCCCATTCCGCTCAAACTGGCACGTGCCGGCGTAAAGGACATGGTCAGGATTTCGGACGGCCGGATGAGCGGCACCGCCTTCGGCACCATCGTCCTGCATGTGACGCCGGAATCCGCCGTGGGTGGGCCACTGTCGCAGGTGCGCAGTGGAGACCACATTCGGCTCAGCGTGCGCAATCGTGAGATCAGCCTGCTGGTATCCGATGAAGAACTCGCCCGGCGGATGCGCGAGAACGTGGTGACCGAGCCGACCGCCGACCGGGGCTATCGCAGGCTGTTCCTGCAGACCGTCACGCAAGCCGACAAGGGCGTCGATTTTGACTTTCTGAGGGCCGCAAAGATCACCGGAAAAACGCCTCGATCCTGACATGCAGGCTATCGTCAAAATTGGGACCTTTGCCGGAGAGCTTCAGCAGACCATTGACCGGGAATTCCAATGCCATGGGCCTGAGGATATTGCGCGGGATGATGGGTTGCGCCAGTCCATCCGCGGACTGATCACCCGGAGCAACTACCAGGTGCCCTTGGCGCTGCTGGAGTTGCTCCCGGCCCTGCAGGTCATCTCAACCTGCGGCGTAGGCTACGACGGCATCCCCGTGGCGTATGCCCAGGCAAGAGGGATCGCCGTCACCCACACGCCGGGCGTGCTGGATGACGCCGTCTGCGAATTGGGCGTGGGCCTGCTGCTGGGACTGCTGCGCGACATCCCCGCTTCAGACCGCTTTGTGCGTGACGGGCGATGGTCAGACAGTGCTTATCCGCTCACCACCAGCCTGGCCGGAAAGGCCGTTGGCATCGTCGGCCTGGGCCGCATTGGCCGGGGCATCGCGGCAAGGTTGCAGCCATTCGGTGTAGCACTGGCTTATTCCGGGTCCCCAAAAATCGACGTTCCGTATCGCCATGTCCAGAGCGTGCTGGCACTGGCCGGCGAATGCAGCATTCTCATCGTCTGCTGCAAGGGTGGAAGCGAGACCCGGCATCTGGTCAATGCGGAGATTCTGCAAGCCCTTGGACCGGCTGGCTACCTCGTCAACATCGCGCGCGGCAGCGTCGTCGACGAAGAGGCATTGGTCCATGCATTGACGACGGGTGGCATTCGCGCTGCGGCACTGGATGTGTTCGAGGACGAACCGCTGCGCAATTCTGCGCTGACGTCGCTTCCCAATGTGCTTTTGTCGCCCCACGCCGGATCGGCCACCCGGGAAGCACGGACGGCCATGTTGCGTCTGACGCTGGACAACCTCCATGCCGTCCTGAACGGGCAGCCAGCGCTGTCGCCCACGCCCCGCATCGGCTAGCCCGCGTCAGCGATTTGTTTCTTCCGGCGGCTGCTTGCTGCCGGCTTGATGGTCTGCTTGATGGTCTGGGTGGGGGCCTGCTGTGGGACCGGCCTGGCAAACACTGCTTCAGCCTCGGCCAGAAATGCGCGAGCCAATGAGGCGCGTGGACCATACTCGCCCCAGATCAGCCCGACGTGCCGGACCGGTGGGCGCTCCGGCAAGGGAATGCGGGTGATGGCCAGACCCGATTGCCACAGCGGTATCCAGTCCGGCAACAGGGCCACACCGAGGCCTTGCGCCACCAGGGCGGCAATCGCCATGAGGCCGTCAATCTCAAGACGCTGCCTGGGCCGGATACTTTGGTCGCGCAAATACCGATCGGCCAGTTGCCCTCCGAGGACCGACCGGTCATAGCGGATGAATGGCTCTGATCGCAACAGTTCGTGGGCCTCATGACCGGCCAGTTCAGCGGGCGCCACGACCACCAGGGGTTCCGCCACAAGCGAGCGCCATGCGCAACTTTTGGCCACGGCAAATTGAGGCTCCACAACAATCGCGGCATCAATGGCACCGGTGCTGACCTGCCGGCACAACTCCACCGAGGACCCCGTGGCCACGAAGACATTGAGGTCCGGGTACCTGGCATAGAGTCGCTTGAGCACCGGCGGAAGCACGCTGGTCATGGCCGACGCGAACACGCCCAGCCGCAATTCGCCCAACGCAATCCCGTCTCCCGCCACCACGCGCAGATCGCGTATGTCACGCAGCACGGAGCGGGAAGGCTCCAGGATTTTCACGCCCGCCTCGGTCGGCTTGACGGATCGCCCGGCGCGCTTGATGAGCGCCACACCCAGTTCCTCCTCCAGTGCATGAACACGCGCCGCAATGGCGGCGGGCGTCAAGTCCAGTCTTCTGGCGGCTTCCGCCAGCGAGCCGACTTCCACGACGGTGACGAAGCTTTGCAGGTAGCGGACATCCATGATTTCACCTTGGGGAAACGCTGCTCGGAAAGTTAAAAATTTTATCGTATGAACACATGAAAAGCCTGTTTTATTTGACAGTGTGTGCAAGGAAACTCTGGGTACGCGACAAGGCGGCCCGGAAATGCGCTGGTCGCTGACTGACGGACGGATGCTTCAAAAGTGCAACCACCAGCGTCTACCGACAACTAGCCACAACTACTCAAGGAATTTCATGCCCCCCGTTCCTCCGTTCCATCTTGCGTTTCCCGTGCGGGATCTTTCAGAGGCTCGCCGCTTTTACGGCGAGCTTCTCGGATGTGCCGAGGGGCGCAGCTCCCCTGACTGGGTGGATTTCAATTTCTTTGGCCATCAGCTTGTTGCCCACCTGGCACCTGGCGAGTGCGGCCATCGCAGCACCAGTGAGGTGGATGGGCATCAAGTGCCCGTCCGGCATTTCGGTGCCGTCCTGCCCATGAAGGACTGGGAAGCATTGGCGGCCCGCCTCGGGACCGAAGGCATGCATTTTGAAATTGAACCGCAGATCAGGTTCAAGGGGCAGGTTGGCGAGCAGGCCACGATGTTCTTTCTGGACCCGTCGGGCAATGCGCTGGAATTCAAGGCTTTCGCCGACATCAGCCAGCTCTTTGCCAAATGACCCGTCATTGGAGACCGCCAATATGCCCGGATTCGTGATCTGCAACCCGGTGACGAGGTGTGCGGTGGCATCCAGGGGGTTGCCGATTTCAGCTTCGTCGTGGGCCCCAGGCGCCCTTGAACCGCTTGAACCGCTTGAACCGCTTGAACCGCTTTAACCACTTGAACCGCCCCCTCCTCCCGTCATTCCATCTTGAGGCCACCGCACACCATGACCACCAGAATCCGCGGCGTTCTCGCCCCTGTCCTGACACCTTTCAACCGGCGTTTGGAGCCTGATGTCAATCGCTTCATTGCCCACTGCCGCTGGCTGATCGACAACCAGGTCAGCCTGGCCATTTTCGGCACCAATTCCGAAGCCGCTTCACTGTCGGTGAACGAGCGCCTGTCGATGACGGATGCGCTCTTGAGCGCCGGTATTCCTGCGGCCCGCATGATGCCGGGCACGGGTGGCTGCTCGTTGGCCGATTCGGTCATCCTGACCAAACATGCGGTTGAAAACGGCGCCTTGGGTGCCTTGATGTTGCCTCCGTTCTACTTCAAGGGTGTGTCCGACGAAGGCTTGTATGCCTATTACTCCGAGGTGATAGAGCGGGTTGGCAGCGATCGCCTGAAGGTCTATCTCTACCACATCCCCCAACTCACGCAGGTGCCGATCACACTGAACCTGATCGAAACGCTGCGCAAGCGTTATCCCGACACGGTCGTTGGCGCCAAGGACTCATCGGGCGACTGGCCAAACACCAAGGCCATGATCGACAACTTCGCAAAAGACGGTTTTGACGTCTTCCCTGCCAGTGAGTCGACGCTCTCCAAGGCGCTGCCGCTCGGTGCCGCCGGCTGCATCAGTGCCACCGTCAACATGAACCCTGGCGGAATCCATGCCTTGTACCAAGGCTGCAACAGCGCACAGGGCGAAACCTTGCAGGCCAATGCGGACGTGATCCGCAAGATCTTCCAGGCGGTACCGATGATCCCGGCCATGAAGCGGGTGGTCGCCGAATTCTCTGCTGACCCCGGCTGGCAAGTGGTGCGTCCACCCCTGGTTGGGCTGGACGACAGCACCGCCCAAGGCGTGCTGACAGCCTTGCGTGACGCGCAATTCACCATGCCGGGTTATCCGGGCCGCTAGGCGATCGGCGATCGGCGCACCACAACCAAACGAAACCACCCACCAACAACGAGGAGACAACCATGCCTTTGCCCAGATTCCTTCCTTCCGCAGTTTTCGTCCAGCGCTTCGTGCCTGCTCTGGCTGGCGCGCTGGCTTGCGCCGCCCTGGCTGGCCCTGTGCTGGCCCAGACCTCGCAGCAAACCATCACCATGTGGAGTCATTGGCCCGACGAGCAGTCCAAGCGCGGCTTTGTCGAAGAGCGCGTGAAAAAGTTCGAGGCCGCCACACCGCAATGCAAAGTCAATCTTCAATTCGTCCAGAAGTCCGACCTCTATGCGTCGGTCAAGACCTCGGTGCGAACGGGGCAGGCACCCGACATCTTCTGGCTTGAGCCCGACGAAATTGCCTTCGCGAAGAGCGGTTACCTGGAGCCGCTGGACGGCCACATCAACCTCAACAACCTGGAAGACTGGGCACGCCAGTCCTGGAGCCATAACGGCAAGGTCTACGGACTGCCGGTGGAGGCCTACACGGTGGAGCTGTACTACAACAGGGACCTGATGAAGAAAGTTGGCGTGACGCCCCCGCCTGGCATGCAGATGTCGCAGGCGCAATTCACGGACCTGGTGAAGAAGACCGCCGCCGCAGGCATCACACCGGTGGCCTCAGGCGTGGGGGACCGCCCCTACCCTGGCGCCTATCTGCTTCAGGAGATGCTCCTGCGCAAACTGGGGCTTGACGACTATCGCGCGTTGCTGACGGGGAAGCTGTCGTTCACTGACCCGCGTGTCATCGAAACCATGAACTGGATCAAGGAGCTGGTGGATGCCGGCGCCTACCCGAAGAGCTTTTCGACGCTCAAGCTCGGCGAGTCGCACTACTACTTTCACACCAATCCGGGCGCCATGATGTTCCCGATCGCCAGCTGGTACACCGGCCGCGCTTTCGTTTCAGCGGAAAAAGGGGGGCAGCCGCAAGGATTCCCACTCGGCCTGATGAAGTATCCGGCAGTCAACGGTGCGAAATGCCCGGAATGCAAGACACTCGCCGTCGGTGGCAGCTACGTGATGTACTCGCGCAGCAAGAATAAAGAGTGCGCGGGCAAGCTCCTCAACTCGATCGCCACTGTGGAAAATGGCAACAAGTGGATGGAGGAAGTGCTGCTGCAGACCGGCGTGCGCACGGACCCTTCGCGTATACAGAGCATTCACGCGCAGTACTTCAAGGACCTGCAGGACCGCAGCATCGGCGCAAAATTCTTCATCGGCACACCACTGCACTACATGAGCGGCAAGTGCGGGGACACCTTTTCGCAGGTACTCAATCGCGCCTTTCCCGCCGGTCTGATCAGCGTCAAGGACGCGGCTGGCCAGATGGACGCAGCTTGCAAAGCGGCTTCCTGACGTTTTTCCGAGATGCCGTCCATGTCCAATTCCATTTCGAACGCCTTGCCCGCCCCAAAACCCGGTTGGCGCCCGAAACTCGGCGCGTTGCTGGCGCCACCCGAGGCTGACTCGCGGCGCACCTCATGGCCGACCCTGATGCTGTTTCTCGCACCGGCGCTTCTGGTGTACGCGGCGCTGACGGCCTATCCCGTGGTGCGGACGTTCTACAACAGCTTTTTCATCATCAACGACATCGCCTCGTCGGATTTCGTGGGCCTGGCCCATTTCGCCGAGGTGTTCCGTGACGCCACCTTTCTTGCGGCGGTGCGCAACACGGCCATCTGGTCCACCGTGGCACCGTTTCTCGATGTCATCACCGGTTTATTGCTGGCACTCTGTCTGTACGCGGGTGTGCCGTTCGCCCGTTTTCTGCGGGTGGCCTGGTTCACGCCGGTGCTGCTGTCCTATGTGGTGGTCGGAATCATGTGGGTCTGGATCTACAACTACGACTGGGGCGTGGTCAACGTCGCCCTGCGCAACGTCGGCTTGGGGCATTGGGCGCAGGCCTGGATCGGCGACCCCAGCTTCGCGCTGGCCTCGCTCATGGTGACACATGCCTGGAAATGGGCGGGCTTCAACATGGTGGTCTGCCTCGCCGCCCTTCATTCACTGCCCTCCGAGGTGCTCGAAGCCGCTGAACTCGACAACTGCGGCTGGTGGGACAAGCTGGTGCACGTCATCGTGCCCATGCTGTGGCCGACCCTGCTCAACCTCTACATCCTGGCCTTCATTGGCAAGATGAAGGTGTTTGACCTGGTCTGGATCATGACCGAGGGTGGCCCCGTGTGGTCTACCGAGACGGTATCTACCTATGTGTACAAGCGTGCCTTCAACTGGAACACCTTCGACCTCGGCTATCCGTCGGCCATCGCCGTGGTGTGGTTCTTTGTGGTGGTGGGCTTCGTTGTGTTCTTCAACGTGCTGTTTCGCCGCCGCGAACGTCTGGAATACTAAAAATGCGTGCTTCCAACTCCTTTGGCGACTCGGTTTCGCGCCTGCTGCGACAGGGCGGGCTGATGGCTGTCATCGTCCTGTACACCCTGTACTCGGCGATGCCCTTCGTCTGGCTTGGCTCGATGTCGCTGCGCACCACGTCCGAGATCAGCGCCGCGCACTTTGCCTGGCCGCAAACGCTGCACTGGGAAAAATTCCGTGTCGCCTGGGTTGACTCCAACTTTGCGCAGTATTTCTGGAACAGCACGCTGGTGGTGGGCGCGGCCGTGGCCATCGTGACCCTGTTCGGTGCAGCCGCTGCCCACTGCCTGGCGCGCTACAACTTTCGTGGCAACCGGCTCGTGTACTTCACCCTGTTCAGCTCCATCGTCTTTCCACCACAAATTATCCTGATCTCCTTGTTCCAGGTGCTGGTGGAATTCGACCTGTACAACACGCGTCTGGGTCTCACCCTGGTGTATGTCGGTTTGCAGCTTCCGTTGACCGTGTACCTGCTGGAAGGCTTTTTCGCCCGCATCCCGCAGGACCTGTTTGACGCGGCCAAGATCGACGGTTATTCAGACTTCGAGATCTTTTGGAAAATCGTTCTGCCGGTGGGCATGCCCGCCATCGCCACCACCATCATCCTGAATTTCATTCAACTGTGGAACGAATTCCTGTTTGCGGTGGTGCTGGTCAGCGAACCGGGCCTGCGCACACTGCCCATCGGCATCCGCGCTTTCATGGGCGACTACTTCCAGGACATCGGAATGATTGCCACCGGAATGATGATCGCCATCATCCCGGTCGTGATTGTCTACGCCTTCTTCTCGGAAAAGCTCATTCAGGGGATGACAGCCGGCGCCGTGAAATAAGCCCGCTCATCGTTCACTTGCCCACACAACGGAGAAACCCAATTGGCTACCGTCACTCTCAAAAATATCTGCAAAAGCTACCGCGGCACCCCCGTTCCATCCGTCAATGACGTCTCATTCACTGTGAACGACGGCGAATTCATGGTCTTGCTCGGCCCCTCGGGCTGCGGCAAATCGACCACATTGCGCATGATTGCCGGCCTCGAATCGATCACCAAAGGCCAGCTGGATATCGATGGCCGCGAAGTCAACGAGGTCGCGGCCAAAGATCGCGATATCGCCATGGTGTTCCAGTCTTACGCGCTCTACCCCCACATGACCGTGGCTGAAAACCTGGGTTTTGGCCTGAAGCGCCGCAAGGTCGACAAGAACGAAATCGCCGCAAGGGTCAAGAAAGCCTGCGGCATTCTCGGCCTGGACGAGTTGCTGGAGCGCAAGCCTTTTGCGCTGTCAGGCGGCCAGCGCCAGCGCGTGGCGCTGGGCCGTGCCATCGTGCGTGAGCCCAAGGTTTTCCTGTTTGACGAACCGCTGTCCAACCTGGACGCGGCCTTGCGCGTCAACACCCGCAACGAACTGGTGCGCTTGCACCAGCGCCTGAACGCAACCATGATTTACGTGACGCACGACCAGGTCGAGGCGATGACCATGGGCCAGCGCATCTGCGTCATGAACAAAGGACGCGTGGCGCAGATCGGTCGGCCACTGGACGTGTACCGGGCACCGGCCGATGCCTTCGTTGCACGCTTCCTGGGCAACCCACCGATGAACATCGTGCGGGCCCAATTGCTTGAACACAATGGCCTGCGCCACGCGATGGTGGGCGGGTGCGCACTGCCCCTGGAGCGCTGGAAAGGCGTCTCATTCAGCGCTGCTGACGAGGTATTGCTGGGGGTGCGGCCTGAAGAACTGTCGCTGACCACGACGCCAGGCAGCGAGCAGGCATCACTGCGGGGCACAGTATCCGGAGTAGAACCCCTGGGCGCAGAAACGCTTGTGATCGTCGAACTGGAGCGCCAGGCGGGCGAGGTCACGGCGCGGCTGCACCGCGAAACATCAGTCAGGGTCGGTGACACGGTAGGCCTCAGCTGCGCTTCGGAGGCCATCTATCTGTTTGACCCGGTCAGCGAGAAAGCCATTGTGGCAACGGATCATTAAGCATGGACGCAACACAGACACCACAGACACACCAGGCCCAGCCGTTGCGGATCGGCCTCATCGGCGCAGGCTGGGTCACCCAGCATCACCTGGCAGGCTGGCGGCAACACGCATCGCGCGCCCGGGTGGTGTCCATCACCGACCCCCATACGGCGCAGGCACAAGCGCGAGCCAGCGCCTTTGGCATCGACCAGGTCTTCGCCAACGCCGAACAGATGCTCGACCGGGGCGACCTCGATGCCGTGGATGTGGCGGCGCCACGCGAAACCCACGCGGAACTGGTGCGCCTGGCCGCGCGGCACGGCCTGCCCGTGCTGTGCCAGAAGCCACTGGCACCGACCTATGAAGAAGCTTGCGCACTGGTCGCCGAAACCCAGGACTGCACGCGCCTGATGGTGCATGAGAACTGGCGCTTCAGACCCTATTACCGCCAAATCTCCCGCTGGCTGCACGAGCAGCGCATCGGCCAGGTGGTACAGGCGCAAATGAGCCTTTTGACCTCGGGTCTCATTCCAGATGGACAAGGCAGGTATGCCGCCCTCGACCGCCAGCCGTTCGTGGCAACGCTCCAACGCGCGCTGGTCATGGAGATCCTGATTCACCACATCGACACACTGCGTTTCCTGCTGGGTGATCTGCGGCTGGTTCATGCCCGTCTGGGCAAGGGCTGCAGCGCCATGGCGGGAGAAGACCGCGCGTCGCTCGTTTTCGAGAGCACCAGCGGTGCGGCGGTAAGCCTTCTGGCCAACCTGCGCGTGTGGGGTGAACCCGAAGCCAAACCTGATGAACTGTTGCTGGTCGGTGAGCGCGGCTGCATCCGCTTATCCGGTGATTCGCTGCGCTGCCAGGGAGATCAGCCAGAACAGCTTCACTACGACCTGCCGGCCTGCTACACCGAATCCTACGCCGCAACCATCGGCCACTTCATTGATGCGCTGGGTGATGGCGGACCGTTCGAGACCAGTCCACAAGACAATCTCCAGACGCTGCGTCTGGTGGAGGAGATCTACAGCTTCTCCCGCAATTAGCCCGACCGGATCCGCCCTCCCTTTTTTTGCCATGACGACCACACCATGCATTGACACTCTGAGTGGGTCTCATCCACCAATTCGAAAGCAACAGATGAAGTTTTCGTCGGGTTCGAACTCTCCCGGCATCAGGGTGCCTCCCGGCGCTATCGACTGCCATCACCATATTTACGATGCGCGCTACCCTGCAGCGGAGAACGCCACCCTCAGGCCGGCCGACGCCTTGATCGCCGATTACCGCGCGCTGCAAGCGCGCATTGGCACCACCCGCAACGTGATCGTGCAACCCTCCACCTATGGCGTAGACAACCGCCTGCTGGTCGAGTCGCTCGCCGCATTCGGGCTGGAGAATGCGCGGGGTGTCGCTGTCGTCAACACCAGCGTGACCGACGGCGAGCTCAAGCAACTGCACGACGCTGGCGTGCGCGGCATTCGGTTCAACCTGGCGCCTCCCGGCACCACCACGCTCGACATGGTGCGCCCGCTCGCACGACGCATTGCGCCCATGGGCTGGCATATTCAGCTCAATGCACCGTCGGCAGCGCTACTCGATGCCAAATCAGTCTGGAGCGATCTGCCCGTTCCCGTGGTGTTCGACCACCTGGGCCGTGTGCCGCAACCGGGCGCTGCCAACCATCCCACCTTCGCCATGATTCGTGGACTGCTTCAGCAGGGCAAGGCCTATGTCAAACTTTCCGGGTTCTACAACGAGTCCAACGTCGGCTACCCGTCCTATTCAGACAGCGTGCAAGTGGCTACCCTCTATGCCAAGGAAGCGCCCGAACGTGTGGTCTGGGGAAGCGACTGGCCGCACCCCACCGAAAAAGACAAGGGCTATCCAGACGACGCCCATTTGATCGATTTGCTGTCCGAAGTCGTACCCGACGAGGCGGCCCGCCATCGCATTCTGGTGGACACCCCGGCAAGGCTGTACCAGTTCGCATGAGCCCTGGACGGTTCCCGGCTGAGCTTTGACGTATTCCCGGCCAGTGAGTCAACGCCGTCCAAGGCCTTGCCGCTCGGCGCCGCAGGCTGTACCAGTGCCACCGTGAACATGAACCCGGCGGGCATCCGCGCTGTCTATGAGAAGAACTGGAGTACCGCGACGGGCGAAGAGCTTCAGGCCAAGGCCGACGTTGTTCGACAAATCTTCGAGGCGATGCCCATGATCCCCGCCATGAAGCGGGTCGTCGCCGGGCTTTCAAACTATCCTCGGTGGGGCGCGGTTCGCCCGCCGCTGTGGGCATTGAACGACAGCGCCGCAACGGATTTTTTCAAAGCCCCCGGCAAGGCAGGATTTGACATGCCCGCCTATCCGAAGGCCTGACAGACCGTTGATTTCCCGCCCCTTGCCCCGATTTGGGATGCGCCCTGGCATGTGAACCGCAGGGCGCTGGACATTGCCGTTGTCAGTCAAGGGAAACATCCATGACGATTACAGGTCGCTCAATCCCGTTTTTAAGATGCGAGATTTCGCCATTCCGCCTTCGTCAGCGATTTGGGCTCAAAAATATCACCTCGGTCAATGTCTCCATGCGCGCACATGCGGGACTGGTGTTTCAGTCAAAAATTCAGTGTTATAGCCCAATAAACGCGGTTGCGATCAGCTGCTATTTTTATAGCATATGCTTGTCTGGATACGGTAACCCCAGTACCAGATCAAGGCGCGATCTGCAGTTGCCCAGGGTCGAGCAGCACAAAACGGGCGAAGCGCCCTTCTTTGCGGCTACCGTCGTCACTGACGATGACAACTCGGGGTGCGCCATCGATGACCGCCGGGCTCACCCCTTCCGCGCGCTCGAAACCCTGCAAGCCTGGAACAGAGACGCGGCGCGCCGGCACACCGGACTGCCCGCTCCAGAACCAGAGCTTGAACTCATCTGGCTCGCGCGAGGCTGGGCCACTGATGACCAGGTATCCCTCGAGCGACGTCATCCAGGACATGCCGCGAATCCCGTCCCCGCCAAGGTCCAGCGCCTGCAGCGTGCTTGACACCCGCGGTGCCTCGTCTGCTTCAAAAATCGCAGCAAGATTTTCAACGCTGGCGATGATGGCATGACTGCCCTGCAGCGGACTGCGAAATCCAACCAGCAATCGCTGCTGGTCCGGGGAGATCTCCAGCGCCTCAATGTTGAATCCACCGCTGGTTTTGACATCTTCAATCTGGGCAGCGGCTGCGAGCAGCGGATGCGCCGCCACCAAAGCGCGCTTCAGTCCGTTGACCACGATGGGCTCAACCACGCGGTTGGCTTCGATTCGGAACCGTACCAATTTGTCACGCGACTTCTTCTCGTCGCCGACGTCGTCCCGCGAATGCGACGTGACCGCATAGAGGTACCCCGATGCATCAAGGGCGAGCCCTTCAAGGTCGTCCAGCTTCCAGAAGGGATCACCGGATTGGAACCATCCCGGGCTCAGCGACGTGCGCTTGACACGCCCGCTGGCGTCAATAGTCACCAGACTGAAGGGATGCTTCTTCTCATCTTCAACCACGAGGAAACGCCCATCCGGCAACTGCTGGATGGCAGATGGCTCATAGAGACCGGTCAGGGGCAGGAACATGGGAATAGTGTTCTGCGTCATGACGGTCATTGTCTCTCGCGGTAAATGTTTCGGGTAGCGGAAATCCCGTGAAGGAGCCGCATGTACCGCACGGCCCTCGATGGCTGGTTGATTGGTACAGGAGTGGAAGGGGTGACGACGTGTTGCATCGACCGGTTGAATCCGCCCAGCGAAAGCCGGTGTTGGCCAATGTCAGCCTCCTGGATACCCAGCAAACAAATCGACGCCAGTCGGCGTCACTACCGTTGTCTAGTCCTCACCGCGCATCGTGGTCACCTTCACCACTCGCAGTACCGGGCGCCCGTCGACCAATACCGGGTGATGGTGGTCATCAGCCAGGAGCACGCCGATTTCATGCACGCCGGCGGCTGTCGGGCAGTGACCGAAGCGAGCCTTGACGAGGTCGCCGCCGGTATCGCTGTTCATGCTGTTGTAGGGGCGGCCGGGGATATTGCAGCTGTCGCCCGCCGGGTCGATCTTCATGTGGATATGGCCACATCGCGGTGTGTTTCCGCACTGCCCCGCGGCACGAAGCACGAAATTACTGCGCACAACGACCCCGACAGCAGCTTCAGCATCGTTGCCCAGCGAAATGACTGCGCCTTCGGGCGGCCACACGATTTCGAGAGTCGGTGCCTCCTGTGCGGCGGCACAGGTGCTGATCGCGACCAAAAAGGCAGCAAGCAGTGAGTGGAAGATAGCAGCGCGGGTGATGAAGTTCATGGCGGTCCTGGGTTAACTGGCGACGATGTAATCGGTGAATACATCTGCATTGAATTCTAACCCTAAAATAATCAATGCTTACATTGTCTTAGCACCGAATCCCCAATGCCCTCTTCCGCCACCTCTCAAAACGACGCAGCCGCGCCACGCGGCAGGTACCACCACGGCAGCCTGCGCGAGGCCATGGTGGCCGCCGCGCTTGAACTGATCGAAGCCCATGGCGTGGAGCACTTAAGCGTGCGCGAAGCGGCGAGGACGGCTGGCGTGTCTCCCGGTGCCCCGTTTAGGCACTTTCCCACCAAGGCTGCATTGCTGACCGCCGTTGCAGAACAAGCGACAGAGCGCCTGCACGCGCAGGTGGAATTGGGCCTTGCCAACAGCGCGGGCCAGCCAGCACTGCTGCGTTTCGCGGCCATCGGAGAGGCCTACCTGGATTGGGCGGCGCGTCATCCCACACATTTCCAAGTGGTAAGCCAGCGCCAATTGCTCGATGCAGACGCCCCCGCGCGCCTGGCCCCGCACAACGACGCGATCCGTGCCCATATGCAGGCGTTGCTGGACGAAGCGTTCGCCGACACTCCCACCGCGCTCGCCCGGCTACCAGCGCTGCAATTGCTCGGACGAGCCCTGGTTTATGGCCTGTCACGCATGGGGGTGGATGGACATTTCCCGGAATGGGACCTTGGCCATGCTTCTGCGCCGACCGCCGTGCGCGACGCCTTTGTGCTTTTTATCGAACTGCTGGCCACCGGACGGGATGCTCAAACACGTGAGGCGGTGGCCCGATGGGCGGAGAGGCTTTCTGCTTGACGCTGGGCGGTGGTCTTGCTTTCGGCGCGCGCAATGCACCTTGAGTGAGCGATGGCGGCTTCTCCCGTCGATGATATTGGTGCCAGTTAGCCGACCGACAGTCCGCGGTCCGGAGCGACCGGTCTGGGGCAAGCAGTTTGGATTGCTCTGCTTCCGTATTCAGTCTGATCCGGACATCGAGCAACACACGCCACCCATCTACGCAATTGATCAAACCGGTTATTGACTGATTCTCGAAAGCACGTGTCTCGGCAGTCAGCCATTTCAATGCGAACCTGGCACGCTCTATCTCTGGTCCATCGAGCAGCAGTGGCCCAAGATCCTCCAGCAAAGCGCGTCCTGCGGCAGCATCTCATTGGCTTTCAAGAAATCTGCGGCCGCAGCCATCAGATGCGGGAAAGGTCTAGCCACTAGGCCAGGGGATCCGATGCCCGAATGACTTGCACCAGACTGGCACCCGGCACAGCGCCCAGCTTCAGGGCCAGGACCACGGTATGCACAGCTGGGTCGTCAAGCATCGCCAACAACGTTCCCGTGCCTGCTTCGCTGCCTGGCGTGGGCGCGCAAAGCGCTTCGTGCAAACGGGCGCTGCGCGCCGGGCCCAGCACGACAGGCAAGCCCATGGTCAGCCGTTGCGCCACAGCCCAAGGCATTGGCTCTTTGAGGCCAAGCAGTTGAATAGGTCCATTCCTTGTCTCCCCTTCAGGCGGCGGACGTCGGGGCTCCGGCGCCGCCAGTGCCGCCGCCGAGAACGGGCGGCGCCGTAACGATCGATGTCAGGGCGGGCTCGACGGAGCGCAGGCGGTCGAGCGCGGGACGCGGCCGCCGCAGCTCGTCAGACCCGGCAAAGGCCTGCTCCAGCGCCGCGGCCACGCCAAGCACGTGATGGTCCGCCCGGAAACGGCCGATCAGCTGCAGCCCGAACGGCATGCCGGCGTGATCGAATCCGCAGGGCAGGCTGAGGGCCGGCAAGGTGGTCAGCGTGACCACGTAGGTCAGCGCCAGCCAGCGGTAGTAATTGCTTTGTGCCTGGCCGTCGACCGTGTCGGCATACAGCGTGGTCCAGGGGAAAGGCGATACCGGCGTGGTCGGCGCGAGGATCAGGTCGCAGCCGGCCATCGCGGCATGGAAGCGCGCGAGGATGCGCGTTTGTTCTGCCTGCGCCCAGGCACAGTCGAGCAGGCTCATCGCAGCACCGATTTCGAAGTTGGCCCGCGTGTTGGGGCCGAGACTTGCCGGATCGCGTTCGTAGGCATCGCGCGTGCCGGCGACGAAAGCCTCGGCGCGCAGCACGTCGAAGCAGCGGTGCACATCGCCCAGTTCGAACTTCACCTCGTCGCAACTGCGGAACAGATGCTTCATCGAGGCGATCTTGCGGCGAAAAGCCCCGCGGATCGAGGCGTCGACGTCGCAGGCGCCGAAGTCCTCGGTCCAGCCGACACGCAAGGCCCCGAGGTCCACCGCCGGCGGCTCCAGGAAACCCGCTGGGTCCACCGGGTAGCTGAGGGGGTCGCCCACGGCGGCGCCGGCCGAAGCCGCCAGTTGCAGGCAGGCGTCGGCGACGGTCCGCCCCATCGGCCCGACCACCGAGATCGGCGTCCAGCCGAGCAGCTTGCGCGAACTCGGCACCAGGCCCGGCGAGGGCCGAAAACCCACCACACCGCACAGGGCCGCAGGAATGCGCAGCGACCCCCCAGTGTCGGAGCCCGTGCACACCGGAAGCATGTCGCAGGCCAGCGCTGCCGCCGAACCACCCGATGAGCCGCCGGCGTTGAGTCTCGGGTCGAAGGGGTTGCCGGTGGCGCCCCAGACCGCGTTGCGGGTGTTCGCGCCGGCGCCCAGCTCGGGCACGTTGGTCTTTCCGACCACGATCGCACCGGCTGCGCGCAAGCGCGCCACGAGCACGTTGTCGGCCGCGGGCACATGGTCGCGATACAGCGGCGAGCCCAGGGTGGTGAGCAGGCCCTCGGTCGCTTCCAGGTCTTTCACGCCCATCGGCAGGCCGTGCAGCAGGCCCAGCGGGCGGCCCTCGAGCACGGCGCGTTCGGCCGCCCTGGCCTCGCTGCGTGCGCGCTCGAAGCAGGTAGCGGTGACGGCATTGACGAATGGGTTCACCGCCTCGATGCGAGCGATACAAGCTTCGAGCAGCTCGACCGGCGAGATCTGTTTGGCCTCGATCAGCCGCCTCAATTCGACGGCGGACAGGACGACCAGGCTGTCATCGGTTGCCATATTCGTTCCTCATTCCGCCCGGATGTTCGCGCGTTGCGCCACGGCGCGCATGCGCGGCAGCTCGTCTTCGATTCGCGCAGCCACGGCGGCAGCGGACTCGTACGCGGGCTGCAGCCCGTTGGCAATGAGCTTGTCGCGGATCTCGGCGTCGGCCATGGTTTCGGCCAGTGCTTTTTGCAGCCTGGCCTTCGCATCGACTGGCAGACCGCGCGGCGCGACGACCGCCAGCCAGGAGTCGGCGGAAAAACCCGGGAAGCCGCTTTCCGCCACCGTCGGCACGTCGGGTAGCTGCGTGGTGCGCGTGGCACCCGTGACGGCGATGGCCTTGATCTTGCCCGCTTTCAGCTGAGGCAGCGACGCTGCCACGGTGTCGACCGTGAATGGGATCTGGCCGCCGATCAGGTCGCTCATGGCCGGCGCGCTGCCCTTGTAGGGCACGTGCAGCAGCTTGATGCCGATGGCGCTCCACATCAGCTCACCCGCGAAGTGGCCCGTCGTGCCGCTGCCAAAGGAACCGTAGACGTACTTGTCCGGCGTGCCGCGCACGGCGGCTACCAGTTGCATCAGGTTGTTGACCGGCACCTCGCGGTTGGCAATCAGGATCAGAGGAACGCGCGCGGCAAGGCCGATGGGCTCGAAGCTCTTGACCGGGTCATAGGGCAGCCTGGGGTTGAGCGCAGGGTTCACGGTGAAGGTGGAACCCGAGCTGATCAGCAGCGTGTAACCATCGGCCGGTGCCTTGGCGACAAAGGCGGCGCCGACGACGGTGCCGGCACCGGCCTTGTTCTCGATCACCACAGGCTGGCCGAGGTGCTCGCCCAGCTTTTTGCCGACAAGCCGGCCGACGATGTCGGTCGCCCCGCCAGGTGGAAAGGGAATGACCAGCTGGATCGGCTTCGACGGATAGCTTTGTGCGCGGGCGCCGCTCCATGGCACCAGCCCGGCCAGGACTGCCGCGACGATAGCCAGGTTTGTCGCCAGGTTTACGAGTTTCAGTTTCATCATGTTGTCCACCGTTTCAATGGCGGCCCGAGGGCCGCGGTTGGCATGTGCAAAGGCCTCGCTGCAACAGCGAATCCTCGCTCCAGGATGAGCACGTCTCCTCAACGGCTTGTCAGCAGCGACGTGGGCTCAACACCCGCTGCCCGGAGACCGTGCGGGCGCACGGCTCTCCGAGGCTCTCTCGAAAATCGGATCGGCGTGGTTCCCCTTCCTGAACCCCTTCCTCGCACCTGGGCAGGGGGTCAGCCGTTGCGGAACAGGAAGCTGTACGCATTGAGCGCGGGCACGCCACCCAGGTGGGCATACAGCACCTTGGACCCCTCGGCGAACTCACCGCGGCGCACCATGTCGATCATGCCGTGCATGGACTTGCCCTCGTAGACCGGGTCCGTCAGCATGCCCTCCTGCCGGGCGCACAGGCGAATGGCCTCCAGCGTGCCTTCGTTCGGCAGGCCGTATTCGGGCCCGCCGTAGCGGGTGTCGAGCACCACGTCTTTCGCGGTGATGTCGCGATCCAGCTCGACCAGCCTGGCGGTGTTCTTTGCGATGCGCAGGATTTGCGCCTTGGTCTTCTCAGGCTTGGCAGAGGCGTCTATGCCGATCACGCGGTCGGCACGGCCGTCGGCGGCAAAACCAACCACCATGCCGGCCTGCGTGCTGCCGGTGACCGAGCAGACAACGATGTAGTCGAACCTGAAGCCGAGTTCAGCTTCCTGCGCCCGCACTTCTTCGGCAAAGCCGACAAAGCCCAGGCCGCCATAAGGATGTTCGGAGCAGCCGGCCGGAATGGGGAAGGGCTTGCCACCGGCTTTGCGCACGTCGTCCATGGCCTGCTCCCAGCTGGGGCGAATGCCGATGTCAAAACCGGCCGCATCCAGGCGCACGTCGGCGCCCAGGATGCGCGACATCTCGATATTGCCGACGCGGTCGTACACGGCGTCGGAATAGTTCACCCAGTTCTCCTGCACCAGCACGCACTTCATGCCCAGGTGCGCGGCCACGGCCGCCACCTGGCGCGTCTGGTTGGACTGGATGCCGCCGATGGAGACCAGCGTGTCGCAGCCTTGCGCCAGCGCCTCGGGGATCAGGTACTCCAGCTTGCGGGTTTTGTTGCCGCCAAAGGCCAGGCCGCTGTTGCAGTCTTCGCGTTTGGCGTACAGCTCGACCTTGCCGCCCAGGTGGGCGCTCAGGCGCCTGAGCGGCTGGATGGGCGTGGGGCCGAAGGTCAACGAATGTCTGGGAAACTTTTTGAGGTTGAGCGTGAGTTGCATGATCGTGGCTCCGGTGAAAGCCCCCTTTGCGTGGACTGTGATGGCCGCAAAAGGATGGCTTGGTTGGCTGAAATGTCTTGCGCAGTCGTGATTAAATCGTAGCCAAGCCCACCAGAAATTAATTGCAAACTCTCAGAATGAAACCTCTTTCTGGAATCTATTTTTCAAATATTCAAGAAATTCATTTCGATTTTTATAAAATTAACGCAATATTTAGCCAATACACCCATGGAAATCACCCTCGACCGGATTGACCGCAAATTGCTGAAGCTGTTGCAGCAGGACGCCTCCCTGCCCAACATCGACCTGGCCGAAAAAACCAACCTCAGCCCGCCCGCGTGCTCGCGACGCATTGCCAAGCTCAAGGAGCTGGGGCTGATCCGAAAAACCGTCGCGCTGGTGAACCCGCGTGCGCTGGGCTACAACGGCCTGGTCATCATTGGCGTGGTGCTGGACCGCTCGACCACCGACTCCTTTGCCGCCTTTGAGAAAGCCGTTGCCGGCCTGACAGGCTGCCTGGAGGTGCAACTGGTGACCGGTGAATTTGACTACTTCGTCAAGCTGCGCATCCAGAGCATCGACTCCTTCAATGAGCTGCATGCGGCGCAGCTGATAGGTCTGCCGGGCGTGAGGCAGATTCGCACGTTTGTGTGTTTAAAAGAAGTGTTCGAGACTACGGCGATTCCTGTTTGAGTTCAATGGAGTCGGATATCGAAAGCTATTGAATTGATAGCGGGTTGGTTTTGCTGAGGGTCGCTGGCCGGGGGTAGCCCGGCGGCTACTCACTTTTCTTTGCTTCGCCAAAGAAAAGTAAGCAAAAGAAAGTGAGTCGCCCGCCGGGGCGAGTCCCGGCCTCCAACCCCAGCAAAGCCAACAAAACCCAAATCCACAATCAGACCGCGAACTATGCGGCCGCAACCCGCGGCAACGGCAACGCCGTCTTATAGCGCACCTGCTTGAGCGCAAAACTGGAGCGGATTTTTTCGATGCCGGGAATCGGCGTGAGCTGCTCCAGAATGAATTTCTCCAGCGCCCCGATGTCGGCGACCGCCACGCGGATCAGATAGTCGCTGTCGCCAGTCATCAAATAGCACTCCATCACTTCGTCATGCTCGGCAATGCGCCGCTCAAACTCGCCCAGCGCCTCCTTGTTTTGCGAGCGCAGGCTGATGGAGATGAACACACTCAGCCCCAGTCCCAGCGCCTGCGCATTGGCAATGGCCACATAGCGGTCAATGACCCGGGCGGCCTCCAGCGCCTTGACGCGGGCCAGACACGGCGACGGACTTAAATGCACGCGCCGGGCCAGCTCCACATTGGACAGCGAGCCATCGCGCTGAAGCTCGTCAAGAATCTTCAAATCAAGGTTATCAAGCTGCATAGTCTGTAAATTTAGTCAATTGCAGAATTTTATGCCGCCAGTTACGCATTTATCCCCATATTTAGGCAACACCTTTTGCGGGAAGATGCGTACAGTGGATTTGCCATGAACGATTCCACCCCCCACCATCTCCTGATGCAAACCGCCGACGCTTTCACGCCAGACCCTGACCCACAGGAAACCGCGGAGTGGCGCGAGGCGTTTGAAGCCCTGGCAGCCACGCAGGGCCCGGCCCGCGCGCGGCACATGCTGGACGAGCTGAGCCGCGTTGCCCGCAACCGCCGCATCGGCTGGCAGCCCGAGCTGTCCACGCCCTACATGAACACCATCGGCGTGAACGAGCAGCCAGTCTTTCCCGGCGATCTGGCGCTGGAGGAACGGCTGGCTTCGCTGATGCGCTGGAACGCGCTGGCCATGGTGGTGCGCGCCAACCAGGCCGAGCTTGGCGGCTCCAGCGAACTGGGCGGCCACATTGCCAGCTACGCCAGCGCCGCCGATTTGTTTGAAACCGGCTTCAACCATTTCTTTCATGCGCGCGAAGGCACGGGCGAAATTGACGGTGTCAAGCAGCATCGCGGCGACCTGGTGTTCTTCCAGCCGCACAGCGCGCCCGGTGTGTATGCGCGCGCCTACCTCGAAGGCCGGCTCACTGAAAAGGACTTGAGCTTTTACCGCCAGGAACTCACCGCACCCGGCCAGGGTGCGCAAGGCCTGTCCAGCTACCCCCACCCCTACCTGATGCCCGGGTTCTGGCAGTTCCCGACAGGCTCCATGGGCATAGGCCCGATCAGCTCGATCTACCATGCGCGCTTCATGCGCTACCTCACGCACCGGCGGCTGCTCGACTGCAGCGGCCGCAAGGTCTGGGGCGTGTTCGGCGACGGCGAGATGGACGAGCCCGAGTCCATGAGCGCCCTCACCCTGGCAGCACGCGAAGGGCTGGACAACCTGGTCTGGGTCGTCAACTGCAATCTGCAGCGGCTCGACGGCCCTGTGCGCGGCAACGGCCGCATCATCGACGAGCTGGAAAAGCTCTTTGCCGGCGCAGGCTGGAACGTCATCAAGCTGGTCTGGGGCAGCGACTGGGACGGCCTGTTTGCGCGCGACCTGACCGGCGCGCTGACGCAGGCCTTTGCCCACACGGTGGACGGCCAGATGCAGACCTTTGCCGCCAAGGACGGCCGCTTTAACCGCGACAACTTCTTCGGACAGAACGAGGAACTGGCCCGACTGGCCCAGGGCATGACCGACGAACAGATCGACCGCCTCAAGCGCGGCGGCCACGACCTGGTGAAAATCCATGCGGCCTATGCAGCGGCGGCCAACCACAAAGGCCAGCCCACGGTGATCCTGGCGCACACCAAAAAAGGCTATGGCATGGGCAGCGCCGGCCAGGGCAAGATGACCACGCATTCGCAAAAGAAATTTGACGAGACCGATCTTCTGGAGTTTCGCAACCGCTTCAATTTGCCCTTGACCGACGAGCAGGCCAAACACATCGCGTTTTACAAGCCCGCCGATGACAGCCCCGAGATGCGCTACATGCACGCGCAGCGTGCGGCCCTGGGTGGCTACCTGCCCAAACGCGACACCACGGCCGAGGTGATTCCTGTACCGGCCTTGCCAAGTTACGCCCAGTTTGCGCTTGGTGCTGCAGCCAAGGAAATGAGCACCACCATGGCCTTTGTGCGCATGCTGGGCAGCCTGCTGAAGGACCCGGCCCTGGGCCCGAAGATCGTGCCCATCGTGGCGGACGAAGCGCGCACCTTCGGCATGGCCAACCTGTTCAAGCAGGTCGGCATTTACTCCAGTGTGGGCCAGCGCTACGCACCCGAAGACATCGGCTCGGTGCTGAGCTACCGCGAGGCCCTTGACGGGCAGATTCTGGAAGAGGGCATCAGCGAAGCCGGGGCACTCGCCAGCTGGACGGCCGCGGCCACCAGCTACAGCGTCCACGGCTTGGCCATGCTGCCGTTTTATATCTATTACTCGATGTTCGGCTTCCAGCGCGTCGGCGACCAGATCTGGGCCGCAGCCGACCAGCGGGCGCGCGGCTTCCTGCTGGGCGCCACTTCAGGCCGCACCACGCTGGGCGGCGAAGGCCTGCAGCACCAGGACGGCTCCAGCCACCTGATCGCCGCCACCATTCCCAACTGCAAGGCCTATGACCCGGCCTTTGCCTGCGAGCTGGCCGTCATCATCGACCGGGGCATGCGCGAGATGATGGTGGAGCAAAAAGACGTGTTCTATTACGTCACGATGATGAACGAGAACTACGCCCAGCCAGATCTGCGGCCGGGGTCGGAGGCGGACATCATTCGCGGATGCTATCAATTCAATAGCTATCAAGGTCCGGCAAGCGAAGGGAAATCAGCCAAAAATCCACAACATGTGACGCTGATGGGTTCAGGGGCCATCCTGACCGAGGTGATCAAGGCGGCGCAGCAACTGGCAGACCAGGGCATTCATGCCACCGTTTACAGCGTGACCAGCTGGAGCGAGCTCGCACGCGATGGCGCGGCTTGCCAGCAGCGGATGCTGAACGGCGAAGGAATGACCGAAGGCGCAAAGACTGACGCGTTCATCAGGCAGCAACTGCACGCCAGCCAGGGGCCCATCATTGCCGCCACCGACTACGTGCGTGCCGTGCCCGAGAGCATTCGCGCTTTCCTGCCCGAAGGCCGCGCCTACCTGACGCTGGGCACCGACGGCTTCGGCCGCAGCGACACGCGGGCCGCCTTGCGCGAATTTTTTGGCGTCAATGCACAAAGCATCGTCAACGCGGCACGGCATCTGCTGAAGGCTTGAGCCGGTACCCGGCGTGAGGGGTTCAGCAAGGACGGCGCTGGCCGCCCACCTGCCCGCCGGATTCAATTGGCTTCAATGCAGCATTCACGGCCGGCATTGGCGCGCGTCTGAAGTCATGCAACTACGTGGTGCTAGACCCGTTCGTAGAGCGTGACGACACAGGCGCCGCCGAGACCGAGGTTGTGCTGCAGCGCCAGGCGGGCGCCGGCGACCTGCCGCTTGTCGGCGTTGCCGCGCAGTTGCTGGACCAGTTCGGTGCACTGGGCCAGGCCTGTCGCGCCGAGCGGATGCCCTTTGGAGAGCAGCCCGCCGGAGGGGTTGGTGACAAAGCGTCCGCCATAGGTGTTGTCGCCATCCAGCACAAACTTCTCCGCACCGCCATCGGCGCACAGGTCCAGTGCCTCATACGTCAGCAGTTCGTTGTGGGCAAAGCAGTCATGCAACTCCACCACCTGAATGTCCTGCGGGCCGACACCCGCCTGCGCATACACCTGGCGCGCCGCATCCCGCGTCATGTCGACGCCAACCAGCTGGCGCATGTCGTGCGCATCAAACGTGGAAGAGCGGTCAGTGGTCATGGCCTGGGCCTTGATGCGCACCGACCGGTCCAGGCCATGGCGCTGCGCGAACGCGTCACTGCACACGACAGCCGCGGCGCCGCCACAGGTGGGCGGGCAGGCCATCAGGCGGGTCATCACGCCCGGCCACATCATCGGCGCGTTGAGCACGTCCTCTTCGGTCAGGACCTGCCTGAACAGCGCGAGCGGGTTGTTGGCCGCGTGACGGCTGGCCTTGGCGCGGATTTTGGCGAAGGTGCTCAGCTTCGTGCCGTATTGCTGCATGTGCGCCAGACCGGCACCGCCAAAATAACGCAACGCCAGCGGCACGCCCTCGACCTGCAGCAGCGCATCGGCTTCTGCCTCGAAGCGGTCAAAGGGCGTGGGCCGGTCGTCGTACACCGAGCCCAGGGCGCCGGGCTTCATCTGCTCGAAACCGACCGCCAGCGCGCAATCGACGCTGCCCGAGGCCACCGCCTGGCGCGCCAGAAAGAGCGCGGTGGAGCCGGTCGAGCAATTGTTGTTGACGTTGAACACCGGCACGCCCGACATGCCGACAGCATAGGCTGCACGTTGCCCGCTGCACGAGTCGCCATAGACATAACCGGCATATACCTGCTGCACCTCGTGGTAGTCGAGATGCGCGTCTTGCAGTGCGGCCCAAATGGCCTGCGCGCCCATCACGTCGTAGGACTGGCTCGCGCCTGGCTTGGCAAAAGGGATCATGCCGACCCCGGCGACAAAAACATCTCGTGCCATGCTTATCTCCTGAATAGTGCGGACCGGCCGCGTGAAATCAAGCGGCGAACATCGTGCGCCCGCGATCGAGTGCCACACGGCAGTCAGCGACCATGCGTGCCATCAATTCCGCGCAAGTCGGGATGTCATGGATCAGCCCCACCACCTGGCTGGCCCAGACGAGGCCGCCATCCACCTCGCCGCTTTCGAGAGCCGCCCGCCCGCGTGCGCCAGCCACCAGGTGATGGATATCACTGAACTCGCAGCCACCCGGCTGCCGCTCCAGCGCCACCACCTCGCTTGAAATGGCATTTTTGAGGACCCGCCCGGTGTTGTTCAGCGTCCTGAAGATCAGTTGCGTGTCGCGTTCGCCTGCATGGATCAGCGCCTGCTTGATGTGCTCATGGATGGGCGCCTCTTGCGTCGCGCAAAAGCGCGTGCCCATGTTGATGCCTTCAGCGCCCAGTGCCAGCGCCGCCGCCATGCCGCGGCCATCGGCAATGCCGCCCGAGGCGACCAGCGGAATCTTCACTTGGTCGGCAGCGGCCGCAAACAGCACCAATCCACCGACATCGTCTTCACCCGGATGGCCCGCGCATTCAAAGCCGTCGATGGACACGGCATCGACACCATTGCGCTCTGCCGACAAGGCATGCCGCACCGAAGTGCACTTGTGAATAATTTTGACCCCGGCGGCCTTGGCCTTCAGGATGAATTCCCTGGGGTTGTTGCCGGCGGTTTCCAGAATCTTCACGCCGCTGTTGATGACGACATCGAGATAGGCTTCATAGGGCGGCGGTTTGGCCGAGGGCAGGATCGTCAGGTTCACGCCGAAGGGCTTGTCGGTCATGCTGCGGCAGCGCGCAATCTCGGCCGCCAGCGCCTCAGGCGTGGGCTGGGTCAAGCCCGTCAATACGCCCAGGCCGCCCGCGTTTGAGACGGCCGATGCCAGCTCGGCGCGTCCCACCCATTGCATGCCGCCCTGAATGATGGGGTAGCGGATGCCGAGCAATTCAGTGATTCGGTTCTTCATGGTTTGCCTTAAAGGGTTGAAATGACGCGGGCTAGTGGCCCTTGAAAACGGCTGGCCGTTTGGCAAAGAAGGCCTTCGCGGCTTCCTTGAAATCTTCCGTCTGCGTGCTGGCCTTGAAATTTTCGCGTTCAGCGTCGAGCTGCGTGGGCAAGTCGGTCTCGAAGGACTGGCGCATCAGCCGCTTCATGCGGCCGTAGGCCAGGGTAGGCCCGGCAGCCAGCCGCCGGGCCAAGGCCACGGTTTCTTCCTGCAACTTGTCAGCGGGTACCACGCGGTTGACCAGGCCCAGACGCAGCGCTTCGGCCGCGTCAAAAGTTTCCGACAGCAGGGCAATCTGCATCGCGTTGCGCAGCCCCACCAGCCGCGGCAGGCTCCAGGAGCCTGATACGTCACAGCTGGCACCGACATTCGCATAGGCGAGGTTAAAGCGCGTACTGTCGGCTGCGATGACCAGGTCGCAGGCCATGGAGAGGCTCAGCGAGCCACCCGCCACCACGCCATGCAGGCTGGCAATCACGGGGGCATTGAGTCCGGCCAGCAGCACGACCGCCTCGTGCAAGCGGCCGATCAGATCTTGTGCCGTCGCCGCAGAGTCGTGCTGCAGCGCTGCCAGGTCGCCGCCCACGCCAAAGGCGCGGCCTTCGCCGCGGATGACAATCACCCGCAGCTGCGGGTCGTCCGCCAGCGACTGGCAAGCCGCCAGAAATGCGCTGGCCGTCGGCACGTCCAGTGCGTTCATGGCCGAGGGGCGGTTAAAGGTCATCGTCGCCATGCCGCCTTCGCATGTCAAGATCACCGGGTTTGAATTTGAAGCGCTCATGAGGTACTTTCTGTTGTGCTGAGTCGGGTCATCAAGCGCTTAATTAACCCGTGTAAGCGCGGCCAAAGATGTTGCGTGCAATCACCCATTTCTGGATCTCGTTCGCACCTTCGTAAATCTCGCCAATCTTGGCGTCGCGGTAGATCGACTCCAAGGGCATCAACTCGCCCGTGGCCGACAACTCGCGTACAAAGCCATAGGCACCACAGACCTGAATCGCATCACGTGCCACGTCGACCGCCAGCCGACTGCCCACCAGCTTGGCCATGGCTGCCTCGACCTCGGCGCTGCCTTCCACGTCGTAGCGGTAGCCCGCCTTCTGGTAGAGGCTGCGCGCCTGCTCCAGGCCCACTGCATGCTCGGCAAACAGGTACTGCCAGTGCTGCATGCGCGCGAGTTCCTGGCCAAATACCTTGCGCTTGCACATATAGTCGGCTGCATGGTCGAAGGCGGCCTGGGCCATCGCCACGCCAATCGCGCCTATGCCCATGCGCCCGAGCGCCAGTGCGCCGAGCGCGACGCGCAGGCCGCCACCTTCGGTGCCGACGACATGGTCGTCCGGCACGAACACCTTGTCGAACACGACGTCGGCCGTCAGCTGCAGGTGGTTGCCCATCTTGAGATCGGGCTTGCCCACCGACACCCCCTCGGCGCGCATGTCGGCCATCAGCATGGTGAGGCGTTCACCGCTGCGGCACAGCACCACAATCCAGTCGGCCACCGGGGAGTTGGTGATCCAGCGCTTGCGGCCATTGATGCGCCAGCCGCCGGCTACCTGGGTCGCCGTGGTTTGCATGGACGTCGCTGACAAGTCGGTGCTGGCCTCCGGTTCGCTGGTCGCGAACGAGCCGACAAACTCGCCGCGTATCAGCGCCGGCAGGTATTTGTTGCGCAGCGCGGCAGGTGCTTTTTCCAGCGTCTTACCGACCAGAATGGCCTGCCCGTCATAGAGTGCCGAGGCCAGTCCCCGGCTGTAATAGGCCAGCTCTTCCAACACGGTGAGGGTCGCCAGTGTGGGGAATTCGAGCCCCCGGCCGCCTACATCTGCCGGAAAGGGAATCGTGTAAAGCCCCGCGCGCGCCATCGCGTCAAACTGTTCGCGCGGAAACGCCTCTTTGGATTCAGGGGTGGTGTTCAAGCGGTGCGCGACAGGGCGCAGCACGTCTTGCGCGAATTCACGCACTTCAGCGCGAATCCGGCGCGTCTCGTCGGGCAGCCCCACATCGTGGAACAAGGTGTCGGCCCTGCGGGCTGGATGGGTCATGACGGTTTCCTGGGGGCGTTCGGAATCACGGGGTTTTGCGCAGGCCGGCGCGGCGTCGTGCTGCGGTGGCCGGTGCAGGTTCAAGGGACACGGGTACCGCCGGCGCCGGTTCGGCAGGGCGCTGGCGCACAAGGGGTTTGGCTTTGCCGCTGCACAGGCCATTGGCCAGCAAAGCGATGCATTGCTGCGCGATGTCGTCTGGGCTCAAGGCCCCATCGGGCCGGTACCAGCGTCCAATCCAGCTCAGCGCGCCTGCCAGCGTGAAGGCGGCGATCTTGGGGTCACAGGGCGCGATGGAGCCTTCCTCGATGCCAAGCCGGATCAGTTCACGGAACTCTTTGTCGATTGCGGCCTTCATGCGCCTTAGCTTGCGCTGGCTTTCCGGTGGCAGCGGGTCTTCGCCCACGCGGATCAGGCACATGCCAAAGTCCATGGTCACGATCTCGGTGTATTTGTGCATGGCGGCCACCAGCTTGTCCATCGCGCTGCCACCGGAGGCACCCACCTCCGTGATCGCGTCCTGCAGCATCGTGAGGCCAATACGCACGCATTCGTAAAGAATTTCGTCCTTGCTCTTGACGTAGTAGTACAGCGTCGGCTTGGTGACATGCAGCCGCTCGGCGACCTCGTCCAGCGTGCTAGCCTGGTAGCCTTTTTCGTTGAACACCTGTGCTGCCATGCGCAGCACCGCCTCGCGCTTGTCTGTGCGAACCTTCTCGCGTTCGGTAGTGGGGGCCCAGGGGGAGACGAGCTTTCGAGCAGTCAAGATATTTCAATTCCTGTGGGGTAGGGTGGAGCGGGATGCCGTGGCGAGATGGAGTTTGCGTAGCGTTCAGCGGTACAGCGCCTCAATTTCGGCCGCATAGGTTTTGTAGATGCTGGCCCGGCGCACCTTCATGGTCGCCGTAACTTCACCGTCATCGTGGTCCAGCTCCTTGGTCAGCAAATGAAAGCGCCGGATACGTGACACTTCGGCCAGCAGGGCGTTGCCCTTGTCCACTTCGGCTTGAACCAGTTCACGCACCTCGGCCGTTTCAACCAGCGAGCGGAAATGCGTAAAGGTCACGTTGCGCGACTCCGCCCATTGCGCCACGGCGTCGTAGTCGATCTGGATCAGCGCACCGACGAACTTGCGCGCGTCGGCGACGATCACGCATTCCTTGATGAACAGGCTGCCCTTCATGGTGTTTTCGATTTCCGACGGCGTCAGGTTCTTGCCGCCGGCGGTGATCATGATGTCCTTGAGCCGGTCGACGATGCGCAGCGAGCCGCCCCTTTCTTCGACGACGTCGCCGGTGTGCAGCCAGCCGTCCACAATGCTGGATGCGGTGGCCTCTGCGTTTTTGTAATAGCCCTTGAACACCACGCCGCCACGAATCTGCAGTTCACCCTGGCTTGAGAGCCGGTGCTCAACGCCCAGGGTCGGCACGCCGACGGTGCCAAAAACCACCTGGTCGTTCCGTTGGCCCAGCACCATGCCGCTGGATTCCGTCATGCCATAGACCTCGACCAGCGGCACGCCCAGCGTGCGAAAGAACTGCACAATGGCCGGCGAAACCGGTGCGGCACCGGTCAGCGCCACGCGGGCCTGGCGCAGGCCGATGAAGTTCTGCAGGGCCCGGAAGATCAGGCCGTAATAAAAGGCAAAGCACAGCTTTTCGCCCAATGAGCGCTGGTGCGCCGCCTTGTGTGCGAACGGCGCACATGCGCGCAGGCCTGCATCGAACAAACGTTGGCGCAGCCCGCCCGACTCATGCATCTTGATGGAGATGGCTGAGTGCAGCTTTTCCCAGATGCGCGGTACGCCCAGAAACATGGTGGGCGCGACTTCGCGCAGGTCTTCCTGCACGGTGCGGATTGATTCACCAAAATCCACGCGTGAGCCCAGGTACAGCGGCACAAAGGCAGTCAGCATCTGCTCGGCCACATGGCACAGCGGCAGGTAGGACAGGTGCGAGGTCTGCGCGGTCAGGCCCAGTCGTTCAATCACGCCCGGCGCCATGGCCGCGATGTTGCCGTAACTGATCATTGCGCCTTTGGGTTTGCCGGTAGAGCCCGAGGTGTAGATGATGAGTGCGGTGTCTTGAAGTTGTTGATGGGCCAGCACTGACTCAATATGCGAAGCATCCAGGGACGCCACGCCGAGCGCTTCGAGCTCCTCAAAGCCCATCACCAGCGCGGGTGCGCGCGCCTTCGTCTCTGCCAGCCCTTTCCGTTCAATCATCACAATTTTCCTGAGCTGGGGCAGCAGGTCGCGTGCGTCAAGCACCTTGTCAGACTGTTCCTGGTCTTCGCAGATCACCACCTCGGCATCCGCGTGGGCCAGTACATAGGCAATCTCGTTGGTCGGGCTGGTCGGGTAGACGCCCACCGTGACGCCCCCGACCAGACCCGCGCCTAACTGGGTCAGCACCCACTCGACACGGTTCTCGGACAGCACGCCCACATGGCCACCCTCTGACAAGCCCGCAGCACGCAAACCCAGGCCCACCTGTTGTGCGCGCTGAAAGTAGTGGCCCCAGGTCAGCGGCTTCCAGATGCCGTGTTCCTTCTGGCGGATCGCCACTGAAGCGGTGCGGCGCTGTGCCTGCTCTCGCAGCATCTGGGGCAGTGTCAGTGTGTAGGTCATCTCAGTCATGAAAGAAGGTCCGGTGGTTTGGTGCGGTGCTGGGGGCTTATGACAGCCAGCGCTTGCGGCGCTTGTAATGCTTGAGATCCTTGAAGCTCCTGGCGCCGCCCTCGCTGCCAACGCCGAGGTAAAACTCGCGCACATCGGGGTCGGCGGCGAGTTTCTCTGCGCTGTTGTCGATTACCACCTTGCCGGTTTCCATGATGTAGCCGTAGTGCGCCACCGCCAGTGCGATGGACGCGTTTTGTTCCACCAGCAGCATGGAGACGCCGCGCTCCGCATTGATGCGGGCGATGATCTCGAAAATGGTCTCCACCAGCACCGGCGACAGGCCCAGCGAGGGCTCGTCCAGCAGCATCAGCTTGGGCTCGGCAATCAGCGCCCGGCCAATCGCCAGCATCTGCTGCTCACCGCCAGAGAGGTAACCCGCCAGGCTGCGCCGGCGTTCATGCAGGCGCGGAAAGTAGTCGTACACCTTGTCGAAATCAGCCTTGCCCGCACGTTTCCCGGTCAGTGCATAGGTGGCTGCCACCAGGTTTTCTTCGATGGTGAGGTCTTCAAATACATGCCGGCCTTCCATCACATGGAAGACGCCGGCACGAACCAGCGCGTGCGGCGCGATGCCGCGCGTGTCCTGGCTGTCAAAGCGGATGTCGCCGCGCGTCATTTCCCCATCCTGCAGCGCCAGCAGGCTGGAAATGGCTTTCAGTGTGGTGGACTTGCCGGCGCCATTGCTGCCGAGCAAGGCCACGATTTGCCCACGTGGAACTGCCAGTGACAGACCGCGCAACACCTGAATCGCCTTGTTGTAGACGACCTCGATGTTGTTGACTTCCAGAATGGCGTTGCTGTCGATTGCCACGGTTTTTTCCATCATGGTGTGGTCATTTATTACTGCAGACTGATCCACTCGGAGGCCGGCACCATCTTCTGCTGCTTGAAGTCGGCCCGGTAGATGCGGCCCACGGGAATGGAGTTGCCCTTGATCGACAAGGGCACGCCAATGACGCCGCCGGTGTCGAAATTGCGGATCGAGCTGAGCGCGGTTTTCATGTTCTTGCCGGTCAGCTCATTGCCCGCATCCAACGTGCGTTTGGCAGCCTCGGTCAGCAGCATGGCGCTCAGGAAGCCCTGCATGTAGCCTGTGCTCTGGTACTCGGGGCGCATCTTGCGGATGCGCTCCAGCATCGGCGCTTTGCCTTCGGTGTCGTAGTAGTAACGGTAAGGCATGACGCCCAGAAAACCATCGACATTCGCGCCCATGCGCATGACGGTCGAGTTGTCCATGCTCCAGAAGGTGCCCATGAACGCGGTCTTGAGATTCAGGGCCTTGGCCTGGTTGATGAATTCAGGAATGGGTGCCGAGACGTAGCCGTGAAAGATGGTGTAGTCGGGGTCCGCGCGGCGCAGCTTGATGACCTCGGCCGACACGTCCACGCTGCTCGGCGGCGTGACGATTTCGCTGACCAGGTTCAGGCCCAGTTTCTTGGCCTCGGTCCGTGCGGCGTCGACCGGGTCGCGGCCGAACTCGGTGTCCGAGTACACAAGCGCGACCTTGGCGCCGGGTTTGGTCTTGGCGATGTACTGCAGCAGGATGCCGACCATCTCGCTGTAATTGGGGCCCACCATGAACTGCAGCGGGTACTTCTGCGCGTCACTGATTTCCTTGGCGAACGAGGCGCCGGTCATCAGGATGTTCTGGTTGCGCTCCAGTTCGGGGTTGACGGTTTTGACAAACGCGGTGGAGTCAGCGTAGTAAAGGCTGACCTTGTTCTGGCTGGTAATTTTCTTGAATGCCGCCATCGACTGGTCAACCTTGTAGCCGGTGTCCTCGGGCACGTAGCGCACCTTGCGGCCTTTGATGCCGCCACCCTCGTTGAGAATGGTCAGGTAATCCTTGATGCCCTGGTCAATGCCGATGCCCGCAAAGGCGAACACGCCCGTCAGCGGTATAGAGCCGCCCAACACGATGTCTTCTTGCGGTGCTGTTTTCGGAGGCGTCTTTTGTGCCAGCGCGGCGGGCGCTATGGCCAAGGCGGCGGCGGCGAGCGTCGCCAGACAAATTGTTCTGCGGAAGCTTTTCATGGTTGTCTCCTGGTTGATTTAAATGCAGGTTCAGGTACGGAAGGGCCACAGGTGAAACAGCCGGCGGATGCGTCGCCACACCTCCGCCAGGCCATGCGGCTCGAAGATCAGGAACAGCACGATCATCAAACCGAACACGATGGTGCGAACGGGCGACAGAATCAGCGCGGCATTTCCGCCAAAAGACGCCAGGGGCAGCCAGCCCACGATGAGCTTGAGCAACTCGGGCACCAGCGTCATGAACACCGCACCGAGAATGCTGCCCAAGATGCTGCCCATGCCGCCGACGATGACGGCGGCGAGGAAAAAGATCGACATCAGCAGCGGAAAACTCTCGGGCGAGACTGCGCGGAAGAAGTAGGCAAACAGGCCCCCGGCCACGCCGGCATAAAACGACGAGATCGCAAACGACAACAGCTTGTAGCGCAGCAGCGAGATGCCCAGCACCTCGGCCGAAATATCGCGGTCACGGATGGCGATGAAAGCACGGCCGATGCGGGTGCGAAACAGGTTGACGGCGCCCAGCAGCATCAGCCCCATGACCGGCACGATCACCCAGTACAGCTTGAAGGAGTTGTCCAGCTCGATGCCAAAAAATCGCGCTGGTGGCACCGTCAAGCCGCTGCTGCCACCGGTCAAACTGCTGAAATGCGAGAAGATGAAATGCGCGATGACACCCGCCGCAATGGTGGCAATCGCCAGGTACAGGCCTTTCACACGCAGCGACGGCAAACCGACCAGCACACCGGCGAGCATGGCGACGCAGCCACCGGCCAGCAGGTTGCCCACAAAAGGCAGGCCAAAGCGGATCTGCAAAATCGCCACCGTGTAGGCACCCAGCCCCATGAAGGCGGCCTGTCCCAGGCTCACGAGGCCGGTGTAGCCGGTCAGGATATTGAGCCCACTGGTGCTGGCGATGTTGATGGCCACCAGGCACGCAAGGTAGAGCCAGTATTCGCTGGCGACAAAGGGGAAGGCACACAAGGTCAGAGCGAGTACACCCATCCAGACGCGCTGGGTGGTGCTGTCGAACAGGGCGGTGTCGCCCGCGTAGCTTTCTTTGGCAGAACCAATGCGCATCAGAGCCTCTCAATTTCGTGGGTACCGAACAGGCCGTAGGGCCTGACCATCAGAATCAATACCAGCAGGCTGAAGGTGGCCAGAATTTTGTATTCACCGCCCAAATAGAAGCCGGTCAAGGCCTCGACCAGGCCCACCAGAATGCCGCCCACCAGTGCGCCGAGCACACTGTCGAGCCCGCCGAAGATCACCACCACCAGCACCGACAGGCCGAACACGCCCATGGCGGATGAGATGCCACCGATCGATCCCACCACGATGCCGGCGACGCCCGCGATCATGGCCGCAGCCACCCACGCCAGCGAAAACACGCGCGGCACGTTGATGCCCATGGAGTACGCCGCAGCCTGGTCCGACGCCGTGGCCCGCAGCGCCACGCCGCCGCGCCAGAAGCGAAACACCAGCAGCACCACCACGATCAACAGCACGGCAATCCAGAAGCCGTAGAAGATCTTGGGCGACACAAAAGCCTCGCCAATCTCGATCGGTTTGGACGGCAAAAATTCAGGCAGGCGCTGCTGGTCGGCGGTCCAGATCAGCTCGACCAGCCCGACCAGAATCGACGAGAGGCCGACCGTGACCATGAAGGAGGAAATTGGCGATTCACCCAGCATGGGCCGGATCATGGTGCGCTCTACCAGCGCGCCAAACGCGCCCGATACCAGCAGCGCGCCGGGTATCGCCAGCCATACCGGCAAGCCCATGCCCGCCGAAAACGCAAAGAAAATGTAGGCGCTGATCATCAGCATTTCGCCGATGGCGATGTTCACCACCCGCGTGGCCTTGTAGATCATCACGAAAGCCAGGCCCGTCAGCGCATACAGGCCACCGGTGCCTAGTCCGGCCAGGCTGATTTCAAACAGCAGCCACCAGTCGATGTTCATGCTGCAAGCCTCTCGTCTTTGTCCATGCCTGCTCGCTTGCCGGCCTGCGCGGCTTGCTGGAATCTTGCGCGCAGCGCTTCGATGTTGCCCGAGCCCAGATAGGCCTTGATGACCTCCGGGTTGGCCTGCACTTCGGCCGGCGTGCCGTCGGCAATTACCTGGCCAAAGTTCAGCACCACCACATGGTCCGACAGGTCCATCACCATGCCCATGTCGTGCTCGACCATCAGCACCGTTACGCCCCACTCGCGCCGCACCTCCAGGATAAAGCGCGCCATGTCTTCGGTTTCCTCGCGGTTCATGCCGGCGACAGGTTCATCGAGCAGCAGCAGCTTGGGCTTCATGGCCAGGGCGCGCGCGAGTTCGACGCGCTTTTGCAGGCCATACGACAGCGCTGATACCGGCGCCTTGCGAATGTGGTCGATTTCCAGGAAGTCGATGATGCGGTCCTCGATTTCGCGGCGAAGCTCCTGCTCTTCGCGCCGTGCGGCAGGGCTGTAAAACAGCGCCTGCAAGGGCCCGGTCTTGAGGTGGCAATGGCGGCCGAGCTTGATGTTGTCGAGCACCGTCATGCCGCGAAACAGCGCGATGTTCTGGAAGCTGCGTGCCAGACCCAGCGCGGCCCGCCTGGGCGGTGCCATGCCGTCAAGCGACTGCCCTGCGAAGCGGATGCTGCCAGCGCTGGGGCGATAAAAGCCAGAAATGGTGTTGAACACAGAGGTCTTGCCGGCACCGTTCGGGCCAATCACCGACGTGATGGAGTCGGCTTTCACGCTGAACCCGACGCCGCGCAGCGCCTTGACGCCACCGAAGGTCAGAGTGAGATCTTCAACTTCCAGCAAAGAAGGAACTGCTGCGACTTTCACCATGTCTCCTGGTTATTTGAAGGTTCTGGCTGCACGATGTTGACGTCGCGCCCAAAAACCTACTTTTAAGTAACTTAGAGAATAATAAGTAGCTTTTCACGCAACCGCAAGCGGGTTTGAATAGTGTTTACCCTGAAGCAAGGGGCCGCCTGGTGAGATGGAGCCTGCAGATTTGGACGGCAACACCGCAAGCGGCGAATCCGCCGGACAGGAGAAGAACGCCACACCGGGTTCATGACGCGGTGCCGGCTCAGCGCTCAGCGCTCAGCGCTCAGCGATCAGCGATCAGCACCCATCAGCCAGCGGCCTGCTCCAGCAACGCGCGGATTGCCCGCGGATAAATCAGGTGTTCCTGGCTCAGCACGCGGGCGGCCAGCGTGTTCGCGCTGTCTCCCGCAAGAATGGGCACCACCGCCTGGGCCAGAATGGGGCCGTGGTCAAGATCGGCAGTGACCAGGTGCACCGTGGCACCGGCCACCTTGCAGCCCGCATCAATGGCCCGTTGATGGGTGTTGAGGCCGGGGAAGGCGGGCAGCAGGGACGGATGGATATTGACCAGCCGACCGGCGTAGTGCGCCACAAAAGCGGGCGTCAATATGCGCATGAAGCCAGCCAGCACCACCAGCGTGGGCTGGCAGGCATCAATAGCGCCCTGCAGCGCCGCGTCAAACGCATCGCGCGAGTCAAATTGCTTGTGATCAATCACCTGGGTCGCAATGCCCAGCCCGGCCGCGGTGGCCAGCCCCTCGGCACCCGGCTTGTTGCTGATGACGCAGGCCACGCGGGCATGGAGGGTGTCCTGCCACCGCTCTTTTTGCGCTGCATTCGTGATGGCCACCATGTTGGAGCCCCCGCCAGAGATCAAAATAACGATGTCCTTTGGACTGCTTCCCATATTGTTTCTTATCACCTTCTGGTGCCTCTTTCAAATATCACCCTAGTTTATGACCATCAGAACCCTGACCCCGATTGAAGCCCGCGTGCTGGGCACACTCATGGAAAAAGCCCGCACCGTGCCCGACAGTTACCCCCTGAGCCTGAACGCACTCGTGTCGGGCTGCAACCAGAAAACCAGCCGCGACCCCTTGATGGAGGTGAATGACGATGAAGCGCGCGCCGCCATTGACAGCCTGAAAGCACAAAGCCTGGTCTTTGAGGGCAGCTCCAGCCGCGTGCCTCGCTTTGAACACAACTTTCAGCGCGCCGCAGGGGTCAACGAGCCCCAGGCCATGGTGATGGGCCTGCTGATGCTGCGCGGCCCGCAAACCGCCGCCGAGCTGCGCACCAATGGCGAGCGCTGGTACCGGTTTGCCGACTCGGCAGCGGTGGAAGCGGTGTTGCTTGAGCTACAACAGCGCGGCGAGGACGGTGGCCAGGCCACGGTGCAAAAACTGCCCCGCGCAGCAGGCGCCCGCGAACAACGCTGGGTTCACCTGCTGTGCGGCGAGCCCGACATCCAGGCCCTGATGGCCAGCGCACCCACGACCGCTGAGGCCGAAGGCCTTCTGGCCCGCGTGACCGCCCTTGAAAACACGCTGGCCCGGCTCAAGGCAGACAACGCGCAACTGCGCAGCCATGTCCTGAACATCAGCGAGCAACTGGGCATTGCACTGCCTGAAACACTGGATGACGCCCACGATCATTCGCCAAATTAGGCCGGTTTGTCCCCGTTTTGACAGGTCAAAAAGCACATTCGTGCTAAAACCGGGGAAATCGACGGAGACATGTATGGATTTAGCTTTCACCCCTGAAGAGCAGGCATTTCGCGAAGAAATACGCGCCTGGGTTCATGCCAGCCTGCCCCAAGACATTTCGCACAAGGTGCACAACGCCTTGCGCCTGTCGCGTGATGACATGCAGCGCTGGGCCAAAATCCTGGGCAAAAAAGGCTGGCTGGGCCACGGCTGGCCCAAGGAATTTGGCGGCCCGGGCTGGAACGCCGTGCAAAAACACCTGTTTGAAGAAGAATGCGCGCTGGCTGGCGCGCCGCGTGTTGTGCCATTCGGCCCCGTGATGGTGGCCCCCGTCATCATGGCCTTCGGCAATGCCGAGCAGCAAAAGCGCTTTCTGCCGGGCATCGCCAGCGGCGACGTCTGGTGGAGCCAGGGCTACAGCGAGCCAGGCTCCGGCTCCGACCTTGCATCGGTCAAATGCCGGGCCGAACGGCAGGGCGACAAATACATCGTCAATGGCCAGAAAACCTGGACCACGCTGGGCCAGTACGGCGAATGGATTTTCTGCCTGGTGCGCACCAGCACAGAGGGCAAACCGCAAACCGGCATCTCCTTTTTGCTGATCGACATGAAGTCGCCCGGCGTCACGGTGCGGCCCATCAAGCTGCTCGATGGCGAAAGCGAAGTCAACGAGGTCTGGTTCGACAACGTGGAAGTGCCCGCGGAAAATCTGATCGGCGAGGAAAACAAGGGCTGGACCTACGCCAAGCACCTGCTCAGCCACGAGCGCACCAACATTGCCGACGTCAATCGCGCCAAGCGCGAACTGGAACGACTCAAGCGCATCGCCAAAACGGAAAACGTTTATGACGACATGCGGTTTGGCGACGAGATCGCCAAGCTCGAAGTGGATGTGGTGGCGCTGGAAATGCTGGTGCTGCGCGTGCTGTCCGCTGAAAAATCCGGCAAGAACTCGCTGGACATCGCCGGGCTGCTCAAGATCCGGGGCAGCGAGATCCAGCAGCGCTACAGCGAACTGATGATGCTGGCCGCCGGCCCGTTCAGCCTGCCTTTCATCGAGGAGGCCATGGAAGCGGGCTGGCAGGGCAACTTCCCGGGCGGCGTGCTGGCCAATGCGCCGCTGGCGTCCACCTATTTCAACATGCGCAAAACCACGATTTACGGCGGCTCCAACGAGGTCCAGCGAAATATCGTTTCACAAGTCGTTTTGGGTTAATGCTGGTTTAAAGGAAAGCATCATGGATTTCGATTTCACCGATGACCAGGAACAGCTTCGCGACGCGGTTCGCAAATGGGTGGACAAGGGCTACGACTTCGAGCGCCGCCGCAGCATTGAAAAAGCCGGTGGCTTCTCACGCGAGGCCTATGGCCAGCTGGCCGAACTGGGGCTGACAGGCCTGTACATCCCCGAGGACGATGGTGGCATGGGCATGGGGCCGGTTGAAGGCATGGTGGTCATGGAAGAACTGGGGCGCGGCATGGTGCTGGAGCCCCTGGCCCAGACCCTGCTCACCAGCGCTGTGCTCTCCGGCTACGCACCCGATGCCGTCAAGGCCGCCTGGCTGCCGAACATTGCCTCGGGCGAGAGCCTGGTGGTGCTGGCCTATCAGGAACGGGCTGCCCGCTACCGGCTTGAACAATGCGAAGCAACAGCAGTTGCAAGCGGCGACGCCTGGTCGCTGACTGCTGTCAAAAGCATAGTACCGGCAGGTGACCAGGCCGACGCCTTCCTTGTGCCGGCCATGGCCAGCGGCAAGCTGGCGCTGTTTCTGGTGGAGCGCACCGCAACAGGCGTTGCCACCCGCGGCTACAGCACCCAGGACGGCGCGCGCGCCGCGGAGGTGACGCTCGCGAATGCGCCGGCCAGCCTGGTCACGCTGGATGGCCTCACCGCGCTCTCGCACGCCGTCGACATCGGCATTGCCGCCATCTGCGCCGAGGCGGTGGGCGTGATGGACAAAACGCTGGCTGTCACGGTCGAGTACATGAACACGCGCAAGCAGTTTGGCGTGGCCATCAGCAGCTTCCAGGCACTGCGCCACCGCGTGGCCGACATGAAGATGCAGCTGGAGCTGGCCCGCTCCATGAGCTACTACGCTTCGCTCAAGCTCAATGCGCCGACGGACGAACGCCGCCGGGCGTTGGCCCGCGCCAAGTACCAGCTGGGCGTTTCCATGCGTTTTGTCGGCCAGCAGGCCGTGCAGCTGCATGGCGGCATCGGCGTGACCGACGAATACATCGTCAGTCACTACTTCAAGAAACTCACCCAGCTGGAGATGACGTTTGGCGACACGCTGCACCACCTGGGCGAGGTGTCCAGCCGGATGCAGGAGACGGCCGGCGTGTTTGCCTGAAGGATGAAGGAACAGGCGTGGACCGCCTGGAGCGTCACGCGTGCAGGCGTGAAGGCATCAGATCGTCACGCGTGCAGGCGTGACGTTTTGGGAATGTGCGCCATCAGGAATTCCATCTGGTCCGCCAGGATGCGGCGGTTGCGCAGGATGAAATCTTCCCACAGGCTGGGCACATAGGGCGTGTAGATCAGCGGCATGTGGGCCTGCTCGGGGGTGCGGCTGCTTTTGCGGTGGTTGCAGGCGCGGCAGGCCGTCACCACATTCATCCAGGTGTCGATACCGTTCTGGGCAAAGGGAATGATGTGCTCGCGGGTCAGGTCTTCTTCGTGGAAATGCCCGCTGCAGTAGGCGCACACATTGCGGTCCCGCGCGAACAGCTTGCTGTTGGTCAGCCCGGGCTTGAGGTCAAAAGGGTTGATGTTGGGCACGCCCTTGGTGCCGATGATGCTGTTGATGGAGATGACTGACTGAATTCCGGTGATGGCGTTATGGCCGCCATGAAAGGTGGCGACCCGCGCGCCCATCTCCCAGCGCACTTCGTCCGCCGCGTAATGCAACACGGCTTCCTCAAGGCTGATCCACGACTGTGGTAACCCCTGGGCTGAGAGCTTCAAGACCTTCAAAACGAACCTCCATGGACATGGAAACACGAAATCGGACCGACCGTGTATCAATATACAGTGAAAACATGACAATGAGGTTTAAATCCCCCATTAACCACGTTCAAGCCACGTCCAACCGGGCTCCGGCGCTATGGAAACGATAATCACCCCATGAAAGTCTTCCGTGGTTACCACCATCCCGAGCTGGCCCCCGGCTGCGCCCTGACCATCGGCAATTTCGATGGCGTGCACCGTGGCCACCAAGCCATGCTGGCATTGCTTAAAAATGAGGCCCAGCACCGCGGCGTGCCCAGTTGCGTGATGAGTTTTGAGCCCCATCCCCGCGACTATTTCGCCGCGGTCGCCCGCAAACCCGAACTTGCGCCCGCGCGCATTGCCACGCTGCGCGACAAGCTCACCGAACTGGCGCGCTGCGGCATTGACCAGTGCGTGGTGCTGTCTTTCAATGCCCGGCTGTCCTCGCAGGCCCCCGAGGCCTTTATCCAGGACGTGCTGGTGCAGGGCCTGGGGACAAAATACGTGCTGGTGGGCGATGATTTCCGCTTCGGCGCCAAACGCGCGGGCGACTACGCCATGCTGGATGCGGCGGGCGAGCGCCTGGGTTTTGACGTGGCCCGCATGAACAGCTATGAGGTGCATGGCACCCGGGTGTCCAGTTCTGCCGTGCGGGAAGCACTCGGAGAAGGCCGGATGGACCGGGTGGCCAGCCTGCTGGGCCGGCCTTACAGCATCTCGGGCCATGTGGTGCACGGCCGCAAACTGGGCCGCGACCTGGGTTTTCGCACGCTCAACCTGCGTTTTTCGCACTGGAAACCAGCCGCCAGCGGGATTTTTGCGGTCCATGTGCATGGCCTGGCCGACCAACCCCTGCCCGGTGTCGCCAACCTGGGCATCCGGCCTTCGATCGACCCCAACGACGCCAACGGCGGACGCGTCCTGCTCGAAACCTATTGCCTCGAATGGCCGGCCGGCCTGGGCGCGGAGGGGGCATACGGTAAAATCATCCGCGTGGAACTGCTACACAAACTGCACGATGAACTGAAATACGACAGTCTGGACAGCCTGCAAGCGGGCATTGCCAAAGACTGCGACGACGCGCGGGCATTTTTTGCCCAGGCTTTTTCGGCATCCATGCACACGGAAACCAGCCGCCAGACCACGCGAGACCGAATTTAGACGATCTCGTCGCCCCGGTCGCAGCCCTTCGACAGGCTCAGGGCGAGCGGCCCAGTATTCCTCCCTTTCCCCCCAACACAGCCGTTCGGGCTGAGCCTGTCGAAGCCTTTTCGAGCGACACCCATGCCTGACAACAAAACCGATTACCGCAGCACCCTGAACCTGCCCGACACCCCCTTTCCGATGCGCGGCGACCTGCCCAAGCGCGAGGCCGGCTGGGTGAAGGAATGGGACGACAAAGGCATTTACAAGAAACTGCGCGATGCACGCTGCGGTGCGCCGAAGTTCGTGCTGCATGACGGCCCGCCGTACGCCAACGGCAAGATCCACATCGGCCACGCCGTCAACAAGGTCCTGAAAGACATGATCGTCAAGGCGCGCCAGCTCAAGGGACTGGACGCCATCTATGTGCCGGGCTGGGACTGCCACGGCCTGCCGATCGAAAACGCGATTGAAAAACTGCACGGCCGCAACCTGCCGCGTGACGAGGTGCAAGCCAAATCGCGCGCCTTTGCCACCGAGCAGATCGCCGGCCAGATGGCCGACTTCAAGCGCCTGGGCGTGCTGGGTGAATGGGACAACCCCTACCGCACGATGGACCATGCCAACGAGGCCAACGAAATCCGTGCGCTCAAGCGCATCATGGAGCGTGGCTTTGTCTACCGCGGCCTCAAGCCCGTGTACTGGTGTTTCGACTGCGGCTCCTCGCTGGCTGAATTTGAAATCGAATATGCCGACAAGAAGTCGCAGACGCTGGACGTGGGCTTCAAAAGCGCCGAGCCCGACAAACTCGCCGCCGCCTTCGGCCTGAAAAGCCTGGCCAAGGACGCTTTTGCGGTGATCTGGACCACCACCGCCTGGACCATCCCCGCCAACCAGGCGCTCAACCTCAACCCCGAGCTGGAATACGCGCTGGTCGACACCGAGCGCGGCATCCTGCTGCTGGCCGCGTCGCTGGTCGACAAATGCCTGGAGCGCTACCAGCTCACCGGCACCGTGCTGGCCACCACACAGGGCAAAAACCTGGCGATGCTGAAGTTCATGCATCCCTTTTACGATGTGGATACGGGCTACCAGCGCTTCAGCCCGGTGTTTCTGGCCGACTACGCGACGGCCGACGACGGCACGGGTATCGTGCACTCATCGCCTGCCTACGGCGTGGAAGACTTTAACTCCTGCGTGGCCAACGGCATTGCTTACGACGACATCCTCAACCCGGTGCAGGGCAACGGCCGCTATGTCGATGAACTGGCGCTGTTTGGCGGCCTCAACATCTGGAAGGCCGCGCCGCTGATCATCGACAAGCTGCGCGAGCACGGGCGCCTGTTTGACACGCACGACATCGTTCACAGCTACCCGCACTGCTGGCGCCACAAGACGCCGGTGATCTACCGCGCAGCGGCCCAGTGGTTTGTGCGCATGGACGAGGGCGTGGGCGTCTTCACCAAAGACAAGGCCGGCAAAACCCTGCGCCAGCTGGCCCTGGCCGCCATCGAAGAAACCAGCTTCTACCCGGAAAACGGCAAGACCCGCCTGCGCGACATGATTGCCGGCCGGCCCGACTGGTGCATCAGCCGCCAGCGCAACTGGGGCGTGCCGCTGCCCTTCTTCATTCACACCGCCACCGGCGAGTTGCACCCGCGCACCATGGAGATCATGGACCAGGCCGCCCGCATGGTCGAGGCCGGCGGCATCGAGGCCTGGAGCAAGGCGAGCGCTGAAACCATCATCGGCGCCGATGCGCCGGACTACATCAAGAGCACCGACATCCTCGACGTCTGGTTTGACTCCGGCACCACGCATGACCACGTGCTCAGGCACAGCCATGCGGCGCAGTCCACATGGCCGGCCGACTTGTACCTGGAAGGCCATGACCAGCACCGCGGCTGGTTCCACAGCTCGCTGCTGACCGCCTGCGCGATGTACGACCACGCGCCCTACAAAGGCCTGCTGACCCACGGCTTCACCGTGGACGGCAAGGGCCGCAAGATGAGCAAGAGCGAAGGCAATGTGGTGGTGCCGCAGGAAGTCAGCGACAAGCTGGGCGCCGAGATCATCCGCCTGTGGTGCGCCTCCACCGATTACTCGGGTGACCTGGGCATCGACGACAAGATTCTCGCCCGCGTGGTCGACGCCTACCGCCGCATCCGCAACACGCTGCGCTTTTTGATGGCCAACGTCAGCGACTTCGACCCGGCCAAAGACGCCGTGCCGTTTGACCAGATGCTGGAAATCGACCGTTACGCGCTGAGCCGCGCGGCGCAGTTGCAGGCCGACATCCTGGCGCACTACGAGGTGTATGAATTCCACCCGGTGGTGTCCAAGCTGCAGATCTACTGCAGCGAAGACCTGGGCTCCTTCTACCTCGACATCCTGAAAGACCGGCTGTACACGACAGGTCCCAAATCGCTGGCGCGCCGCAGCGCGCAAACGGCACTGCACCAGATCACCCATGCCATGCTGCGCTGGATGGCGCCCTTCCTGAGCTTCACCGCCGAAGAGGCGTGGAAGACCTTTGGCAGCTCGGAATCCATCTTCATGGAAACCTATGCCGAGCTGACAGCCCCCGATGAAGCGCTGCTGGCCAAATGGTCGCGCATTCGCGAGATCCGAGACGAAGCCAACAAGTTTATTGAAGAACTTCGCTCGGAAGGAAAGGTCGGCTCGTCACTCCAAGCAAACGTCACGCTACGCGTCAACCAGGAAGATCTTTCCCTGCTTTCATCCCTAGATGAAGACCTGAAGTTTGTCTTCATCACTTCGGCAGCATTTCTCGACTCTGTTCCTACGCCTAATGATGTACGGTCTATTGGGGTTGAAGCCTCTACGGCCAAAAAATGCGAGCGCTGCTGGCACTACCGCGAAGACGTGGGCCATGACCCGGCGCACCCGACCATTTGCGGCCGCTGCACCAGCAACCTGTATGGCGCCGGCGAAGACAGGAAGTACGCCTGATGGCCAAGGCTTTCGGAAAAACCTCGGGTTCCATGCTGCCCTGGCTGGGGCTGGCACTGATTCTGCTAATTGCCGACCAGTTCACCAAGGTGCTGATCCTGGGCTATTACCGCCTGGGCGATGCCACCTATGTGACCAGTTTCTTCAATGTGGTGCGGGTTCACAACACCGGCGCCGCGTTTTCCTTTCTGGCCTCAGCGTCGGGCTGGCAGCGCTGGTTTTTTACCGGTCTTGGTATTGCCGCAGCGGTCTTCATTGTGTGGCTGCTCAGGTCTCATGCCGGGCAAAAGCTGTTTTCGTTCGCGCTGGCCTGCATCCTGGGCGGTGCAGTCGGCAACGTGATCGACCGCACCCTGCACGGCTACGTGGTGGACTTTCTGGACTTCCACTACGGCAACTGGCATTTTCCGGCCTTCAACATCGCCGACAGCGCCATCACCATTGGCGCGATTTTTCTGGTGCTGGACGAGTTGCGGCGCGTGCGCAGAAGTTGACCCGGCCCCGCGCTCGCGCCCCTTGCCCGGCGTGTGGCTTCAGAGTGTGGCTTTAACTTCACAGTGCCGGGGTCAGGCCGCTTGTGCCGCAACCCACTGGCGTATAGTGGCTTCTGACCTTATGAAGCATCTGTTGAATTTATTGGCAGCCATTGCGCTGCTTGTCTGGGGCACCCAACTAGTACGAACCGGCATTCTGCGGGTGTTTGGTGCCAATCTGCGCCAGGTGTTGGCGCGCAGCATCAGCAACCGTTTCACCGCCGCCTTGTCGGGCATCGGTGTGACCGCCCTGGTACAGTCCGGCACCGCCACCGCGCTGATTGTCTCTTCTTTCGTCGGCCAGGGGCTGATCGCGCTTCCGCTGGCGCTGGCCGTGATGCTGGGCGCCGACATCGGCACCAGCCTGATGGCGGTGGTGTTTTCCTTTGATTTATCCTGGCTGTCGCCCCTCTTCATTTTTCTGGGCGTGGTGCTGTTCATCTCGCGCCAGGACAGCAATGCAGGCCGCCTGGGCCGCGTCCTGATTGGCCTGGGCCTGATGCTGCTGGCCCTGCGGCTGGTCACGGACTCCACCGAGGTGCTTACCCGGGCACCGGCCGTCAAGGCGCTGCTGGCATCGCTCAGCAGTGACTTGCTGCTGGAAATCACCACCGGTGCGGTGTTGTCCGTGGTGTCTTATTCCAGCCTGGCGATCGTGCTGCTCACCGCCACGCTGGCCGGCACCAGCGTCATTCCGCTGGACGTCGCCCTGGGCCTGGTGCTGGGCGCCAACCTGGGCAGCGGCCTGCTGGCCGTACTGACCACGACAAGGTCCTCCATCGAAACGCGGCAGGTACCGATGGGCAACCTGGTGTTCAAGGCGCTGGGCATTGTCATGGCCGCGCCGCTGATCGGCCTGTGGCTGCGGCATGTGCGCCCGCTGCTGGGTGAGCCGGCCACAGCGGTGGTGCTGTTCCACTTCGGCTTCAATGTCATCATCGGTGCGGTCTTCATTGGCCTGACCCATACGGTAGCGCGCTGGATCGGAGTCTGGCTGCCCAAGGTCGGAAAAAAGACCGACGCCAGCACGCGCCACCACCATCTGGACCCTTCCGCACTGGCCACGCCCTCGCTGGCGATTTCGTGTGCAGCGCGTGAGGCCATGTACCAGGCCGATGTGGTGGAAACCATGCTGCGCGGCGTGCTTGAAGTCATCAAAAAAGATGACATCAAGCTGGCTGAAGACCTGCGCAAACTCGACGATACGGTGGATGAGCTGTACTCGGCCATCAAGTACTACCTGACCAAAATCTCCCGCGAAGCCCTGAGTGATGAAGAAAGCCGCCGCTGGACCGACATCATCAGCTTCACCATCAACATGGAGCAGATCGGCGACATCATCGAACGGGTGCTGATTGATATTGAAGACAAAAAAATCAAGCCGGGCCGTAATTTTTCGGAAGCTGGCATGGCCGAGATCGCCGAGCTGCATGAACGGCTGATCGACAACCTGCGCCTGGGCATGAGCGTATTTTTGAACGGCACCGTGCGCGATGCCCAGAAGCTGCTGGAAGAAAAAGCGCGCTTTCGCGATCTGGAGCGTACCTATGCCACCACCCACCTGGGCCGCCTGTCGGCCAATACGGTGCAGAGTTTTGAGACCAGCTCCCTGCACATCGACCTGATCAGCGAGTTGAAGCGCATCAACTCGCATATCTGCTCCATCGCCTACCCGATTCTTGACTCCGCCGGCGCCTTGGCACCCAACCGCCTGCGGCCCATGGTGCTGACCGACCAGCCCTGAAGCCCGGACCTGCCCTCCCGACAGGCCTGCGGACTGGAAATCAGGGCAGTTTCAGCACATCGCAGAGAATCAGCGCGGCTTCGGTGGTGAACTCACCCCGCTGCAGGACGTCCAGCAATTGCCCCGCGTCCATCAGGCAAAACTGCTCGACCTCGCCGTCCTGGTTGTTCGGCACCAGCCGCTCGGGCACGGTGCAGCAGTACCAGTCGATGTTTTCGCTGACATAACCCGCCCCCATGCCGTCGCTGCAGGGGCGGCAGGTGCTCAGGCGCCCGCCGTAGCGCATGTCCTGCAGGTCGGCCGTATGCAGCCCGGCCTCTTCCCAGGTTTCACGCACCAGCGCCGTCTCTACCGTATCCGCCGCCGACACCATGCCACCCATCAGCGTGTCCCACTGGCCCGGGTCGTTGGCCTTGTCAAAAGCGCGCTGCTGCACCCAGAAGCGGCCGTCCGGCGTCTGCCCCACCAGATGCACGGCCAGCGTGGTGATGCCCAGCGGCCGGACAGCGGCGCGTTCCACCGTCCCCTTGCGATGGCCCAGCTGGTCAGGCACCGCCAGCTGTTCATTGCGCCAGGCGCCCGCCAGGCCGGCTTCAAGCAGGGCAAGGGCCACCCGGTTCAGGCTGGTCGTCACGTCGCCCATCAGGCGCCAGCCGAGCCGTTCCGGATGCTCCTCCTTTAACAGCGGATGATGTCCATCCGTCAGGGGTTGAAGCGTGATTTGATGCAGGAATTCAGGCTCCACCGAGCCGATCACCGACTCGCCCGCCCACAGCGGCACGCGCGGCCGCAGGGGTGGCTGAACGGCTTTGGCGCGCAGCTCGCGCAGCCAGCCCGCATCGACCCGCAGGCCGCTCACAGGGTAAGAATCGTGCAGCCCGTGGTCTTGCGGGCTTCGAGCGACCGGTGCGCCTCGGCCACATCGGCCAGCGGAAACCGCTGGTCAATGGCGATCCTGATCTTGCCGCCGGTGACCATGGCAAACAGGTCATCGGCCATTTCCTGCGTGGTCTCGCGGGTGGCGATGTGGGTGAACAGGGTGGGGCGTGACACATACAGCGAGCCCTTGGCGGCCAGCACACCAATATCCAGCGGCTCGACCTTGCCCGATGCATTGCCGAAGTTGGCCAGCAGGCCGAAGGGGCGCAGACAGTCCAGCGATTTGAGAAAGGTGTCCTTGCCGACCGAGTCGTAGACCGCCTTCACGCCCTTGCCGCCGGTGATTTCCTTCACGCGGGCGACGAAGTCCTCCTTCGCGTAATTGATGACGAAGGCCGCGCCGTTCGCCTTGGCCAGCGCACATTTTTCATCCGAGCCCGCCGTACCGATCAGCTGCAGCCCCATGGCCTTGGCCCACTGGCAGGCAATCAGGCCCACGCCGCCGGCCGCCGCATGAAACAGCACAAAATCACCTGCGTTGAGCCCGCCCTGCGGCTGTGTGCGGCGCAGCAAATACTGCACGGTCAGGCCCTTGAGCATCATCGCCGCGCCGGTCTCGAACGAAATCGCATCCGGCAGCCTGCACACGCATTTGGCGGGCATCACCCGCAGCTCGCAGTAGCTGCCCGGTGGCTGGCTGGCGTAGGCGGCGCGGTCGCCGGCCTTGAGGTGCGTCACACCCTCGCCCACCGCCTCCACCACGCCCGATGCCTCCATGCCCAGTTGCAGCGGCATGGGCAGCTTGTACAGGCCGGTGCGCTGGTACACATCAATGAAGTTCAGGCCCACGGCCTTGTGACGGATGCGGATTTCGCCGGGGCCGGGCTCGCCCACGGTCACATCGACGAGCTTGAGCTGTTCGGGACCGCCATTCTGGTCAATCTGTACGGCGAGGGTCATGGTGGGTTTCCTTTGGATGGTTATCAAAAAATCAGCACCACATCCTGCCATACATCTCGTGGCCCCGCCCCCTATGGAGACAGGTCGGGGCGAACCGGCACCCATGTCAGACGGCTGTAAAGAAGTGAAGTGACCACCGCGCCGAACCAGGGAAAACCCTTATCTACAAATCGTTCCTTTGAGTGGTACAGTATTCCTTTGAGAGGAACAATATTGATTTCCGTATTTGCATTTCATTCAATTCCATGGAGACTTTTCATGATCAACCAACTTGTTAAAAAATACCTTTTGGGCGCATGCGTCCTTACGCTGGCGGGTGCGACGTCGCTAGCCAGCGCCCAGCCCTTCCCAAGCAAGCCGGTCAAACTCATCGTGCCCTATCCGGCAGGAGCGCCGGTGGACAACTTTGCACGGGGTTTGGGCGAGGCGCTCACCGGCTTATGGGGGCAACCGGTTATCGTTGACAACCGGCCCGGCGCCAATGAAATCATCGCCGCCTCCTTCGTGGCGAAAGCCCCGGCCGATGGCTATACGCTCTTGCTGGGTTCAGACGCGGCCTTTACGCATAACGCGTTTCTCTATTCCAAGATGCCCTACGACGCAGACAAGGATCTGACCCCGATCACACGGGCCGTTCACTTCAACATGGTGCTGATCACCAAGGGTGATCTGAAGACGCCAACACTCAAAGACTTTGTGGCCCTGATGAAAAAAGAGGGCCCCAAACACAGCTACGCCTCGGCCGGCAGCGGTGGAACCACGCACCAGGCATTGGAGAGCCTCAAACAGGAAGCCGCGTTTGACATGATCCACGTGCCCTACAAGGGCATTGCTCCGGCCATACAGGACATGCTGGGCGGCAACATCGACGCCATGGTGGCCGGAGCCTCTGCGGCCATCCCTCACCTGCAAAGTGGCAAGGTCAAGATACTGGCAATTGCCGGGTCCAAGCGTGCCAAGGCGCTGCCGGATGTCCCCACCTTTGCCGAATCCGGCTACCCCAACGTGATGGCCAACCTCTACCTGGCGCTGGCCGGCCCTGCCGGAACACCGCCCGCCATCGCGAACAAAATCACGGCTGACGTACAGAAGGTGCTGAAAAGCAAGGAGTTCCTCGACCGGTTCGTCGATCCCTACGGCTATGAGCCCATCGGGGACACGCCGCAACAGTTTGAAGCCTTCCTGAAAAAGGACAAAGACGTTTCCGGCAAGCGCATCAAGGCACTGGGGATCAAACTTGACTGAGACCAGCTTCCGGCAACTGGTGCGTGCACGCAACCGGCTGGTGGGCACCTTTGTCAAGACGGCCAGCCATCAGACGGTTGAGGTCCTCGGGACCACCGGGCTGGACTTCATTGTCATTGACGCTGAACACGCGCCCTTCAGTCAGAATGCGCTGGACACCTGCCTGCTCGCTGCCAGAGCCACGCAGCTGCCCGCGCTGGTCAGGATTGCCGATACCGAGCCGGCCACGATACTGCAGGCACTGGACATGGGCGCTACCGGATTGCTGGTACCCCACGCCAAGACGGTTGCGGGCATCCATGCGGTGCTGGCATGCACTCAGTACCGCCGTGGCAGCAGGGGATTTTCCAACTCATCCCGAGCCGGACAGTACGGCACGACTCCCATGCTGCAGCTGGTGGACTCCTCCGACCAGGACGTAGCGGTAGTGTTCCAGATCGAGGACCGTGAGGCCGTTGAAGCGATAGAGACCTTGGCCGCCATGGAAGAAGTGGATGGCTTCCTGATCGGGCGTGCCGACCTAGCCATGTCCTATGGCGTTTTTGACGCGGCACATCCCGAGGTGTACGCGGCTGCTGTTCGGGTCTGCAAGGCTTGTGCGGCGGCTAACAAGCCGGTTGGCATGTTCCTGGCCGACGCGAGCGAACTGGAGCACTGGGTTCAATTGGGTGTCAGCCTGTTTGTGATGGGATCCGATCAGGCCTTGCTGCGTGCACAGGCCAACGCCATGGCCAGCAAAGTCCGGTCTGCCTGATGGCCGGAATCATTTTTTCATATTCGTATTGATAAGGAACACCCCATGACTCAAATGTTTGACTGGAACAAGCTGCCCCGCGAATTTGTGCGCGAAGGCATTGAACGCTGCGGATTTCGCGGCGAAGACGTGATCATGGTGATGAACTTCGTGCAGCCCAGAATTCAGGTACGCCCACATCAGCACGACTTCGAGCAGATCGCCATCTGCGTTCAGGGACGCATGAACTACCACGTGGGCGATCAAGTGTTCGAAATGACGCCTGGCTGCATGGTCCGCGTGCCGCCGCACACCCTGCACTATGTAGAGCCCATTGGCGACGAGGTGGCGCTCAACCTGGACGTGTTCGCTCCCATCCGTGATGACTACAAGCACCTGGTGGAGTACCAGGCTGCCGATTTTTCTGACAAACCCTGAGGAGAACCGAACATGACAGCCGCAACCTCTGCCAATCCGACTGCGTGGCGCACCACCGATCCCGGTCTGCCTGACCGCTTGCTTGAAGGCGCAATTGACCTGCACTGCCACAGTGGTCCATCGGTCATGCCGCGTTACTTTGACCACTACGATGCCATGCAGGAGGCCTCTTCTGTCGGTATGCGGGCCCTGCTCATCAAGGACCACTACTACTCGGCCACGCCCGTGACCGAAGTGCTCAACAAGCACTTTTCCCACCTGAAAGTGACCTTGTTGTCTGGCGTACCGTTGAACAACACCACTGGCGGGCTCAACATGTATGCCGTGGAGCACGGCATCAAGCTCGGGGCAAAGCTGGTCTGGATGCCGACTTTTTCAGCCAAGAACCACCTGGATCACCACAAGCAGGACGAGCACTTCAAGGACAAGTTCCCCCAGACCAAAAAGGTCATGATCGAACCTACGCCACTGACTGTCACAAACGGGGCTGGCAAGCTGCGGCCCGAGGTCATGCCGATTCTGGATCTGATTGCGGAAAGTGACATTGTTCTTTCCTCCGGACATCTGCACATCAGCGAAATTTGGCCCCTGTTTGAAGAGGCCAAGCGGCGTGGGGTCAAGCGTCTCCTGTGTAATCACCCAACCTATGTGGTGGACGCCTCGCTCGACGACATTCGCGAGCTGGTGGGCATGGGCGCCTATATGGAACACTCCATGTGCATGTTCGTTCCAGGCTCCAAGTTCAAGTTCTACGATCCACCCGAGTTGCAGGCCATGATCACCGCAGGCACGGTGGATCACACGATTCTCGGCTCTGATCTGGGGCAGATCGGAAACCCTCGGCTCGTGGACGGCTTCAAAAACGTCATTGAAACCTGTCTCGATCTGGGATACAGCGAAGCCGACGTGCGGAAAATGGTGTCTACCAATGCAGCTGATCTAATCGGACTGAAATAAATGCATTTACCGGGAAGGGTACTGCCGTGACCTTGGAAAAAGAAACCGCGAACTCGCTCGATTCCGTAGCGGTGGTAGCCCAATTGCTGGATGAATTGGCCGCCGCGCCAGCACCCATGGGGGTCAGTGAAATAGCCCGCGCCCTGAACCAGTCCAAGGCACGGATTCACCGCAATCTGGTTTCGCTCAAACACTTTGGTCTGATTGACCAGGACGAAGCCACCGAAAAATACCGCCTGGGCTGGAAGTTGTTTCAGCTTGGCGAACGCGCTGGCGTGCAATCGAACATTCGTGCAATAGCCGCCCCTTATCTCAAACTTCTATGTGAAACCACCGGGCAGAGTTCGCTGCTGTCCATTCCACTCAATGGTGAGGCGCTGGTCATCGCTGCGGTGGACAATGAGAGCAACGTCAGCATCACCGTCAAACCCGGCAACCGTCCGCTCCCCCACTGCTCGGCCCAGGGTCGCATCGCATTGGCCTATGCAACCGACACACAACGGGAACGCCTGCTGAGCGGGCCTCTGCTAGCCCCCACACCGCATTCGCTGGTTGACATCCACGCCATTGATCTGCGCCTGCAACGCATCCGTGAGCACTTAATGGAAGACGCGCCCAACGAGGCCTTGACAGGTATCAACGTACTTGCCGCCCCCATCCTGCGCAGTGCCAAAGACCTGATAGGAATCGTCGCCATCGTCGGCTCCATCCAGAACATTCCGCCTTCACCGGCCGGCACTATGGCTGACATGGTTCGGGGCTGTGCAGCAGCGCTGTCAAAACTGTTTGGCTGCGATGCGTATGAACAGCACGGCATCGCCATCCCTCCTGAAGTACGCCGCCTGATGCCCAGCGGGAGATGATTTCGCTTGCAGTCAAACGTGCCGGCAAGAACGGCACGAGTGGTGAAAGTCAACCCTATCCTTCCTGGCACTGGCGTTTTCTCCAGCCTCACGCCGCTGTTCGCCGCCCTGCTGTCTGTGGCCGTCCAGGGCGAGCCGCCGCGCGCCTACCATGCTGCGGCCTTTGCCCTGATCGTGGGCGGGATTGTGGTGTCGTCAAGGCGGTGAGCGGGCGGGCAGACTACAAGACTCGTGGCGATCAAAGTGACGGCGACGCTGCGGGCCAGGTTTTTATGGCCCCCAAGGGCTGCGCCCGGCCCCCGAGGGGACGCGTCGCCGGTTTGAGGCGGCTCGGCACCGGCTAGGTCCAGCGTAACAGCAGATCTGCGTTGCGCTGCTCCACGCCTGTCCCGAATCGCTGCCCCTCCCGACTCAAAGTCGCCAGCAGCCACGCCGTCTCGTCGTCGGTCGCCCGCTGGATCTGAAAACGCTGGACCCGTATGGGAACCATGGTCAGATTCACGAGGCGACGTGTCTGCGCATCGAGACTCGCAAAATACATCAGCCCCAGACCCGGGCAGTAGCTGTCGTAACCGCCAATCCCTTCATAATCGTTCAGAAGGTCGCCGCAGCCATACAGGATCAGGCGTTCGCAGTACACCTCGATGCCCTTCACATGGTGGGAGGAGTGGCCGAAGATGACATCTACGGCACCAGAATCAATCAGACGCCTGGCAAAGCTGCGCTGCTCGGCGGGCACCTGAAACCCCCAGTTGCCGCCCCAATGAAGCGACACAACCACGATGTCACCCTCTCGCCGCGCTGCAGCCGCTCTGGCGGCCAGCGCCTGCGCCGCCTGTGCCGAGAAGTCGGGTGCACGCGAGACGCCCGCGCGCTCTGCCGTGGCCTCCCAGGAAGGGGGGACGCCGCTGCTGTCGCTGGCCATGGCAAGCACGAGGACCCGCCCTTTGCCGGGCACCTCGATGCAGGCCGGCGCCTCAGCCTCGGCCTGGTTGAGTCCCGCGCCGGTGGTACGCAGCCCGGCACGACGGAGTGTGGCCAGGGTGTCGCTCAGGCCGTCGTAGCCCCAATCCAGGACGTGGTTATTGGCCAGTACACAACAGTCCAGGCCGGCAGCCGTCAGACAGGGCACATTGGCGGGATGCATGCGGTAGTGAATGCCCTTGGCCGGCCAGGGCTCCCCTCGCGCCGTGACGGCGGTCTCCAGGTTGACGATGCGCGCGTGCGGCTGCAGGCGGTTCAGCTCGGCCAGGGCATCGCCCCAGACATAGTCCCAGCCCACCGGACGAGGGATGGGGCCACTTTGGCCTTCCGCCAGCTCGACGTAATCGCGCGCGGACTTGACGAAGGACTCGAACAATTGCGGGTGGACTGGATGAGGCAGGATTTGGTCGATGCCGCGGCCGCACATGACATCACCCGCCAGGAACAGAGTGATTGCTGATATGTCCATCCACCCATGGTCCGCCGACGCGCAGCGCGCGTCAACTGCCCGTCAGTACGTTCCTGGATAGGCCCCGCCATCCGCCAGCACATTCTTCCCCGTCATGCAAGCCGCATGCGTGCGGGACAAAACCGCACAGATCGCACCGAACTCATCGGGCATTCCAAAGCGCTGGTCCGGGTTTTTTGCCGGTAGCGAATGGGCACTGACCGACGCCCACATCAGCTGGGGCTGGCCCCTGGCGACGGCCTGCTCTACGTGGCCATCGGCCCAGCCGTGATCGCCTACCGCTGCTGGGGCATGGGCGTGCAGCGTGTCAGCCCGGCGATTGCCGGCTTTTTCTCCAACCTCACGCCGCTGTTTGCGGCGCTGCTGTCAGCCGCTTTTCTGGGCGAGCTGCCGCAGCTCTATCACGCGCTGGCGTTTTTTCTGATCGTGGGCGGGATTGTGGTGTCGTCGCGGCGGTGATCTAATTTCATTTCTATTGATGTTTTCGTAATTCATGACGCTACACCGTTCGGGCTGAGCCTGTCGAAGCCCTTCGACAAGCTCAGGGAGAACGGTAGTAAGTTGGTCGCCATGATTTATGGAAGTCTCAATAGCATGAGTGAAGCCATGAACGCTCCAATAATCCAAGGCCGCGACACGATGGAGCCCGCTATGTTGGGATCAAGTTCCAAGGTCTTCATCGCAAGTGCCAGGTCACCCGCCAATGCGTCGAGGCTCTTGAAGACCCGGTTATGGAAGAACTTCTCACGTAGCTCATCCCGGGCGTGCTCAATCGGGTTGAGCTCGGGCGCATACGGCGGGGGTTTGAGCAGGTAGATGTTCGCTGGCGCTTTGAGCTTGTCACTGGTGCCCGCCTGCACCGTCAATCAACATGACGATGCGCTCATCAGGATGACGTGCCGAGACTTCGTTCGGAAACAGCTGCATGCACTCGGTATTGACGTGCGGCAGGATCAACCTATCGAGCTCGCCAATGCAGACATCCACCGCCCCATAGGCATAGGTATATTAGTGCGTCAGCATGGCTTGGCAGATTGGGCGTATTGGCTTGGGAACCCAGCACCTGCGCACGTCCGAGATGCGCTTCACAAGCGCGCCTCGTCCTGGAACATCAGCTTGATGGCTTTGCCTTGCGCCCAGTCTCGGCGGATTTCGGCAAGCGTTTGGGGGAGTTTTTTCCACTCATCCTGAGCTTGTGGATCGCTTTGCGGACGGCGCTTGTCGAGGGCGATTTTTCGCCAGTCGAGGCGGTGCAGCAGGTTGTAGGCTGAGGCCAGCGCCACCTCGCGCCCCAGGCGCTGGTCCAGCGCTGCCTTGATCTGGCCGACTACGAGTACACCACCCGTGGCCGCTTGCTCCAAAAAGGGGGTCAGGAACTCGCGCTCTTCTTCCAAGCTCATGTTCTGGCGCTTGCGCCCGGCCTGCGCCCCGGGATGTGCAGCAGCATGGCTAGCCAGGATCACCCCCATTTTCCGCCGGGCCGCCCCAAGGAAAATGAACCCCCTCGGGGGCAACGCCTTACGCGAAGCGAAAAGCGCGAGGGCTATTCCGAGGGGCTATTCAGTCTGTCGCAACAAGCAGTCCCGCGCTCGCCAGCGCTGCAACATAGCCCAGCACGTCGTGGTGTTCCTGGGCCTGCTCGGTCGTGACGGGTTGCAGGTCCTGGCCAAATTTGGGCCGGCGGGCGTCCAGCACACGTGCAACGCCATGTTCCTTGATCAAGGCTTCCGTCTGGGTGGTCAATGTGGTCTGGGCCATCCGTGTCACCACGGTATTGCCCTCTTTTTGCAGGAGAGGCACCAGTTGCGCAAATACTTTCGCCGCCCATTTGCCGCGCCAACTCTCCCGCGCACTGTGTGTTACCCATTTGCTGGCATGGTGCGTCACGCGCGGTGCGCAGGCCACCAGAATCCAGCGGGTCGGACTGCGCGCGTTGCCCTCTGGCAGCATGGGTTGCAGCATGTGCAGGGCATAGCCGGCATCGTCAATATAAACAATGATGTTGTCCATAAAGTTCTCCTTCAGTTATCGTGGTTATAGAAGCTTCGCTGGGTGAAACAAAAAGCCCTGGACCTCCCAGTGGCCTTCGGTGATGCCTTTCACTTTCAATGTGCAATCAGGTCTTTCTCGTTTGCATAGTGTTCGGACTTGTTGCGTCGGGTGGCCCTCCAGCCCGCGCCCAGCACACCCGCTACAGCGAACGCATAGGTAACCCATTGAGCTGCGGTGTGCAGGGTCTCGGCAGACGGCAAAGCACTCGGGCCGCCGTAGATCGGGTCAAGCAGTTGTTCGCCGATGATCATGTTGGCTGCGGTAATCGCCAGAACGGCCGCCCCGAGGTTGATGATGAGGGGAAAACGCGCCACCAGTTTGAGCACCATCGTGCTGCCGAAAACCACGATAGGCACGCTCACCAGCAGGCCGATGATGACCAGGTCAAAGGCACCGTGCGCGGCGCCGGCCACACCCAGAACGTTGTCAATACCCATCAGGGCGTCGGCCACGACGATGGTTTTCATCGCGCCCCAGAATGTGGTCGCGACAGGGCCCTGGTGTTCTCCGCCGCCCTCGTCAGCCAGCAGCTTGTAGGCGATCCACAGCAGGCCCAGGCCGCCCACCAGCATCAGGCCGGGGATCTTGAGCAGCCACACGACGCCCACCGTCATGGCGGAGCGCACCACGATGGCCCCGACCGTACCCCAGACAATCGCTCTTTTCTGAAGGTTGGGTGGCAGATTGCGAGCGGCCAGCGCAATCACGATGGCGTTATCGCCGGCAAGCACCAGGTCAATGAGAATGATCGCCAGCAGGGCCGACCACCAGGGGGCTGTAAATAGTTCCAATTTTCACACTCCATATCAAGTTCGGACATGGAAATCCGACGCGCGGATTTCCGGCTTCGTTCAAACCGGACAGGTATGTGAGTGGTGCGGCTCGGGTGATGCCGCGAACGCCTCGATCAAACCTGTGCAGGTTTCAATCGAAGGTCTGGCTCGATATGCAGTGTCTCCGCATATCCAGCAAGCCGGAAGTGTGAACTTCGGAATGACGACTTGCTGTGGCGATTTTGCTGTGGTATCTGTTATCGAATGTGTCAGCAAAACGAGGGAGTTACTCCCCTTCGTTCCTTCATTGGACAGTAAAAATAGATTATTTGCAAGCCCAGGGCGCGGCTGAGGTGTTTTGTCTGCGTCTTTGACTCCTGAAAGACTCCGACCACAGCGTTGAGCACCACAATGAACAAGATGGCAACGGAGTCGACGTACTCGCCGAGTGCGAGTGAAATCGCCGCAGCAATGATCAGAATGATCACAAGGAAATTTTTGAACTGATCCCACAGCAGCGCCAAAAAGCCCGGCCGTGGCCGCTCGGTCAGTTCGTTGGCACCAAACTTTGCGAGTCGCTCCTGTGCTTGTACCTGGGTCAGACCGCGTTTGAGGTGCGTCTCAAAGTCGCTGAGCAGTTCTTCAATCGGTTTGGAGTGGGCTTGCTTGTCATGCATGCCGGACTCCAGAAAAAAGATGCAACTACTTGACGAGCAGCACCGGAATTTTTGAAAGATGGACCACCTTCAGCGTGATCGAACCCATCAGAAACTCACTGAGCGCCCCGCGACCATGGGTGCCCATGACGATTTGATCGCACTTTAGCGTTTCAGCCAGGTGGGTGATCGTTTCTGCGATTTTGCCGACCTCGTGGTGGCACGTGTACTTTGCGCCGGCCGCATCCAGAAGTTCGCATGCCCCCCGCATGAGCTTCACGCTCTCCTCATGGTGAAATGCGGCTACCTGGTCGTGATCGGAAAAACGACTGACGTCATGCGAAAAAGGGGCTTGGACGTTGACCAGATGGATGTCGAGGTCATCCGGATTGGCATAGTGGGCGCGTTTTGAGATAACGAGGGCTACGCCGCGCAGAGCACATTCCGAACCATCCGTCAGGAGTAGTATTTTTTTCATGATGATCTCCTTGTTGAAAACCTGCATAGACCCAACCCGGCCGCTCGGTTCTGGAAATTGTCCTGCCCTTGCTGTCGTCGGGTTTGCTCAACCTGCAAGGCAACAAGGCGCACCAGTTGGGTCTCGGTTGTGATGCTAGGGCGTATCGATACATCTAGCAAGTCGAATTCAATGGCTTAATACATCGAAAAATTCGATGAAACTGGTCTGCGCGCGAAAAGTCGTTTGTGTCTCGCTCTCGCACGCTGGGCAGTTGATGGGGAACACTTTGGCCGTACTTAACTTCAAGCATTTGCGCTATTTCTGGATGGTTGCAAAGACTGGCAGCATTGCCCGCGCATCCGAGCAACTGTGCCTCACGCCGCAGTCCATCAGTGGCCAGCTGAGCAAGTTTGAGGCGAAGCTGGGCATTGAATTGTTTCGCCGATCCGGGCGTAACCGTGAGTTGACCGACGCCGGACGGCGCATTCTGAGCTACGCGGAAGAGATCTTCTCGATTGGTGACGAACTCCTCGAGGTGCTTCATAACCAGGGGGCGAAAAAGACCTTGCCCTTCCAGGTGGGGATCGCCGATTCCGTCACAAAGTCCGTCGCTTACCGGCTTGTGGAACCGGCGCTCAAGCAAAGGCAAGGGGAGCCGATGCGGCTGGTTTGCCGCGAGGGACGCTTGCCTTCCTTGCTGGCGGAGTTGGCTATAGATCGACTTGACATGATCATTGCGGACCGACCCATGCCGGCAAACCTGAATGTTCGCGGCTACAGCCACCTGCTCGGCGAGAGTGGGCTGACGGTGTTCGGTACCCCCAGCCTGGTGAAAGAGCTGAAAGGCAGTTTTCCGGCCATGCTCGATAACACTGCGTTCTTGCTCCCCGGTGAAGATGCCGCCATTCGGCCGAAACTTGAGCAGTGGTTCAAGGTTAACAATTTGCGGCCCCACATCGTCGGTGAATTTGATGACAGTGCTCTGATGAAGGCCTTCGGACAAGCGGGGGCCGGACTATTTGCCGCACCAACAGCCATCGTTGATCAGGTTTGCGAACAGCACCAAGTGGTCGAAATCGGCCGTATCGATTCGGTGGTCGAGAACCTGTACGCCATCACGACCGAACGCCGGCTCACCCACCCTGCGGTTGTGACGATCAGCAAGACGGCCAAAGAGGGTATTTTTGGCCCGATCAGCCAAAATCGATTCAGGTGATGGGTTTAGCCGCCGACAGGCCAAGGCGACCACCAGACGCCAGCGGCCTGCGTGGAGAAGGCGTTTCAGAAATACCTGGAGACATTAGGCGACTGACCAGCCCCATCACCCAACAGCCTGCATACGCACCCGCCGCGCCGCTTCCTCGGCACGCGCATCGTCAATCTCGCGCATCACGCCACCCATATCCACCGCCCCGACCTTGCGCTCAAACCGGCCGGTGAGAACCACCTCAGGGTCCAGCACGCCGCGTTCATACAAGGCCCATATCTCCGGGCCAAAGTCGGTATGCAGCAGCTCGGGTGCAAAGCGGCCAAAAAAGCCGCGCAGGTTATCCACGTCGCGCAGCAGCATGCGTTTGGCGTGGTTGTTGCCGGCGGCGTCCACGGCCTGGGGCAGGTCGATGATCACCGGGCCGTCCACACCCTGTTCGCTGCCCAGCAGGATGTTGAACTCCGACAGGTCGCCATGCACGACGCCGGCGCACAGCATGCGCACCACCTCGATCAACAGCGTCCCGTGGTGCGTGCGCGCCTGCTCGGGTGTGAACTCCACGTCATTGAGCCGCGGGGCGGCGTCGCCGTGCTCGTCGGTCACCAGCTCCATCAGCAACACGCCGTCGCAGAAATTGTGGGGCCGGGGCACGCGCACGCCAGCGGCGGCCAGGCGATACAGCGCATCAACCTCGGCGCTTTGCCAGGCGGCCTCCTGCGCCTGCCGGCCAAAACGGGTGCCCTTGGCCATGGCGCGGGCCTGGCGGGTGTTTTTGACCTTGCGGTTTTCGGTGTAATCAACCGCCTGCCGGAAGCTGCGCTCCGTGGCCTCCTTGTAGACCTTGGCGCAGCGGGTTTCGCCGCCAGAGCGCACCACGTAGACCATGGCCTCCTTGCCGCTCATGAGCTGACGCACGACTGTGTCGATCAGACCTTCCTCAATCAATGACTGCAGTCGCTTGGGTGGTTTCATGGACCCATTTTGCACTGTGGCCGCAGGGCTCCCTGCCGCGCGTCAATGTGCCCGCCTACTCCAGCTTGATGCCGGCCACCTTCACGAGCGCTGCCCAGCGCTTGTTCTCGGCCGCTATAAACGCCGCAAACTCCTCGGGCGTGCCGCCACCGATCACGTTGCCGGGGCCGGCAATTTTTTCCCGGATATCGGGCAAGGCCAGCGCACTGTTGTAGGCCTCGTTGAGTTTGCGGACCACGGCGGGCGACAGCCCCTTGGGCCCAATCAGGCCGAGCCAGTTTGAAACCGTGGCCTGCGGGTAGCCAAGCTCGGCCATGGTCGGCACATCGGGCAGGCTGGGCAAGCGCTTGTCGCTGGTGACAGCAAGGGGGCGTGTCTTGCCGGCCTGGATCGAGGGCAGGGCCGCATAGGTTTGCTCGAACATCAAGTCCACCTCGCCCGCCAGCAGCGCACCGGCGGCCGGACCGCCCCCCTTGTACGGCACGGACAGCATGAAGATGCCCGCCGTCTGCTTGAACAACTCGGCGCTCAGATGATGCGCGCCGCCCGCGCCGGCGTTGCCGATAGTCAACAAGCCTGGCTTGGCCTTCGCCGCAGCGACGACGTCTTTCACCGACTTGAAGGGCTTGTCGGTGCGGGTGACGAGCACCAGCGGCGCCTTTTCGATCAGGACGATGGGCGTGAAGTCCTTGACCGCGTCGAACGGCACCTTGGGGTAGATAGCCGCATTCACCGCCATCGGGCCCATCGCGCCTATGCCCAGCGTGTAGCCATCCGTGGCGGCACGCGCGACGAAGTCGTGGCCGATGTTGCCGCTGGCACCGGGTTTGTTCTCAATGATGATGCTCTTGCCCAGGGTTTTGGCAACCTCCACGCCCAGCATGCGGGCGCGGATGTCGTTGTTGCCGCCAGCGGCATAAGCCACGACCACGGTCACGGGCTTGGCTGGATAGTCTTGCGACAGCGCGGGCAGAGCGGCCAGGCAGCCCAGCAGGAGGCCGGAAATTTTCAGAAAGGTCTTGCGATGCATGAAGGTCTCCTGGTTGAAGGTCATGTGGAAAAAGAAAAACGAAAGGACGGAAAAAGAGGAAGAAGGAGGGAAAGAAATGGAGGCTGCGGCCTATTCCGCCGTGATGTTGGCCGTTCTGACAATGCGTTCGAACTGCACGGCCTCGGTCTTGATGAAGTCACGAAACTCCTGCGCCGTCATGGGAGCGGGCTCTCCGCCCTGCTCCCGGAGTTTTTTCGCCAATTCAGGATCACGCAAGGCCTGCGTGACCGCCGCATTGAGCTTTTGCTGCACGGCGTCTGGCGTGCCGGCCGGCGCAAACAGGCCGAACCAGTTTTCCAGCTGGTACCTGGCCAGCGGCTTGTACTCGGCGATGGCAGGGATGTCGGGCGCAAAACTGGCGCGCCTGGCCGAGGTCACGGCGATGGCCTTGACCTTGCCGCTCTGGATGAAGCCCTTGGCCGCGGTGTAGCTGACAAAGGTCATGTCGACCGTGCCCGAGGTGACGTCAATCAATTGACCTGCCGCGCCCCGATAGGGAATGTGAACCATGTGGATACCGGCAAGCTCCTCCAGCAGTTCGCCGTTGAGGTGCTGGGGGTTGCCGACACCGCTGGTCGAATAAGACAGCTTGCCGGGGTTCTTTTTGGCGTGCGCTATCAACTCCTCCATGTTCTTGACCGGAAGGGTCGGGCTGGTGACCAGCACATTGGGAATGCGCGTCACCAGGGTGATCGGCGCCAGGTCTTTCGCCGGCGTGTACTGCATCCGGCCCTTGTAGACAAAGGGATTGATGGCGGTTTCACCCGCCGAACCCAACAAAAGCGTGTAGCCGTCGGGCACAGCCCTCACCACGGCTTGCGCGCCAATCATGCCGCTGCCGCCGGCCTTGTTGTCCACCACGATGGACTGCTTCAGCGAGACACGAAGCTTTTCGGCAAGCAGGCGCGCGATCGTGTCGACGCCCCCGCCTGCTGAAAAAGGCACCACGAGGGTGATGGGCTTGCCGGGATAGTCCTGGGCCTGCACCCCGGCCGAGCTGGCCAGGCCTGCGGCCATCAAAAGGCCCTGGAAAACGAAACGACGGGGAAGTTGCACGGGAAAGCTCCTTGAATGAGGCTGGAATTTGCGTCTAGGGTTTGTGCTTAATTGCATTTTATTGCGTTAATATGCAAAATACACACTATGGAAAACACCTACAAATTTCCCGAAGGACAACTTTTCGTCAACGGCCAGGCGCATGCGCTGGTCGACTTGCCCGCCTTGTGTGGGGAGCGCCTGGGGCGCTTGCCCGTGGTGCTGCGCCTGCTGCTGGAAAACGCCGTGCGCAATATGCAGGGTGACGAGCGGCAGGCCGCAGTGGACGCAGTTTTTGCATGGCTGGAGCACGGCACCAGCGAGGCCGAACTGGCCTTTCAGCCCGGCCGTGTCTTGATGCACGACACCACCAGCACGCCTGCGCTGGTCGACATTGCGGCCATGCGCAACGCGCTCGACGAGGCAGGGGTCGACCCTTCGGTACTCAATCCCGGCCTGCCCGTCGATGTCTCCATCGACCATTCGCTGGCGGTGGAGGTGTATGCGCAGCGCGACGCGGTCACGCTGAATCTGCAGCACGAGATCCGCCGCAACGGCGAGCGCTACCGCTTTTTGCGCTGGGCGTCCCGCGTGCTCAGCGGCGTGCGCATTCACCCGCCGGGCACCGGCATCATGCACACCATCAACCTGGAGCAACTGGCGACGGTGGTGACGACCGAAGAGCGCGGCGGCAGGCTGTGGGCCGTGCCCGACATGATGATAGGCACCGACAGCCACACCCCCATGATCAACGGCATTGGCGTGCTGGGCTGGGGCGTGGGCGGGCTGGAGGCCCAAACGGTGATGTTTGGCATGCCGACCATGCTGCGCATTCCGGATGTGATTGGCGTGCGGCTCACCGGCCGGCTGCCGCCGGCCGCGCAGTCCACCGACCTGGCGCTGACGGTGACGCTGCGGCTGCGCCAGATCGGTGTCTCGGGGGAATTCGTGGAGTTTTACGGCCCGGGTGTCGCGACGCTGAGCGCGGGCGACCGGTCCGTGGTGGCCAACATGGCGCCTGAGTACGGCGCGACCACGGGCTTCTTCGCCGTGGACCAGCGCACGCTGGACTACCTGCGCAACACCGGACGCAGGGAAGACGCCATCGCGCTGGTGGAGGCCTACACCCGGCGCACCGGACTGTGGTTCGACCCCGAAGCCGAGCCGCGCTACACCCGCACGATCGAGATCGACCTCCAGACGATTGGCATGCACGTGGCCGGCCCCCGCCGTCCGCAGGACCTGCTGGACTATTCGGAAACGCCCCAAGCGCTGGCGGCGGTGGGATTTGTGCCGCCGGCGCCCAGCGCCGACATGCCGCGGCATCCCGTGGCCATTGCCGCCATCACCAGTTGCACCAATACCTCTGACCCGCGCCTGCTGATTGCCGCCGGGCTGCTCGCACGCAAGGCGCGCGCGTTCGGCCTCAAGGCGCCGCCGTGGGTCAAGACTTCCCTGGCGCCCGGGTCACCCGCTGCCGCGTCCTACCTGGAACGGGCGGGACTGCGCGACGACCTGTCCGCCGTCGGCTTCGACATCGTGGGCTACGGCTGCACCACCTGCATCGGCAATCCGGGCCCGCTCACGGAGGCGATCCGCCAGGCGCAGGCGGCAGGCCACAGCAAGGCGGTGGCCGTGCTGTCCGGCAACCGCAACTTTCCGGGACGCGTGCATCCCGACCTCGAACTGAGCTTCATCATGTCGCCGCCGCTGGTCGTGGCTTTTGCTTTGGCAGGTGACGCGGAGCGAAACCTTCGCCTTGATCCGGTACAAACCACGCCGGACGGCCGGCAGGTGTTCCTCAAGGACTTGTGGCCCACGCGCGAGGAAATTGATGCGCACCTGGCGCTGGCCGGCGACCCGTCCGACTACCGGCGCGACTTCGAGATCGCCAGCCGCCATCCGCTCTGGCACGCCCTGAAGGCGCCCGACACGCCGCTGTTCCCCTGGGATGCGCGGTCCACCACGCTGCGCCGCCCGCCCTTTGCGGCGGTCACGGAGGGCAGCCTGCTCGGCCGCTACAGCGCCTATCCCCTGCTGGTGCTGGGCGACGACATCACCACCGACCACATTTCACCGGCCAGCGCCATTCCACCGGACAGCCTGGTGGCGGACTTTCTGGTTGAACGCGGCGACAACCGCCAGGATCTGAATGTCTTTGCCTCGCGGCGCGGCAACTGGGAGGTGATGGTGCGTGCAGCCTTCCACAACAAGACGCTGGTCAACCTGCTCAAGCCGGAGGTGCCGCTGGCCCACACCCTGCATGTGCCCAGCGGTGAGGTGCAGCCGATATGGGAGGTCGCGCAGCGCTACCGGGAGGACGGCGACCCGGTCGTACTGGTGGCCGGTGAGCGCTATGGCACCGGCTCTTCACGCGACTGGGCGGCCAAGGGCCAGCGACTGCTCGGGATCCGGGCGGTGCTGGCGGCGAGCTTTGAACGCATCCACCGTTCCAACCTGATCGGCATGGGGATTCTGCCGCTGCGGCTGCCGCCGGGCGTTAATCCGCACACGCTGCAACTGCAGCCCGGCGACCAACTCGAGATTGATGCCGACCCGCAGCACCTGGCGCCGCGCTGCAGTGTGGCGGTGCGCATCCGCCGTCTCAACGGAAGTACCCAGGCCCTGCTGGCCACGGCCGCCGTGGAGACACAGCTTGAAGTGCAGTTGCTGCGCGACGGCGGGGTCATACCCTCGATTTTGGGCAAGACGATCGCGGCGCAGGGTACCCGCGCCAAGGCCAGGGCGGCGGTAACGGCAACCAGCCCATGTTGAGCATACGCATTCAGGGGCAGAATACCGGCTCTATGAAGACCGAAAAATCCATAGCTGTCCAGATCATCGAGTTTATCCAGGCCGAAGGGCTGACGATTGGCGACCATCTGCCGGCACAACTGCTGGCCGACCGCTTGCGCGTGTCACGCTCCCCCATCAATGAAGCCCTGTGCCTGCTGCATGAAAAAGGCGTGCTGAGCCGCGAGCGCAACCGGGGCTACTTTCTGGCGAAATCGGTCACCCAGCCCGTGGCCGACCTGGCCGAGCAGTGGGGACTGGACGAATCGGATGTCGTGACCACCGTTTACTTCAAGATAGCCGACGACCGGCTCAAGGGCCTGCTGTCCGATGAATTCTCGGAAAGTCTGATCAAGAACCGCTACGGCCTGACCGCGGCACAGCTTCAGGCCGTGCTCAGCCGCATTTCCCAGGAGGGCTGGGCAAACAGGAAACCCGGCTATGGCTGGGTCTTCTCGTCCATGCTGACCACGCCAGACAGCCTGCTGCAGTCCTACCGTCTCCGGCTGGCGCTGGAGCCGGCAGCCCTGCTGGAACCGGGCTACCGGCTCGATCCGCAAGTGCTGGCGCGTTGCCGCGCCGCCGAACTGCACTTGCTGGAGGGCGGCATCGAAACCGACACGGCGGACCAGCTGCATGAGCGCGGCGTTCGTTTCCATGAGTCGCTGGTGGAGGCCTCGGGCAACCCCTTCTTCATCGACACGATACGCCGCGTCAACCGCGTGCGCCGTCTGCTGTCTTATCGCTCGATGCAAAACCGCAAACGCTATAAAGAACACTGCCTTCAGCATCTGGGCGTGCTTGAACTTCTTGAAAAAGGCCGCAACGAAGAAGCCTCCGAGGCTTTGCGCAGTCACTTGCTCAGCACCCTGAAAAATCTGGGAGAAATCAGTGACCTGCTCAAATCCTGAGGCCGCTTTTCATTGTCAGCAGCTCATTTTCGCGTTACCCCCTTTTGACTTTTGAACGTATCAGGAACTCGCCATGAACATTCCATCGCAGATCATCAAAGCATTCACGCCAACAGGCAAGCTGCGGGCCTCCATCAACCTGGGCAACCCCATCCTCGCCAACAGCGATGCTGCAACGGGTGAGCCCGTCGGCGTGTCGATCGACCTGGCGCGGGCTTTCGCCGAACGGCTTGGCGTCGGGATCGAATTGGTGGTGTTCGACACCGCGGGAAAATCCGTGGATGCCGTGACCCAGGAGCAGGCGGATATCGGGTTCTTTGCGATTGATCCGCTGCGTGGCGAGGGAATATCCTTCACAGCCCCCTATGTGCTGATTGAAGGCAGCTACATGGTGCCCCAGGACTCACCGATTCAGGCCAATGACGAGGTCGATCGCCCGGGTCATCGGGTCACGGTCGGCAAGGGCAGTGCCTACGACCTGTACCTGAGCCGGGAACTTCGCGAGGCGCAGATCGTGCGGGCACCGACGTCCCCGACCGTCGTGGATATCTTCGTGGCGCAGGGCCTGGAGGTGGCGGCAGGCGTCAGGCAGCAACTGGAAGGGGACGCCAGGCGCTTTCCCGGCCTGCGACTCCTGCCTGGCCGTTTCATGGTGATCCAGCAGGCCATGGGCACACCCAAAGGTCGCGGGCATGAAACGGCGGAGCTCTTGCGCCAATACGTCGAGGACATGAAAGCCAGCGGTTTTGTGGCCAAGGCACTGGCCCGCCACGGCATCCAGGGTGCTTCGGTCGCGCCCCCCTCCGCCGCTGCCGCTGCGCAGTGACCCGACCCGGCTCGCAAGGACCACACCATGTACGCCTATGTCGGCTCGCGCACCACGCGCGAGCGAAATGCCCGCGGAGAGGGCATCAGCGTCTTCAAGGTTACCCCCGCCACCGGGCAACTGGAACGGGTGCAAGTGGTCGCGGACCTGGTCAATCCATCCTTCCTGGCCCGCAATCGCAGAGGTGATGCGCTCTATGCGGTGCACGGAGACCGGCAGGAGGTGAGCGCATTCCGGATAGATCCAGCCGACGGCACCCTGCACTTTCTGAATCGGCAGAGTTGCCAGGGCAACAACCCTGTCCACCTGGCGCTGGACCCGACCGAACGTTGCCTGGTCGTGTCCAACCATTTGAGCGGCAGTCTCGCGGTGCTGCCGGTAGCCGCAGATGGTTCGCTGGGTGAGGTGAGCCAGGTCGTCCAGCTGGAAGGCACGCCGGGCCCGCACAAGACCGAGCAGCCTTTTTCAAAGCCGCACTTCAATCCCTTCGATCCGGGCGGCCGCTTTGTTGTCGTACCCGACAAGGGCCTGGACCGCATGTTCTGCTTCCGGTTCGCCAACGGCCAGCTGCAACCCGCCGCGCGGGCTTCGGTAGCGACGCGCGAAAACGCAGGACCGCGCCACCTCGCCTTTCATCCGAAAGAGCCCTTCGCCTATGTGGTGAACGAGCTGGACTCCAGCGTGACCGCTTATCGTTTCAGCGCAGAAACGGGTGATCTGGAACCCATGCAGGTTCTGTCTGCCCTGCCCGATCATTTCACCGGCAACAGCCGCGCCTCGGGCATCGTCGTGGACCATGCGGGGCGCACGCTTTACGCCTCCAACCGGGGCTATGACAGCATTGCGATCTTCCGGATTGAGCCGGGCACGGGGCGCCTGGCATTCATGGGTACCCAGGCGTCAGAGGGACGGACACCCCGGTTTTTCACGTTAAGCCCCGACGGACGCATCCTCTTCGTACTCAACGAAGACAGCGACAGCATTGTGCCCTTCACCGTGCACGAGAGCTCCGGCCCGCTGAGGTCCACGGGGCTGTCGGTGCCCTGCGGCAGCCCGGTCTGCATGGTGTTTTCACCGTCATAACAAAAATCCCACAGGCGCCGGCTGGCTCCCCATGGGGTTTTCATGTCTGGATGAAGCGCCGCTCCTTCACCGCGACAAGCGCAGCTGCGGCAGCAGGCACGAGGGCCGGGTCAACTCGACGCCGAACCCCGCGCAGCAGTCATCACATCGAACCGAGGTCCTGGATGGCATCGACCACCATGCTGGTGCCTATGGCGATCAGCAGGATGTCACTCGCGACCCGAACATACTTGTAGCCGGAAGGAGGAACGCCGAGGCGTACCGTCACGGCCTGTGGCACGGGATAAAAGACGACGTCGCCCGGCAATGGCTGACCCATCGCCCATTTTTTGGCCTGGCCGGGAGGCATGCAGCCATTGTTCTTCTTGGCCAGTCCCGGTGGGCACCGACCGGTTTTGGCTTGCCCGACGTAGTACTCACGCACCGCCACGCGCTGATGGTCCGCAAAAAAACCACCGATCCGAACCTCTGTCCGGGTGACCTGGTTTTTCTGCCCTGATCCCTGCACTGTTCCCTGAACGGCTCCCGACCCTTTTCCTTCTTTTTGATTCTTTTTCTCATGCTTTTGGCCTTTACCGCCACCTTCTCCTGCCCATTCTGGTTTTTCTGCCATGGCTCCACCGCAAAGCAGGGAAGCTGCAAGAAGCAGCGTTTGGGCGCGTGCGAGAGAAAAATTGAGGGATTTCATGGGATCTCCATTTTTAAGAATTAGACATGCGGTCCGGCGACGCTTCATCTGCAATGCTTCGACGCAGCAATACGCCTATCGTGTCTAACGAACAAGCATAGGCAATAGTTGACAAAAGCGCATGTAGGACGAGTTCGCCAGGCGCGGCTTGAGGCAGGCGTCCCGCCGCAGGCCACCTGGCACCGTTCGTTTGTAGTACGTTTCCAGTACGTTTTTCAGTACGTTCCCGGATAGGCGCCGCCGTCGGCCAGCACGTTCTGGCCCGTCATGTAGCCCGCATGCGCGCTGCACAAAAATGCGCAGATGGCGCCAAACTCTTCGGACGTTCCGAAACGCTGGGCTGGAATGCTCTTGCGACGCGCGTCCATGATCGCTTCCAGCGGCTGGCCGGTTTTCTGCGCCGCGCCGCTCATGGTTCCCCGAAGCCGGTCCGTGTCAAATGCGCCGGGCAGCAGGTTGTTGATGGTCACGCCCTGCCCAGCCAGCTTGCTGCGCGCCACGCCGGCAACAAAACCGGTCAGGCCGCTGCGGGCGCCGTTGGACAAGCCGAGGATATCGATGGGCGACTTGACGGCGCTGGAGGTGATGTTGACGATGCGGCCAAAACCGCGCGCCGCCATGCCGTCCACCGTGGCCTTGATCAATTCGATGGGCGTCAGCATGTTGGCATCGACGGCCTTGATCCAGGCGTCGCGGTCCCAGTCGCGGAAGTCACCCGGTGGCGGACCACCGGCATTGGTGACCACGATATCGAAATCCTTGCGCACCGCAAAAACCGCGGCGCGGCCTTCGGGTGTGGTGATGTCTGCGGCAACAAATTGCACATCAGGGCTGTCGTGGCGGGTGTTGTCAGCTATTAATTTGTCAGCAGCGGCCTCCAGCGCCGCGGCGCCGCGCGCCACGATGAGCACGTTCACGCCTTCATGCACCAGCGCTTGCGCGCAACCGAAGCCCAGACCCTTGCTGGCGCCGCAGACCAGCGCCCATTTGCCTGCAATACCCAAATCCATAATCGTTCCTTGCTTGAAAGTTACTGGCGAATCAGTGAATGGCCCATGATACTGAGTTGCGTCGAATCTCGGGGGCCGGGGAAATCAGGTTCTGGCGGCCGCGCGCGAAAAGACAAAGATGCCGGCAATCACCAGCACCGTGCCCGCCGCCACCCAGGCGGTGAAGGGCTCGCCCAGAATCAGCACGCCCATCAGGATGGTCGACATGGGCCCCACCATCCCCGTTTGCGCCGCCATGCTGGCGCCAATGCGTTCTATCGCCATCATCACCATCAATACCGGCGCAGCCGTGCACAGGGTGGCGTTGAGCAGCGACAGCCAGATCACCTCGGGCGCCACCACGGCAGCGCTCATCGGCCTGAGCACCGCAAACTGCAGCAGGCATAACAGGCAGGCCACCGTGGTCGCCAGCCCGACCAGCCGCAGGGCACCCAGGCGCCTGACCAGCTCGCCGCTGTAAACCAGGTACACCGCGTAGCTGACGGCGCTGAGAAAGACCAGCAGCGCGCCCCAGGCGGCGTCCGCACCCTGCAAGGTGATCTCATGGCCAAACACCAGCACCACACCGCTGTAGCTGATCGCCATGCCAACGAGCTGCCCGGCCGCCACGCGGCGCTGGTACATGACCAGGCCCAGCAGCAGGACCAGGGTGGGATTGAGGTAAAGAATCAGCCGCTCCAACGAAGCGGTGACGTAGGCCAGGCCGGCAAAGTCCAGAAAACTCGCCAGGTAGTAGCCGGTGAATCCGAGCCCGAGCACCCCCAGCCAGTCCTTGCGCGTCAGCGGCGCCCTGCGGCCGCCGCCCTGTCGATACGTGGCCCACCAGGCCATGACGGCAAAGATCGGCAGCGCAAACAGCATCCGGTACATGATCAGCGTGACCGCATCCACGCCGTAACGGTAGGCGAGCTTGACGATGATGGCCTTGCCGCTGAAGGCAATCGCGCCGAAGATGGCGAGCAACAGGCCGGATGCTATGTTTTTTGCAGCTTTATGTTCTTGTGCTTCCTGGCTTGCAGGCGCTGTTGACTCTGAAATATCGCTCAAGATGCGCTTTTAGAAACCCACGGCCTGGCCATCGCGACGGGCGTCGCTCGCCGACACATAGCCTTCCACTTTGGGGTTGCCGGCGCGCCAGATGAACTGGCCGGCGCCGAAGTCCTGGTAGGAGTCGTTGATGACCTCCATGCGGTGGCCGCGCCCGGCCAGCCCCTGGACGGTCGCTGGGTTCATCGCGGCTTCGACGTTGATTTCAAGGCCCTCGTTGTAGCGCCAGCGCGGTGCATCGCAGGCCACCTGCGGGCTCTGCCTATAGTCCAGCATGCGCACCAGTGTCTGCAGGTGGCCCTGCGGCTGCATGTTGGCGCCCATCACGCCGAAGCTCATCACGGGCTGGCCGTCCTTGCTGAGGAAGGCCGGGATGATGGTGTGAAAGGGCCGCTTGCCGGGTGCAACCTGGTTGACGCCGGCCTGCACGCTGAAGCCATGGCCGCGGTTTTGCAGGCTGATGCCAAATTCAGGCTCGACACAGCCCGAGCCAAAGCCCATGTAGTTGCTCTGGATGAAGCTCACCATCATGCCGTCTTCGTCGGCGGCGGTGAGGTAAATCGTGCCGCCCTTGACCGGATTGCCAGCGCCAAAGTCCTGTGCCTTTTTCATGTCGATGAGTTTGGCACGGGATGCCAGGTAGGCGTCATCGAGCATTTGCGCGGCCGTCACCTCCATTGACGACGGCTCGGCCACATACCGGTACACGTCGGCAAATGCCAGCTTCATGGCTTCAATCTGCAGATGCTGCGAATCCACACCATCGACGGGCAGGCCGGCGACGTCGAACTTGTCCAGGATGCCCAGCGCAATCAGGGCCGCAATGCCTTGCCCGTTGGGGGGAATCTCGTGCAGGGTGTAGCCGCGGTAGTCCTTGGTGATGGGCTGGATCCATTCAGGCTGGTAGGCTTCAAAATCTTTCGCCGTGATGCTGCCCCCGTTTTGCGCGGAGAATTTTTCAATGGCGTGGGCGATCTCGCCGCCGTAATACGCGGCGCCCCGGGTCTGGGCGATGGCCCGCAGGGCTTTGGCCGCCGCCTTGAACTGGAACAGCTCGCCCACCTTGGGCGCCCGGCCCCAGGGCAGGAAGGCACCGGCAAAACCGGGCTGCGACTGCAACTCGGCCGTAGCGGCCGCCCACTTCTGCTGCACCACCGGCGACAGAAGATAGCCGCGCTCGGCGATTTCAATGGCAGGCTCCATCAGGTCGGCGAACGGCAGCTTACCAAAACGCTCACTCAGGGCAACCCAGCTCGCCACGGCGCCGGGCACGCTGACTGAATCCATCCCGCGCTTGGGTGGCGTGGTGGCGCTGTCACCGTATTTGCGCTTGAAGTACTCGGGCGTCCAGCTCTGCGGCGCGCGGCCCGAGGCGTTCAGGCCATGCATGTCCTTGCCGTCCCACAGGATGCAGAAAGAATCGCTCCCCAGACCATTGCTGACCGGCTCCACGATGGCCATGGCGGCGGCGGCCGCAATGGCTGCATCCACCGCATTGCCCCCCTTGAGCAGCATGCGCAGGCCGGCCTGCGCGCCCAGCGGATGGGACGTGGAAACCACATTGCGCGCAAACAGGGGAATACGGGTCGAGGTGTAGGGGTTGCTGAAGTTGAAGTCCATCACGGGATTATCAAGGGTTTGAAACAGGATGGTGGCAATGTCTGGCACACCTCACGTGCCCACGAAAGAGTGCCTTCAGGGATAGGCGTGCGAAGTTGCCGAGACAGTGAATCATCAGTCTGAAAAAAAAAAGCGCCCGGAGGCGGCAACCGGCAGGGGCAGAAGGCTTTCAAGCTTCCCCGGGGTGCTGTTCCACAATTTTCCGGTGCAGTTTTCGCATGGACCACCACACAGCCGCAGCCACCAGCGGTATGGCCAGTGCGGCCGTGCTTTCGCCGCTCCACGGCCAGCCCAGTGCCTGCGCTCCCTTGGCCATGTAGGCAATGAGGCCGACGGTGTAATAGGTGATGGCGGCCACGGACAGGCCCTCGACCGCGGTCTGCAGCTTGAGCTGCACGCCTTGGCGCTGGTTCATGGTGGCCAGCAGCGCCTGGCTGCTCTGCTGCTGGTCAATTTCGACCCGGGTGCGCAGCAGGTTGCTGATGCGTGAAACCCGCTGCGACAAGGCGTCCTGCCGGCGCGCGGCCCACTCGCAGGTACTGCGCGCCGGTGTGAGGCGGCGGTCCATGAATTCACGGATGGTCTGCAGGCCTGGCAGCCGGGCCTCCGCAATGTCGTCAATGCGCTTGTCCACCAGCTCGAAATACGCCGCACTGGCCGAAAACCGCGAGTGGGTGGCCGCATGCTGGCTTTCCACCTGGCCGGCCAGTTTGGTCAGGCGATCCAGCAGCACGGGTTCGTCGTTGGGCGTGGCGCTGCGAATCGACTGCGCCAGTTCGGCCAGCTCGCGCTCGGCATAGGCCAGCACGCTGTAGGCCTCGCGCGCCGCCGGCAGACCCAGCAGCGCGGCCATGCGGTAGGTTTCAATCTCGATGAGGCGCTGCACCAGCCGGCCCAGGCGGCGCGGCGTCAGGCTGCCGGCCAGCACCACCATGCGGGAAAAGCCATCGGCATGAATGCTCAGATCGGTGTAGACCTCGCCGTTGCCGTCGGCCACCGAGGAGCCGATCAGGGTGTCTTCCTGCAACACGCGCCGGGACAGCGTCGAAGCACCCAGGCTGTGCATGGGCAAGGCCCACAGGTGCAGCGCCGCGAGGCATTGGCCGGGCAAGCCGGCGAGCCAGTCCTGCGGCACGACGGCGATGGCGGCGACGGGCTCGCGCTGGTCGAGGTCGTCAAGCTCGACCGGGTGCGTGAAGGTCCAGGAAACAAACTCGGTGTGCAGCTCCCAGCGGATGCGAAACGGCCCCACTTCCATGCGGATGTGGGTAGACGCCAGGTCAGGCTGGGGAAGATGGTGGTCGCGCAGCAAGGCAGCCACATGGGCGCGGCTGGCCTCGCGCTGGGCAGCGTCGCACACCATCACCACGTGTGAAATGGCCAGGGGAGCAGTCATCGCCTCGGGCGGGCGGGCATGGATTTCGTTGTGCAGCGCCGTTCTTTGCGGATGCTGCTGCAGGTGGTTGTTCTGTTGCATGATGACCTTTTTCATCCGCATTGTGGCCCAGAGTGGTTACAGCACGGGTACAAGCCCCATAAAAAACGGCGCCCGAAGGCGCCGTCTTTTAGGGATGGAAAACTGGGAAAATCAGTCTTCTTCGTGGAACGCTTCTTCGCGTTTGTTTTTCACCGCCGGCAGCAGCACGATCAGCAGCAGCAGCCCCCCGGCGGCCAGCAAGCCGGCTGACAGCGGACGCGTGACAAACACGCTCCAGTCACCCCGGGACAGCAGCAGCGCGCGGCGCAGGTTTTCTTCCATCATGGGGCCCAAAATAAAGCCCAGCAGCAGCGGCGCGGGTTCTGCGCCCAACTTGACGAAGATGTAGCCGATCACGCCAAAAATACCCACCATCCAGATGTCCCAGGTGTTGTTGTTGGTGGAGTACACACCAATCGCACAGAACAGCACAATCGCCGGGAACAGGTAGCGGTAAGGCACCGTCAGCAGCTTGATCCACATGCCGATCAGCGGCAGGTTCAGGATGATCAGCATCGCGTTGCCGATCCACATCGAGGCGATCAGGCCCCAGAACAGCTCGGGGTTGCTGGTCATCACCTGCGGGCCTGGCTGGATGTTGTGGATCGTCATGGCGCCCACCATCAGCGCCATCACGGCGTTCGGCGGAATACCCAGGGTCAGCAGCGGAATAAACGAGGTCTGCGCGCCGGCATTGTTGGCCGACTCAGGACCGGCCACACCGCGGATGTTGCCCTGGCCGAAGGGAACTTCGCCCGGCTTCATCTTCAATTTCTTTTCCAGCGCATAGGCGGCAAAAGCAGACAGCAGTGCGCCACCACCGGGCAAAATCCCGAGGGACGAACCGAGCAAGGTACCGCGCAGCATGGCCGGCACCATATCCTTGAAATCCTGTTTCGTCGGAAACAGGCCCGACACCTTGGCGGTGAACACTTCGCGCTCATGCTCGGGCTGCGCCAGGTTGCTGATGATCTCGCCGTAGCCGAAGACGCCCATGGCAATCACGACAAAGCCGATACCGTCGGTCAACTCAGGCACATCGAAACTGAAGCGAGCCACGCCCGAATTCACGTCGGTGCCGATGAGACCAAGCAACAGGCCCAGCACAATCATGGCGACCGCCTTGAGCAACGAGCCCGATGCCAACACCACCGCACCAATCAGGCCCAGCACCATCAGCGAGAAATACTCGGCAGGGCCAAACTTGAAAGCCAGTTCGGTCAGCGGCGGTGCAAAGGCCGCCAGGACCAGCGTGCCCACGCAACCGGCGAAGAACGAACCCAGTCCGGCAGCGGCCAGCGCTGGCCCCGCTCGGCCTTTTCGGGCCATCTGGTAGCCGTCAATACAGGTCACCACCGAGGAAGACTCGCCCGGCAGGTTCACCAGAATGGCGGTGGTCGAGCCACCGTACTGGGCACCGTAATAAATACCGGCCAGCATGATCAGCGCGGACACCGGCGGCAAGGCGTAGGTGGCCGGCAGCAGCATGGCAATGGTGGCCACCGGGCCGATGCCGGGCAGAACACCGATCAGCGTACCCAGGATACAGCCAGCCAGCGCGTATAGCAGGTTGATCGGCGTGAAAGCCACGCCAAAGCCCAGCGACAAATTTGCAATGAGATCCATTTTTTTCCTTAGCCGGTGATGAAGGCAGGCCACACCGGGAACTGCAGCTTGAGCGCAACGACGAAAGCCAGGTAGCTGCCGACGGCGAGAACCGTTGCGAGGATGAAAGTTGCCTTGAACTTCCATCCCGCTTCAGCCATGCTGGCAATAAAGGTCAAGGCGTAAATCCCCACAATCATGCCGAAGGCCGGCAGCTTGATGCTGGGCAGGCCCGCCAGCAAAATGCCGAACACGACGTTGGCGGTAATGATCAAAATCAGCGGCTTCCAGGCCCATTTGCCGATTTTGGCGCCGCCCTCGGTCTCAACGACCAGCGCAGTGAAAGTCACTGCGGCTCCGATGCTGGCCAGCAAAATGCCCAGCATGAGCGGAAAGTAGCCGGGGCCCATGCGGGCCCCTGTACCGACGTTGTAGGTGCTCGCACCCCACGCAAAGGCCACGCCCACGGTCATGAACATTAGTCCGCAAAAGAAGTCTTTCTGACTCTTGATATTCACGGGTTGTCTCCTTCGAAAATTAGTTGAACCTGCGGATTGTGCATGCAATCAACCCCGACAGGCATGTGGCTTTCACCTACAGGCCTAAGAACCTGTTTACGATCTAAACGAGGCCCCGTTTAGATCGTAAACAGGTTCTAAAGGCACCCGATTGGGGCGCGCGGGACCTGCTCAGGTCCGGCTCAGGACATCGGCGGGGTGGTGGAGAGGATTTCCTCGATGGTGGTCACCCCTTCCGCCACCTTGAGCGCACCCGCCAGCCGCAACGGGCGCATGCCGTCTGTCACCGCCTGGCGCCGCAGCGCGTCAATATTCGGCTCCCGGGTGACCTTGTCCTTGAAGGCTTCGGTCACCGTCAGCAACTCGTACAGCCCCATCCGACCCAGAAAGCCGGTCATGCGGCAATCGACACAGCCGGCCGGCTTGTAGGGCCGGTAAGCCCCGTTGATTTGCCAGGGTTTGACGACTTCCGCCAACGCTTCACGCGAGCTGCCTTCGTCCTTTTCACGGCATTGCGCGCACAGGGTGCGCACCAGCCGCTGCGCCAGCACGCCCAGCAGCGTGGCGTTGATCAGGTAGGCAGGCACGCCCAGCTCCATCAGGCGCGAGACCGCCGAGGGCGCGTCGTTGGTGTGCAGCGTGCTGAAGACCAGGTGGCCCGTCAGCGCGGCCTGCACGGCCATTTCCGCGGTCTGCAGGTCGCGGATTTCGCCGACCATGATGATGTCGGGGTCCTGCCGCATCAGCGCGCGCAGCCCTTCGGGGAAATCGAAATCCAGGTGCGCCTGCACCTGCGTCTGGTTGAACGCCGGCTCGATCATCTCGATCGGGTCTTCAATCGTGCTGACATTGACCTCTTCAGTCGCCAGACGCTTGAGCGTGGAGTACAGCGTGGTGGTCTTGCCGGAGCCGGTCGGCCCGGTGACTAAAACAATGCCGTAGGGCCGCTTGAGCAGTTGCTCCCAGCGCTCCGCGTCATGCTGCGAAAAACCCAGCGCGTCCAGGTCCTTGACCGTGGTGTCCGGGTCAAAAATCCGCATCACCATCTTTTCGCCGAAGGCCGTGGGCAGGGTTGACAGGCGCATTTCAATTTCGTCGCCGCGCGGGTTGCGGGTCTTGATGCGGCCATCCTGCGGGCGTCGCTTTTCAACCACATCCATACGGCCCAGCAGTTTGATGCGCGCCGTCATGGCGTTGTGCACGCCCATGGGCAACTGGTAGACCGGATGCAGTACACCGTCAATCCGGAAACGGATCACACCCTGCTCGCGCCGCGGCTCCAGGTGGATGTCACTGGCGCGCTGGTCAAAGGCGTACTGCCAGAGCCAGTCCACCACCTGCACCACCCCCTGGTCGTTGGCATCGAGCTGCTTGTTGCTCTTGTTCAGCTCCACCAGCTGCTCAAAGCTGGCCGAGCCCGAGGTGCCGCCCGACTTGAGCGCCGCCCGGACGGATTTGGCCAGCGCAAAAAACTCGGCCGTGTATTTGGCAATTTCCAGCGGATTGGCCACCACCAGGCGCACGCTGCGCTTGGCCTGGCGCTCAACCTCCGCCACCCAGTCCGTGACAAAGGGCTCGGACGTGGCAATCACCACCTCCCGGGGGGTCACCTGCACCGGCAACACCTTGTGCCGCTCGGCATACACCGCTGACATGGTGTCGGCCACCTTGCCCACATCCACCTTCAGCGGGTCAATCCTCAGGTAGTTGAGATCGGCCCGGCCGGCCAGCCACTGGGCAATGGTTTCGATGTCGAGCGGCTTGCCGTCGGCCACGCGCACCATGCTGACACTGGCCAGCCGGATCAGGGGAGCCTGGGCGCTTTGCACCTGTGAGCAGCGCGCAATGGTGCGCTGCGCCTCGGCGCTGCTGATCACGCCGTCTTCACTGAGCCACTCGACCAGCTTGCGCCAGTCGAGCGGGCCGGCATGGACTTTTTTACCCTGAGAGTCCCGCGAGGAAGTGGGGCGTGGGGGGGGTATCACGGCGCTCATGGATGGCACTGTACCCGATCCACTCCGGCGATTGCCACCCCGTCCTCATCCGGCATCAGGTCACCGGCTTGAAAAGCCGCAGCCACTTTTTGGCGGGCAGGTCCCAACGTGATTCAATGACGCCCGCCTGCAGCAGGAGTTCGGCCCGGTCCGGGCGCGTGGGCTCGCGCTGGGCCATCACGACCGTGTTGCCCTCACGCGTCGGCCGGAAGGCCCAGACCGCCTCCGGGCCAAAGGCCTCGGCGATCTTGGTCAGCGAGTGCACATAACTCGAATCCCGGCCGAAGAGGTTCACCGTCATCACCCCCTCATCACTGAGAAGGCGCCGGCAATCAGCGTAAAAATCAGCACTGTCCAGCACCGGCGCCGCCGCTTCGTGGTCGTACAGGTCGACATGCAGGAGATCAACACTCCCCTGATGCCGCGGGTTCTGGATTTCTTTGGCGGCATCGGCCTCGATGACATGCAGCCTGAGGTCGTCGCGCGGCAATTTGAACCAGAGCCGGCAAGCGGCGATCACCTGCGGGTTGATCTCGATGGCCGTGGTTTTCATGCGCAGCTTTTTGTAGCAGAACTTGGTCAGCGCCGCCGAGCCCAGCCCAAGCTGCATCGCATGCTTTTTTGACACGGCCGTAGCGTCCATGAACAGCAGCCCCACCATCATGCGCTGCACATACTCCAGCTCAATGTCATAAGGCGCATCGCGCAGCATGGAGCCCTGCACCCATTCAGTACCCAAATGCAGAAAACGCACATCGCCATAGTCGGAGAAATTGACCTCTGGCAACTCCAGGGTGGTGTTCTCGGTAATTTTTTTCGCCATCAGATCAATTCGTGTTTTTCAAAAACTTCGCGCCAGGAGCTAAGTTTGCGCTCAAAAGACCAGGACGCATTGGCCGGGCTGGTGGAAGGTAACCGGTAAACCGGCAAACCCAGCAGCACCGTGTATTTTGAATGCTTGAAGCTTTCCCCTCCGTTATGGGCGACGGCCCGCAATTTCGGGCAGAGCTGCCTGACGGCTGCAAAATCATTCACCACCGCATTGCGGATATTGCTGTCCAGGCTGCCGTCGCGTTCACACGCCGCGTACACGTCCCAGACTCCAAGTCGCTTCGACAGCAGCCATTCGCTACGAATCTGATAGCCATCTGCCCCCGTTCCTATTGGGCCATCAGGCCAAATGGCTTGCAAAATCTTCCAGAAATGGTTTTGCGGATGCCCGTAGTACTGCTGGGCGGCCAAAGACGCAGCGCCCGGGAAACTGCCTAGGATCAAGAGGCGCGTCTGGCCGCAGACGAGCGGCGGCAAGCCGGTCAGCACGGCAGTCCTCCCGTCATGACTCACGACATTACTCACCACATTGCTCACGACACGAGCGCCTTGAGCCGGGGCAGCGCCTCTAGCGCGTTGGCGCTGGTGGCGCTGGCCAACGCTTCGGCCGAGATGCCGCGCAGACTCGCCACTTGCTGTGCAATGCGGGGCAACTCGCCCGGCTCATTGCGGCCCTGGCCCTGCCCGGCCGCACGCTGCGCTGCCGTGGTGTAAAGCCAGTGCGGTGGAATGTCGGGTGAATCGGTTTCCATCACCAGCACCTCCAGCGGCAACTGGGCGGCCAGGTGCCTGAGCTGCCGGGCGGGCTCAAACGTGACGGCACCGCCAAAGCCCAGCTTGAAACCCAGCTTGACGAACTCCATCGCCTGCTGTTCGCTGCCGTTAAAGGCATGGGCAATGCCACGCCAGCCGTCCTCCGGGTGCTCCGGGTGATGGGGCACCAGCTCACGCAAATGTTTGAGCAGCTTGTCGGCCGATCGCCGCACATGCAGGATGACCGGCAAGCCGTGCTTGCGCGCCAGCTTGAGCTGCTCGCGGTAGAAATATTCCTGGCGCTCGCGCATGGGGCTTTGCGTCAATGCGGGCACAAAATAGTCAAGCCCTATTTCACCCACCGCCACCAGGCGCGGGTCGGACTTTCTGAGGGTCAGTTCCGCATCCAGCGCCAGCAGGTCGGCCTCTTGTGCTTCGGGCACGCAAAGCGGATGTATGCCCAATGCGTAACTGTCCGAAAACTCATGCGCCAGCAAGCGCACGGCCGCGAAGTTGCTGACTGCCACAGCCGGCAGCACGCAATGCGCGACCTGCCTGACGGTAGCCCGCGCACGAACTGCGGCCACATCTGGCGAGAACTCCCCGGCATCGAGGTGGCAGTGTGTGTCAATCCAGAAGGTCATTGCGGGGGGTGGCGTGAAAAAAGGAGAAGCGCGCTATCAGTGCAGATGATATTGACACAGAAATGAAACCAGTACAGGCTATGCTTTTTTCGCATGCTCATGCATTTCCGGGCTTTGCTGCAATCCCTTCGCGTCACATCACCATGTCATCAACCAGGAAAATCCCATGAAATTATCTCGCCTGATGCGCCTCATGATGGGGGCCGGTCTGCTTGCTTCTAGCCTGGCCAATACGGCTTGGGCTCAGGATCAGAAACTGCGGCTGATTACCTGGGCGGACTACGTGCCGGCTGATGTTGTGGCGCAGTTCAAAAAGGAAACAGGAATTGACGTCGAGCTCACCCTGTCGAACAACGAGGAGATGATCTCCAAATTGCGCGCCACCGGCGGTGCGGGTTTTGACCTGGCCCAGCCCTCACAGGACCGCATCACCGGCCCGCAGCAGGAGTTTGGTATTTACAAACCCATGGACCTGAGCAAGATCAAGTCCGAGCTGTTCATTCCTGCCATGCTCGACGCCACCAAAAAGAACACCACGCTGGCCGGCAAGGTCTATGGCCTGCCGCACATCTGGGGTACCGACGGCCTGGTGGTCAACACCCAGTTGGCGAAGATGAGCGACTACCCCGATTTGTGCAAAGCCGATGTCAAGGGAAAGACCGCCGTTCGCCTCAAGCGGCCCACCCTGCTGGCATTTGCCTTTGCCTCCGGCAAGGATCCGTTTGCACTTTACAAAGACCCAAAAGCCTATGGCGCGCTGATGGACGAAGTCGGCAAAACCATGATCGCCTGCAAGAGCAACATCAAGTTTTACTGGGACAACAAGGACCAGCTGCTCAACGGCATGCGCACCGGCGAAGTGGTGGGCGCCATGATGTGGGATACCGGCGGCTGGAAGCTCAACAGTGAAAAACCCGAAATCCAGTACATCGCCCCCAAGTCGGGCGCGCTCGGCTGGATAGACACCTTTGCCATCCCCGCCAAAGGCCGCAATGATGCTGCCGCGTATGCCTGGATCAACTTCAACATGCGTCCGGAAATCGCTGCCAAGGTGGCGGGCTCCGCCGGCAACTTCACCGCCGCCAAAGGCGCTGACCAGCTGATGGACGCCAAGCTCAAGGCCCAGTTCGCCGCCAGCTTCCCGGAAGCCGCCCTGAAGAACGTCAAATGGTATCCGGCCGTACCGGCCGGCATCGAAGACATCGAGGGCCGTGTGCTGGACCGCATCAAGGCCGCCCGGTAACCATCGCCCGCCATTCAAGCGGTGCAGGCAGACCTTCAAGCCGATCACGTCGGTAAGCACTACGGCGGCCAGCTCGCCGTCAAGGACTTGTCCCTGACGGTCGAGCGCGGCAGCTTTTTTTCCATCCTCGGCCCATCGGGCTGCGGAAAAACCACCCTGCTGCGCATGATTGCCGGTTTCCTGGCGCCCGACACAGGCCAGATCCACATCGGCGGCAAGCCCATGAATGGCGTGCCGCCCAACCAGCGGCCGGTCAACATGGTGTTTCAGCACCTGGCCCTGTTTCCCATGATGTCGGTGGGTGAAAACGTCGGCTACGGCCTGGCGCGGCGCGGCTTGTCCCGTGCCGACATTGCCAAAAAGGTGGGCGCCATGCTGGAGCGCGTGAGCCTGCCGGGCATGCAGGACAAGCGCGTCGACCAGCTCTCCGGCGGGCAACGGCAACGCGTGGCGATTGCCCGCAGCCTGGTGCTGGAACCCACTTTGCTGTTGCTGGATGAACCGCTGGGCGCGCTGGACCTCAAACTGCGCGAGCACATGAAGGTCGAGCTCAAGCAGCTGCAGGCGGACTTCGGCACCACCTTTGTCTATATCACGCACGACCAGTCGGAGGCGCTGGTGTTGTCCGACCATGTCGCGGTGATGAACGCCGGCAGTTTCGAGCAGCTGGGGACACCCCAGCAGCTTTATTACCAGCCCCAAACGCCTTTCGTGGCGGGCTTTGTGGGTGCCAACAACAAAATTACAGGCCGCGCCACGCAGGTGGATGCGGGACCGGAGGGCCTTGTGACCTTCATGTCCGGGCTGGGCCTGGCAATGCGCGCCCGCGCCATGGGCACTATTGGCACCGGCCAGGCGGTTGAAGCCTTTGTGCGCCCTGAGGCCGTCAGCCTGGCGCGCGACGCCAGCGAGCTGCCGGCAAGTCACCCAACGCATGCGGGCCAGGTTGAAAGCCTGCTGTTTGACGGCGCCAACTCGGCCGTGCTGCTGAGCGAGGCGACCACCCGCACCGGGTTCCGCATTGCGCTGCCGCAAACCGGCCGTTTTGCCGACCTGCGCATCGGGGAAACCGTGGCCTTCAGCTTTGACCCGCAGCAGGCCGTCTGTTTCGCGGCGGCGAGCGCCTGAGATTCATGCAAACCGCGGTTGCCGCCCCGGGAATTGGCACAACACCAGCCTCAACGCAGGCCCGGCTTATCCTTTTCCTGTTGCTGGCGCCTGCGCTGATCTGGCTGGTGGGCCTGATTGTGCTGCCGCACATCGATCTGGCGGTGCTGTCGCTGCGCGAGCGCATCGCGCCGCGGCAGTACACGCCCAGCATCGCCCAGTACCGCACCTTCATTGAAGAGCCGCTGTACTGGCACACCTTTGTGCGGACAGCCGTCATGTCCATCCTGGCCACACTGATCACGCTGCTGCTGGCCTTTCCGGTGGCCTGGACCATTGCCAAGCTGGTGCGCGGCCGCGCCAAGTCCTTGCTGCTGGTGCTGTGCCTGATCCCCTTCTGGGTCAGCGAAACCGTGCGCACCTTGGGGTGGATGATCCTGCTGCGCGAGTCCGGCGTGCTGCCCGCCCTGCTGGTGCAACTCGGCCTCACGGCAACCCCTGTGGAAATGCTTTACCGGGATGCCACCATTCTGGTGGGCCTGGTGTACACCTCCATGCTGTTCATGGTGGTGCCGCTGATCAGCGCCCTGGAAAGCCTGGACGACGCCCTGATTGAAGCGGCCTACGATCTGGGAGGCACCGGCCCCTCCATCCTGCGCCAGATCGTGATTCCGCACGCGGCGCCCGGAATTCTGGCCGGCTGCATCGTGGTCTTCATGCTGACCCTGGGCAACTACCTCACGCCCACCTTGCTGGGCGGCAAAAACTCGCTATGGTTTACCGAGCAGATTTACACCCAGTTCATTACCCGTTTCAACTGGGAACAGGGCGCTGCCTTCGGCTTTTTGCTGCTGGGGCTGTCCACCGCCATCGTCTGGCTGGGCCTGAAGCTCACGGGCCAGAAATTCGGTGAAGTGATGAGGAAGACATGACACACCCCCGTTGCGGACTCACTTCGTGTAGCGGCCTCCCCCCTGGCAGGGGGCGACACCTGCGGCCCGGCAAAGCCGGTTCCGCGATGGACACGACACACCCCCGTTGCGGACTCACTTCGTGTAGTCGCCTCCCCCCTTGCTGGGGGCGACATCTGCGGCCCGGCAAAGCCGGTTCCGCGATGTCACTGGCATTTCACCGCCTGCGCCAACACTGCGGGTGCGCATCAGGCTGGGGAATCATCGAATGATCGCCTCCCTGCCCCGCCCGGCCTGGCTGCGCGCCGGCACGGTGGTGTATGCCCTGGCCTTTTTCGCCTTCCTGTTCCTGCCGCTGGCGGTGGTGGCGGTGTTCGCCTTCAACGACGCGCCCTATCCCGCCCCGCCCTGGCGCGGCTTCACGCTGGACTGGTTTTTTGGCAGCAAGGCCGGCCGCACCGGGCTGTTTTCGGACGGGCCGCTGCTGGCCAGCCTCTGGACCAGCGTGGTGGTGGCGGGCTGGGTCACGCTGCTGGCGGTTCTGGTGGGTACCACCAACGCCTTTTTGATTGAGCGCAGCCGGTTTCCGGGCAAGCAGGCCCTGTCTTTGCTGATGCTGGCCCCGCTGGTGATTCCGGGCGTGATTCTGGGCATCTCGATACTGGCCTTTGCCAGCCGGATGGCGCAATTTGCAGACGACATATGGGGCCTTGAGCTTGATTTTCTGCGCCCCGGCCTGCCGCTGGTGGTGCTGGGCCAGTTTTCGTACATCGTGTCCATTGCCACCCTCATCATCACGGCGCGCCTCAAACGCTTCGACATCACCCTGGAAGAAGCTGCTTACAACCTCGGCGCCTCGCGCGCAGCGGTCTTTGCCACCATCACGCTGCCGGCGCTCAAACCGGCCCTGGTAGGCGCTGCGGCCATTTCATTTTTGATGTCTTTTGAGAACTTCAACACCACGCTGATGCTGGTGGGTTCGGACGCGCCGCTCACCGTCATGATGTATGGGCGCATGCGCGAAGGCGCCACCCCGGTCCTGAACGCCGTCAGCCTGTTTCTGATGCTCGCCTCTGCCGCGCTGGCACTCACGCTGCTGCGCAAGCCAGCCATCGGCGGGGCAGCCTGAGACGCCTGGCGGCCAGCTGTGCCAACCCCGCCTGAGGCGGGAGTCGACACGCCCATAAAACCGCCTGTTACAGCGGCCTCGTGCGAATACCCAAATACGTGCATGAACGCAAAAATCGTGATACGGTGCAGTTCTTGAACCCGCAGTTTTTGAGCTTTTTTTGAGTGTGTTGAGCGTTTAGACATTTACCTCACAGGTGAACGGATGCGAAGGCCTGCCCTCTACAGTAGCTCCAGCCACGACCGCCGCGGCAACGACGCTCCGGATGCACCCGAGGCCGACCCGCCTGCGCAGTCCCCGCCCCAGGAACTGCCGCTACCGGCACGCACTTCACGTTTTTCACGCCTGGCCGCGCGCTTTCCGGCCTACAACCTCTACCTGCTCTGGTCCGTCATTGCCCTGTTGGCCCTGTTGCTGGCCATCAGTTTTTCCCTGTCACTGCACCCGCCGGGCCGCAAACTGACCCAGCACGACATCAACGCAGCCGTCCTCAAGACACTGGAGACGACCACCCTGCCCTCAGCCGCCGCCAAGGCCTATCAGGTGATCAGCCCTTCCGTGGTGCGCGTCGTGGGCCAGGGCCGGGAAAAGGATGGCAAGGACGGCAGCAAGGAAGAAGGCGAGCGCAGCGTGGGCACCGGCGTGGTCATCGTGGACAAGGGCATCATCCTGACCAACCTGCATGTGGTGCAGGGGGCAGAGAACATCAAGGTCACGTTCTCCGACGGCCTGGAGTCCACCGCCTCGATTGTCGGCATACAGCTGGAAAACGATCTGGCGGTGTTGCAGGCCGACAAAATTCCGGACGACATGATCGCCGCCACCATGCGCTCCACGGCCGACCTCGCGCCGGGCGATGAGGTGATGGCGGTGGGCTATCCGTTCGGCATCGGCCCTTCCGCTTCGGCCGGTGTCATCTCGGGGCTCAAGCGCACCTTCCGCTCGCCCGAGGGCAAGCAGCAAATGACCAACCTCATCCAGTTCGACGCGGCCGCCAACCCGGGTAATTCGGGTGGGCCACTGGTCACCATGGATGGCGAAGTCATCGGCATCGTGACCGCCATCTACAACCCCAACCAGCAACGCACGTTTGTCGGCATCGGCTTTGCCGTGCCGATTGAAAACGCGGCCTCGGCTGCCGGCATGCCCCCATTTTGAAAGACCCGAATGGAATCGCACACCCCTGATCATTTGCCTGTGAGCCACTTGCCCGTGAGCCACGAAACCGCCCAGTTGATGGAGCAAATCCTCTATGAGGTCAAGCGCGTGGTGGTCGGGCAGGACCGCTTCCTCGAACGCGTGATGGTCGCCATCCTGGCACAGGGCCACCTGCTGGTGGAGGGCGTTCCCGGCCTGGCCAAGACCCTCACCGTGAAAACGCTGGCCAGCACCGTGCGCGGCAATTTCAAGCGCATCCAGTTCACGCCTGACCTGGTGCCGGCCGACCTGGTGGGTACGCGCATCTACAACCAGAAAACCGGCGAATTCAGCACCTCGCTCGGCCCGGTCTTCACCAACCTGCTGCTGGCCGACGAGATCAACCGCGCGCCAGCCAAGGTACAAAGCGCGCTGCTCGAGGTCATGCAGGAGCGGCAAGTCACCATTGCGGGCATCACGCACAAGGTGCCCGAGCCGTTTCTGGTGATGGCCACGCAAAACCCGATTGAGACCGAAGGAACCTACCCGCTGCCCGAAGCGCAGGTAGACCGCTTCATGATGAAGGTGCTGGTCGACTACCCCAGCGACGAGGAAGAGTTTGTCATCGTCCAGCGCGTCACCGGCCCTGCGGTGGCGGTAGCGGCCGTGGCCACCACCGAGCAGCTGGCCGCCCTGCAGACCGAATGCCGGCGCGTGTATGTCGACCCCTCCCTGGTGCAGTACGCGGTGCGGCTGGTCTCGGCCACGCGCAACCCCACCCGGCACGGGATCAAGGACCTGGCGCGCTTCATCACCTTTGGCGCCAGCCCGCGCGCCACCATCAACCTGACCGAAGGCGCCAGGGCACTGGCCATGCTGCGCGGCCGCAGCTACGCCCTGCCCGAAGACATGACCGACCTGGTGCCCGATGTGCTGCGCCATCGCCTGGTGCTGTCTTACGAAGCCCTGTCAGAAGGACTTTCGGCCGACACGGTGGTCAGCAAGATCATGGCCAAAATCCCGGCACCCACCAAGCCGCTTGCTCATGAAAAACTCGCCGCCTAGGGATATAAGCCCCCACGCTCCGCCGCTGCGCGGGTCGCTGCCCCCCGAGGGGGCTGGCCTTGCTTGGGGCGGCCCTGCGCTGCGGCCGCTCGCACCTCCTTCGCCAGCCACGGCACCCGCCGCTGGGGCAGAGCAGTTGCTGCGCCGCCTCGAATGGACCGTGTTGCGCCGTCTTGACGGGCTGCTGCAGGGCGACTACCGCACCCTGCTGCGCGGCGCCGGCATGGACCTGGCGGACCTGCGCGAATACCAGCATCACGACGACGTGCGTCACATTGACTGGAACGTGACGGCGCGCCTGCAGCAGACGCATGTGCGCGTCTTTACCGAAGACCGCGAAATGAGCGCCTGGTTTTTGCTGGACCTGAGCCCTTCAATGGACTTTGGCTCCGGCGAACTGCGCAAGCGCCACGTGTTGACAGAATTCGTCGCCGTGCTGGCGCGCATGCTGACGCGCCACGGCAACCGCGTGGGCGCCGTGCTCTATGGCGCCGGCGTAGACGCCGTGATTCCGGCGCGCGGCGGCCGCCACCATGTGCTGCGCATGCTGCATACCCTGCATGCACGCCCTGAATCGGCCGGTACCGGCCCCACGCGCCTGCGCGAATTGCTGGAGTCCGCCGCCAACCTGGTGCGCCGGCGCTCTACCCTGTTTGTGGTGTCCGATTTCATCAGCGAGCCGGGCTGGGAAAAACCCCTGGGCCTGCTCGCACTGCGCCATGAAGTGGTGGCCGTGCGCCTGCTCGATCCGCTGGAGCTGGAACTGCCCGATCTCGGACTGATCCCGATCCGCGATGCCGAGACCGGCGAACAGCTGCTGGTCGACACCCACGATGCGGGTTTTCGCAAGCGCTTTGCCCGCATTGCCGCGCAGCGCGAAGCCGAGTTGCGGCAGACCCTGGCACGCGCCGGTGTCGACACGCTGGAGCTGTCAACCGATGACGATCTGGTGGATGCCATCATGCGTTTTGCCGACTTGCGCAAACGCCGCAGCCGGCTGTCTGGCGGCCATGCGGCCGGCATGCATGCGGCATTGGGCAAGTTGCCCTCGCACCTGCGACAGGCCGCCTGAACTGCCTGAGTAGTACCCGGTACCGCCCAAGGAACTTTCATGTTTTTTCTCTGGCCCCAATTTCTCTGGCTGCTGCTGGCCGTACCGCTGCTTGTGCTGCTGTACCTCTGGTTGCTGCGCCGCAAGAAAAAACTGGCCGTGCGCTACGCATCACTGGCCATCATCAAGGAGGCCATGGGCCCGGGGCAAAGCATTCGCCGCCATATCCCGCCCATCCTGTTTCTGCTGGCCATGGCGCTGATGCTGCTCGCCACGGCGCGACCGATGGCCGTGATCACGCTGCCGTCAAACCAGCAGACCATCATGCTGGCCATAGATGTTTCAGGCAGCATGCGCGCGACCGACGTGCAGCCCAGCCGCCTCGTGGCTGCGCAAACGGCCGCCAAGGCCTTCCTCACCGAACTGCCGCGCACGGTGAAGGTCGGCCTTGTCGCGTTTGCCGGCTCTGCCCAGGTGGCGCAGATCCCGACGGTGAACCGCGAGGACCTGGTCTCCGCGATTGACCGCTTCCAGCTGCAGCGCGGCACCGCCATCGGCAACGGCATCGTCATGTCGCTTGCCACGCTCTTTCCGGATGCCGGCATTGACCTGCAGTCCATGCAATCCGGGCGCGAGCGTCAGCGCGGCTTTGCCATTGACCAGGAGAAAAAGGAAGCGAAAGAATTCACGCCGGTGGCGCCGGGCTCCTACAACTCGGCCGCGATCATCCTGCTGACGGACGGCCAGCGCACCACCGGCGTCGACTCGCTCGATGCCGCCAAGCTGGCAGCCGACCGCGGCGTGCGCGTCTACACCGTGGGCATCGGTACCGTCGACGGCGAAACGATTGGCTTTGAAGGCTGGTCCATGCGCGTCAGGCTCGATGAGGAAACCCTCAAGGGCATCGCGCGCGCCACGCAGGCCGAGTACTTTTATGCGGGCACGGCGACTGACCTCAAAAAAGTCTATGAGACCCTGAGCTCACGCCTGACGGTGGAAAAAAAGGAGACCGAAGTCTCCGCCCTGCTGGCACTGGCAGCCGCAGCGCTGGCGCTGCTCTCCGCCGGGCTGTCACTGCTGTGGTTTAACCGGATTCTTTAAGGCGGCGGCCTGGCAGATGCGCTCAGGCACCGAGACAGCGAGACCACGAGACAGCGATAAGGATCGCTTCAACACCCATCACTGTTTCACATTGCACTCGCGCCGCAGCAGGGCCAGCGCATCTGCCTGCGCAAACACCGAATCGCTTTGCAGCAGGTGCTGCGCTTCGTCAACAAAGTCCGTCCACAACCGGGCATAGTCGTCCTGGTATTGCGCGGGTGCGTTCTCCAGGATGTATTGATGGGCCAGGGCCGGGTCAAAGCCCGGCTTGGCGCCCGCTTTTTGATTCTTGCGGATCAGGGCCGCAGCGGCCTTTTCGCTCAGAAGCGTCTTGGGAGGGGCACCGGCGGCCACGCATAAAAACAGCGTGAGCAGCGAGCCGTCATCGCTGTTCCCCCCAGTGGCCTTGTCCCAGGCTTTGGAGACAGAACGGTCATGGTGGTCGATTTCGCTCGCCATGTCTTCCAGCCAGAAATACCGCCCAAAGAGCGGCGGCGTCCGGTGGTCACTGTCCTTGGCAAAAAGCGCCCTGGCCGGCAGGGAAGCGTCCAGGATGCGGGGTAAATCGGCAACGACGGATTGCCGCACAAGCTCCACCACCGCCCTGAATTCATCGGGCAGGTTTTGGGGAAGGACGATGGGCAAGGTCAAAGACCTGGCGCTACCCTTGTCGGCACCAGCGCCGGCCTTCTTCGCGAGTGCTGTGGCGCTGGTTTTGGCTAGTCCGTATCTCTTGCGCAGTGCCGCCACCATTTTTTCAAAGGCAACCCAATCCGGCATCTCGGCGTGTTGGGTGGCGGACAACACCAGGAGCGCCGTACGAATCACTGCTTCGGCATGGGTGTGCGCCTCTTCCAGTTCGGCGACGTCCAGCCCCAGCTGTTCGGCCAGCCAGATGGCAGCGTCCTTCTGCTGCTTGACCGGACTGCGCCTGGCCAGTTCAGCCTGATAGTCATCCAGGCTTTTGAGCGTCCACGCGGCAAACACGCTGGACGGCGCCTGGCCGTCAAGGCTGTCACTGCCCGGATTGGTGTCAAAGCTGGTGCTCTCGGGCAGGGCCAGCAAGGCCTTCAACATGTCCGAGCCGCCCTTGGAGCGGGACAAAAACGAATGGTCACGCAGCGACTCGGCGGCTTTGCGCAGGTCGCCGCCACTGGTGCTTTCCAGGTAAAGGCTGACCAGGTTAACCATGCGGTCCCTGGCCTTTTCAAGTTCCGGGCGCAAAAATTCGCTGCCAAAGTGGCGCGCAATCTGCACCATGCCTTTGGGCGCATCCTCGCAAATGGCGTCCAGCTTATGCTGGTTGATGATGCCGTTCTGCACACCAAACTGCAGCGCCTTTTCAAAGAACGGGCGCGCATCATGGAGCGAGACCGAAGAACCGGACGCTGGCGGGGCTGAGGGTTGCGTGGGCATCGTGGAGAGATGGGCTTTCGGACTCATGCCGCTTTTAGATTGCCGATTCCTCGTCTGACTCGCGCGCAGCGGGCGTGGCCTTGCCGCGGTCGGTATCACCCGTCTCGACCTTGCCATCGTCTTCTTCGGCGTCTTCTTCCTCCTCGACGCCCAGGTCATGCGCACGCGCCTTGGCGCGCAGCACAGTCAGCATCTCGATGAAAAGGTCGGGGCACTGGTAGCGCAAAATCCAGGCGAGCTCCATCCAGTCGTGGTCGGCAATTTCGTCCTGTTCGACGCGCGGCTTCGCATAGGCCGAGGCCTGCAGGGCGGCCTTGGACAGCAGTTCACCCGTGTCATCCACGGCATCAAAGGTGCCGGTACGGGCAAAGGCTTCGACGCGGCTCCACTTTTCAGTGAAGTAGTCGGCCAGCGCTTCGCTGCCGCCCTCCAGGTCGCCAATCGCATTCAAAAACGCCAGCGGGTCCGCGTCTTCCCTGAAGATCACCGAGTTGACCATGCCGCGCAGGTGGGTGCGGGTCAGGTCCTTGTACTGCTTTTCAATCACCACCGCGCGCGCGAACTGCTCGGGCGTGACCAGCAGGTTGATGACCGATTCCTTCGAGTTGTCGTATTCGCGGATGACCGCCAGGATGTCTTTGGGCGGCAGCAAGTCCAGCACCACCATCAGCGCAGCGTCGCCCTCGGTGTCGGCCAGTTCGACCAGTGCGGACTCGGCGCCCACGATGTCGCCGGCGGCAATCAGGGTCTGTGTCTTGGCAATCAGGGCAAGGTGGTTCATAAAAGCTTCACGTCCAATCCAATCTGTCGGTCATCCATCAATCTTTGCGGTCAAAGCCCTGCTCGACCAGCCAGTCGGCACCGGCTTCCTGCCGGATTTTCTCGTCGTCTGCTCCATCGCCGTATTCATCCGCGTCAAAGCCTTGCGGGCGATTGTCGCCGTCCTCATGACTGCTTTCGTCGTCGTCTTCGGACTCGTCATCCTCACTCTGCCCGGCAGATGCAACAACCGGCTTGCCCGCCATGTACTCCAGGCCGGCAGCCACCGCCAAAAACCACTCGCCGCCCGGTTGCTTCAGCACCACCTCGGCCAGGTCCTGGGCCCAGGGTGCCAATTCAACCGCGTCAGCAAAGCCGCCCCACTCCGCAAACTCATCCGCCTCAAGGCTGAGCAGGTGATCCATCACCCCAGGCAACTTGAAGTGAAAACCGCGATGGAACATCACCGCCACCATCTCGGGACTCAGTTCCATCATGTGGACAAGGAAATTGATCTCCCTGCGTTTATCAGCCAAACGCTGGCCCAGCACATCGCGCCCTTCGGAGTCAAAGGTCAGGTCATCGATTTCAGACTGGTAGGCCGAACGCAACTCAAGGAAAAAAGGGGTGATCGTCATGTCACGGGGTCCTTCGTGTCATGCACGTATCAAAGCAGGGGGTTGAAATAATTTGTCCAGATCTCGCGCGCCGTCTCGACCGGACTGTCGAGCAGGTTGCGGCGCCGGTTGTCGTCATAGGCTTGCCGTTTGTCCGCATCGGACAGCACCGCGTAAGCCTCCTGCACCGCACGGAAGCGCGCCCCCGCATCAGTGGCGGCGTTTTTGTCGGGGTGCAAGAAAGACGCTTTCTGGCGAAAGGCCTTCTTGACATCGGCCAGCGTCGCAGCGCTGTTGAGCCCAAGGGTGGTGTAGTGATCGGTCATATGAGCGCAAGCGTTTCGGTAGAACCAACAGCTGTTGGCTCATCCGAAATGCGGAGGATTTTGGTGTACCCGGGATATCGCCAGCAAACGCGCTGCCCCTAGATTATGCCCGGCCAGCTTATTCCCGGCCTGGCAGCTAGTACTCACATCCACGCCGGCAGTTGCCCCTCCACCAGCCGGAGAGGTCGCCCGCAGCGCACCGCCGTGCCGATGGGTAAAACAGAAAAGGCCTATGGCGTTTCAAGAAACTAGTCTATTTAGAGGAGGCGTCTTCACGGCTTGCTCCCTAAAATTCAACTGCGGGGTTTAGTGCTTTTTATTTAACTGGCGTAAGGCTGCAATGTGCTGAAAGTCATTTCCCGACAATCACTTAGCTCATTTCGAGACCGCCACCTTATGCCGCAGCGGCCGTTGCGTACCGCAGACCCCGGGCATACATTACGCATTGCGTTGTGCGCCTTGACGTGCGACACATTGCTCTTATCGTTGTGACCACCTTGTTCGCGATCCTCACCGGGTAGCAAATGACAGACAAAAACGTAGCGGACACCAACTCCAACGCCGTCAACGTGCCGGGCGCCGCCGCCCCTGTCGGCGCGCCTCCCAGGGACCTGTTTACCGGCGGCGGCGAAATGGGTGCGATCATGCGCGCGACGGACTGGTCCAAGACGAAGCTCGGCCCGATTGAAGCCTGGCCGAACAGTCTCAGAACCATGCTGGGCGTCGTACTCGGCAGCCGGTTTCCCATGCTGCTCTGGTGGGGCCCCGATCTCCTGCACCTCTACAACGACGCATACCGCCCCATTCTGAGGGACAAGCACCCCGCGTCGCTCGCCGCTCCAGCCGCGGAGATGTGGGCCGAGGTCTGGGACGTTGCCGGGCCCATGGCAAGGAGCGTCCAGGAAGGAGGCCCGGCGACATGGACGGAGGACCTTCAGCTGTTCATTAACAGCGGGGCCATGGTCGAGGAAACGTACTTCACGTTTTCGTACAGCCCCGTCCCAGGCGATGACGGGCGCGTCGGCGGCCTGCTCAACACGGTGCAGGAAACGACAGTGAAGGTGCAGGGCGAACGCCAGATCCGGATGCTGCACGAATTGGCCGCGCGGGCGGCCGAAGCAAAATCCGAGAACGAAGCGTACCGGATTGCCGCGGAGGTCCTTTCGGCCAACGAACTGGATCTCCCGTTTGTGCTGCTCTATGTTCTGAACGAGACGGCTTCCGACGCTGAACTCGTCGCCGTGAGCGGCTGGAAGGAGTATGAAGGCCGCGCCAGGCCCGCGCATGTGCCGGTCAAGGAGGGTGCAAGTACAGCTTCCTGGCCCTTTGCTGAAGTCATTCGAACCGCTCAGGAACTCGTCGTCGACGACCTCTCGTCGCGCTTCGGGCCGCTGCCGGCGGGTCGCTGGAACGCACGGCCCGAACGAGCTATCGTCCTGCCGCTTTCGCGGACAGGCCAGTCCGAGCCTTATGGGTTTCTCGTTGCCGGCATCAGCCCGCACCGTGCATTCGAAGACCGGTATCGAAGGTTCTTTCGGGCTACCGCGGATCAGGTGGCGACCGTCATCGCCAATGCCCGTGCCTACGAGGCAGAAAAGACGCGGGCCGAGGCCCTGACCGAGACCGATCGGGCCAAGACCGCCTTCTTCAGCAACGTCAGCCACGAGTTCAGGACCCCCCTCACGCTCCTGCTCGGACCGCTGGAGACGCTGCTTGCCGAGCGCGAGCTTGGTGCCGAGGCGCGGGATCGGCTGCTCCAGATGCAGCGCAACGCGTTGCGCCTGCTGCGCCTGGTGAATGCGCTGCTCGATTTCTCGCGCATGGAGGCCGGGCGGCACTCCGCGCGGTTCGCGCCGACCGACCTCGCACGCTACACCGCGGATCTGGCGAGCGCGTTTCGCTCGGCCATGGAAAAAGCCGGGCTCTCCTTTGCGGTGGAATGCCCGCCGTTGCCGGCGCCGATCTACGTCGACCGCGACATGTGGGAGAAGATCGTCATGAATCTCCTCTCCAATGCGCTCAAGTTCACTTTCGAGGGCGGGGTGAGCCTGCGCCTTGTTGCGGCGGATGGCGGCGCGCACCTGACGGTGAAGGACACGGGCTCGGGCATCCCCAGGAGCGAACTGCCGAAACTCTTTCAGCGGTTCCACCGGGTGGAGGGCGCGCGCGCTCGCTCGCACGAAGGCACGGGCATCGGGCTTGCGCTGGTCCATGAGCTCGTCAAGCTGCACGGCGGCGAGATCCGCGTCGCGAGCGACGAAGGCCAGGGTGCGGAATTCACGATCACGCTGCGCGGCGGGCGCAACCACCTGCCGCCGGAGCATGTCGTAGCAGAGTCCCCGGAGGCCGCATCGGTGGCGAGAAGCGCGTCGGCCTATCTCGACGAGGCGCTGCAATGGCTGCCTTATGAGTCGCAGCCGATCGCCTCCGCTCCGGCAAGGAGCGGTGCTCGCGTGCTCGTCGCCGACGACAACCGTGACCTGCGGACCTTCCTCTCGAGCCTACTTGCGCCGCATTACGACGTGCAGGTGGTGGCCGACGGCCGCGAAGCGCTCGCCGCCATTCAGCAGAGAAAACCGGACCTCGTGCTGAGCGACGTGATGATGCCGAACCTCGACGGCCTGGGCCTGGTGCGGGCGCTGCGCGAGGATCCCGAAACGCGCACGCTGCCGGTGATTTTGCTGTCGGCGCGCGCGGGTCAGGAAGCCTCGCTCGAAGGCCTTTCCGCCGGCGCGGACGACTATCTCGCCAAGCCGTTCACGTCCCAGGAACTGCTCGCGCGGGTGCGCACGCACCTCACCATGGCACGAGCGCGCGATGAGCTGAACACGGAGCTCATGCACGCCAACGAGGAACTGGAAGCGTTCAGCTACTCCGTGTCCCATGACTTGCGGGCGCCGCTGCGTGCAGTCAACGGATACACGCATCTGCTCGAGGAGGGCTACGCGACGCAGCTCGACGACGAAGGACGGCGGTTTCTTCGCGTGGTGCGGGAGGAAGCCGGCCGGATGGGGCAGCTGATCGACGACCTGCTCAATCTCTCGCGGATCGCGAGAGCACAGCTCAGCCGGGACCCGGTCGATCTCTCCGCGCTTGCCCTGGCCGCCGGCGAAGAGCTGCAGCGCAAGGAACCCGAACGGCGGGTCAGCCTGCTGATCCAGGAAGGCCTCGTCGCCGGGGTGGATCGCCAGCTATTGCGCATTCTGTTTGACAATCTTCTCGGCAACGCGTGGAAATTCACGGTCAAGACCGGTGAACCGAGGATCGCGTTCGGAACGGAACAGCGCAATGGCAGCGAGGTATTTGTGGTGCGCGACAACGGAGCCGGCTTTGACATGGCTTACGCCAGCAAGCTGTTTCGGCCCTTTCAGCGACTCCACACCGAGAGCGAATTCCCTGGAACGGGGATCGGGCTCGCAACCGTTCGCCGGATCGTCGAACGCCACGGCGGCCGCGTGTGGGCAGAGGGCGCGCCAGGGCGCGGCGCGGCCGTCTTCTTCACGCTCCCGCCCGCGGCAATGGAAGGCCGGAGGTGATTCGCAATCGATATCGCCCGTCTGGGGTTGCAAGCAGACAGTCAGGGGCCAACGCAGTACCCAAGAAAATGCCGCATAACAAGTGGTTGCGGGGACGCACGAAACAGCAGCCTCATAACTTTATAGGTGCGATCTTCGCGCGCCCCTGAACCATGTTAGGGTACATGCAATGACCGTCACGGAAAGCATCGACAAGTTCTGCGAGTACTTCGAACGCCAGTCTGCGGCAATTGGATGCGTCACGGTCTCAACGGCTAACGATGCTGACAGTAGCGCCGGAAGCGAATTTCGGTACAGGAAGGTTCTCTGTTTAACTGCGATTGACACACTAGCGGGGCTCAGATACCACAAGTCTGCCTACCCTCAGTTGTCCCGCCAGAATCGTGAGCGCTTCACTCGCTTCGTGAAGGAACATGGATCATGGCCAGAAGGAGAGCTTGTGAGCCTGCCCTTTCTCCGAGACGAACTGAAAACACTAAAACTCCTTCATCGCCCGCTCGGCCAACACGTGACCCAAAAGGTAGACGCACACTCTACGGACGACGGTGGATCATTGCTAGTCACTGAGATTGACGAACCTGCCGACGAACTGCTCGCGTTGGCTTCAACTGAGAAGGAAGAGGAAGCGATTCGCGATTATCAACACCGAGCCCTTCTTTATCGTTACCGCAACAGCCTAGTCCACGAGTCTCGCGAGCCCGGTATGGCCATGGAAGTATTTCCTACGTCTGGCGCGCCCTACTACCACGGCTATATTGGCGACCCGAATTGGTATCTTGCATATCCACCACCTCTCTTCACGCTTCTGCTTCAACGGGCCATTGCTAGTTTTCGTACGTATCTATCGACAAATTCTATCGACCCATATGCACTCGTCGAAGACCAAGCGCGCTGGTGACATGTGCCCTTTACAGGGACTCCCCGAGAAGTCAAGTAACGGTACTCAATTGATATTCCTAGGTGACGGGTTTCCTGCGCTGGCGTGAGGTGAAGCGGCGGAACCTACCCAATCATGACTGGGCAACCTATTCAGCGTTTTCTTAGCTACGGGGCCGAGCTTGCCGGGTTATCGGTCGGATATACCGCGGAGTTTTTTGAGACGGTTCCGCCCGGTGCGGGAGAGCTAATCGCACCGAGCGTCGCAATCGTTATCAAAGAGGTCACAGCTCGACTTCTCTCACCTCGTGAACGGATTCGTATCGATGCCGCGACAGATGTCGCCACCTACCGAATTAGCTCCAGACTGCTCGCTGGACATATATGTCGTTCTGATGGCTTCTTCGATAACATGGAGTATCGTGGCTCCCCCAGTCAAGAACTCTTAGAGGCCGTCCTGCTCAAGGCCCGCGATTCCTTCGAGGAGAAGAAGGTTCGCCATCTGGGGCTTTTTTACGCGAATCTCGTCTTTACCGACTACGTGTCGCCGCAAACTGCACACCTTTTACTCAAGCAGTTGGAGCGACTCAGCTACAGGCAGCTATGCCTTATTGCTCTCGTCGGGGCAAAGGAGTCTCTTGATACAGAACCGCTGCGCCGACCTAATCACAGCGATCCTGAACTCGAGGCACTAAAGCGCGAAGAGATGGATCTTCATTCAACGGATCTGGGAACGATTGGTCTTCTTTCGGGTACAGCATGGGTAGATCAGCTCAGTATGCTCGGAAAGGTAATGTACGACCTTGCCGGACTTGAAGAAGTCTCTGTGGCCGACAAAGCTGCTCTTGAGGAAACTATCGAATCACTAAAGCATTCGACGTGAACCACACTGTCCCAGCCACGCGCGGAACTGAAGACTACACGCAAAGTCGCGCCCTTTAGTGTCAACTTATTCAGGACGGGTCAACCACATGAAAAAAGCCCCGCGATGCGGGGCTTTTTGAACGCTGCGTAAGCTTTTCAGTGGGAAAGGATCTTGTTGAGGAAATCCTTGGTGCGCGCCTGGCGGTTTTCGGGGTGGGCGAAGAACTCGTCTTTGGAGCAGTCTTCCAGAATCTTGCCGCCCACATCCATGAAAATCACGCGGCTGCCCACCTTGCGGGCAAAACCCATCTCGTGCGTGACCACCATCATGGTCATGCCTTCGACGGCCAGGCCCATCATGCAGTCCAGCACCTCGCCGACCATTTCAGGGTCGAGCGCCGAGGTCGGTTCGTCGAACAGCATGGCAATCGGGTCCATGCTCAGCGCGCGGGCAATCGCCACACGTTGTTGCTGCCCGCCCGACAGCTGGCCCGGGAACTTGTCCTTGTGCGCCATCAGGCCCACGCGGTCCAGGTATTTCAAGCCATGCGCCGTCGCATCGGTCTGGTTGCGGCCCAGCACCTTGATCTGGGCCAAGGTCAGGTTTTCCGTCACGCTCAGGTGGGGAAACAGCTCGAAATTCTGAAACACCATGCCGACTCTAGAGCGCAGCTTGGGCAAGTCGGTCTTGGGATCATGCACCGCCTGGCCATCGACAAAAATCTGGCCCTTTTGAAAAGGTTCGAGTGCGTTGATGACTTTGATCAGCGTCGATTTGCCCGAGCCGGACGGACCGCAGACCACGACCACTTCGCCTTTTTTGATGCTGGTGCTGCAGTTGTTGAGCACCTGCACGGCACCGTACCATTTGGAAACTTCTTTGAGTTGAATCATCTTATTCTCCGGGGAGCCTTAACAAACTGTTATCGAACTGCTATCGAACAATGGCAATCTTGTTTTGCAGCTGCTTGACGACATACGACAAGCCAAAACACATCACGAAATAAACCACGGCGGCCAGCAGGTAGGCCTCTTCGGGCCTGCCGTAAATCTTGCCGGCGGTTGTCAGGCCTTTGAGCAAATCATAGGCACCGATGGCGTAAACCAGCGAGGTGTCCTGAAACAAGATGATGGTCTGCGTCAGCAAAATCGGCACCATGTTGCGAAAGGCCTGCGGCAGCACCACCAGGCGCATGTTCTGGCCGTAGGTCATGCCCAGCGCCTGGCCGGCGTGGACCTGGCCGCGCGAAATGGACTGGATGCCGGCCCGCATGATCTCGCTGAAATAAGCCGCTTCAAACGCAACGAAGGTGATGATGGCCGAGAGCTCGGCCCCGATCGGCCGCCCTATCAGCGTGGGCACCAGCAGGTAAAACCACAGGATCACCATCACCAGCGGTACGGAGCGCATGCCGTTGACGTAAAAGGTGGCCGGAAGCATCAGGAATTTGCGGCCGGACAGACGCATCAGCGCCAAAATGGTGCCGAAAATAATGCCGCCCAGGGTGGCGATCGCCGTCAGCTGGATGCTGAAGATGAAACCGTTCTTGACGAACCTGGAAATGATGTCCCAGTTCAGGAAACTCAGGTCGAGTCCAAGCATGTCAGTGTCCTCCACCTGCGGTGCCGGCCACGATGTAGCCCGGAATCTGCACTTTCTTTTCAATGAAAGCCATGATCCGGTTGACGGTAAAGGCCGACACGGCGTACAGCGCCGTCACGGCCAGATAAATCTCGACGCCCCGTGACGTTTCCTCCTGCGCCTGCATCGCAAACATCGTCAGCTCGGCAATCGACACGGCAAAAGCCACCGACGAGTTTTTCAGCAGGTTCATCGACTCGCTGGTCAGCGGCGGGATGATGATGCGAATCGCCATCGGCAAAATCACATAGCGGTAGGTCTGGGCCGTCGTGAAACCCATGGCCATGCCGGCGTAGCGCTGGCCTCGCGGCAGCGCCTGGACACCGGCCCTGACTTGCTCGGCAATGCGTGCCGAGGTGAAAAACCCCAGCGCAAACACGACCAGCACAAAGCCTGGCAGGTCTCTCATCGCCGGAAACATCTTGGGTATGACGAAATACCAGATGAAAATTTGAACCAGCAACGGAACGTTGCGAAAGACTTCAACCCAGACATTGGCCAGCCGGACCAGCCAGGGGCTGTTGGGCAGGGTTCTGAGCGTGCCCATGATGCCGCCCATCACGATGGCAACGACCCAGGAACAGCCAGCGACGGACAGCGTCCAGCCCCAGGCGTCCATCATCCACTGCAGGTAAGTGCGCCCGCTCCCATCGTCATTCAAAAATACTTGCCAATCCCAGGTCATGGTGACTCCGCCAAAAATAAGTTTTGTTTTTATCGCGTTGTTTTACTCTGGAGCAAACAACAAACCCCGCCAGAAAAGTCGCAGGCGGGGTTGGTTTTAACTCAACTGCCAGAATTACTTTTTGGCGTAATCTTCCATGGGCTTGTCGTTAGGCGTTGCCCAAGCAGCCTTGGTGCTGTCGCTGGCTGGCAACCCAACGCGTACATTTTTCGGTGGAACAGGTTGCATGAGCCACTTGTCATATATTTTTGCCAGCTCGCCGGACTTGATCAGGTCCTTGATGGTGTCATCCGACAATTTTTTGAACGCCGGGTCATCTTTGCGCATCATGATGGCAATCGGCTCAACGCTCAGTACTTCACCGACGATCTTGAAGCCGGCGGGGTTCTTGGAGTTGGCGATGTTGCTGGCCAGGATGGAGCCATCCATGACAAATGCATCGGCACGGCCGGACTCCAGCAGCAGAAAGCTGTCGGAGTGGTCTTTGCCGAAGACTTCCTTGAAGTCAATGCCGGTGGCGCGCTCGTTTTTGCGCAAGGTCTGGACGGAGGTGGTGCCGGTGGTGGTGGCCACGCTTTTGCCATTGAGCTGGGCGATAGACGTAATGCCTGAGTCGGCTTTCACCGCAATGCGAACCTCTTCAACAAAGGTGGTCACAGCAAACGCAACATCTTTTTGGCGCGTCGCATTATTGGTGGTGGAGCCGCACTCAATATCGACCGTGCCGTTTTGCACCAGGGGAATGCGGTTTTGCGATGTCACCGGCAGGTATTTCACTTCCAGTTTCTTGCCTACCGTTTTTTCGAGTCTGGCCAGAATGCGCTGACACACGTCAACGTGGTAACCGGCGTACTTGCCGTCACCGAGGGTAAAGGAAAGACCGGACGAGTCGCGCACCCCCATGGTCACCACGCCTGAGGCCTTGACCTTGGCGATGGTGTCGTTCGCCTGGGCGATGGCACCGCCGGTTGCGAGCAAGGCGATGGACAGAGCGGCTAGTTTGAGTTTCATGGAATCTCCTGTGTTGAAATGAAACGGTGAGTAGATACTATTTTAGAGAGCTGGATACAAGGCCATGCCTAGGTTTACCCGGCTCTCGCAGCGGCTCAGGCGGGACGGACACAGGGGACCGTGCCTGAAAATACTGCCTTGAAAACCGCGGTACCAACGACGATTTCCCGGGCTTCCAAAATGGTGCATGTATAAAAATCCAGCGCTATCAATTTCATATGTAAGCAGTCTTTGTGCCACACCTTAGCCGGGCGTCCCTGATTTTTCAACCCGGGCGTGCAACGAGCGTCGAGGTGCGGAGCGGCAGCGGGCAACCCGCAGGACGGCCAGCCTCCAGACATCCTCATGCCACCAGGCGGCGCTGCATCCCGTTGGAAACCGGATGTTCCAGCGGGGTCCGGGATGCAGGGGCAGCAGAGCTTGGGAATTCGGTCATGGTCAAAATTCGAAGGTGACGCACTGTAAGTTTGCGGGTGCAAAAACACCAATGCTGTTTGAGTGGACAACTATGCATTTTATTTATAACCACTAAGGGTTGCTACCTAGTCCACCCAGGCTATCGGGTCGGCGGCTGGATTCCGCCCCGGCCCGCCGCCTTGTCCCGGGGGCCGGTTGAGGTCTGCAAATAGGTCCACAGGGCCTGTGCATGGCTTTTGGCCGCCTCTTTGGATGTGGGCCGTGCGCGGTAGACGCGGACGTCCATGGTCATCTCCAGGTTACCGCCCGCGCTGACCAGCTTTTTGGCCCGGAGTTCTTTCCTGACGGCACTGAGCGGCAAAAATGCGATGCCATGCCCCTCGAGCGCCATGGCCTTCAGGCCCTCGGCCATGTCGGTTTCATACACCCGGTCCAGGTGAATCGCGGTACTGGACTGCTTGAGGATCAGGTCGACCACCCGCCCCAGATAGGCGCCGGGCGCGTAGCCCAGGTAGGGCAAAGGCTGCCCGGCCCGCCCCGGCAGGCTGAACTCGGGCTCGCCGGCGGCATTGGCCTTCACAAACGGCGCGAGCACTTCCTGGCCCAGCGTCACCATTTCATAGCGCTCGGGGTCCAGCTGGAAAGGCTGGGAGTCATGGTGGTAGGCGATCAGCAGGTCGCAACTGCCCTCCACCAGCCGCAACACCGCGTCATGCACGTTGAGCGCGATCAGCCGGCTCTTGATCGGCCCGAACTTCTCGCGCAGGCTGCTGACCCACGCCGGGAAGAAGGTAAAGGCCAGCGTATGCGGCACAGCGAACTCGATGACATCCTGCCCGGCCGAGGTATGGCCGCGCAGCATGGCGCGGGTGGACTGCAGACCCTGCAGCATTTCCAGCGACTGGCTGTACAGCGTCTCGCCGGCCGGCGTCAGGCGCGTGGGATAGGAGCTTCTGTCAACCAGGTCGGTGCCGGCCCAGGCTTCGAGCGCCTGGATGCGCCGCGAAAAGGCCGGCTGGGTCACATGACGCAGTTGGGCCGAGCGGCTGAAACTGCGGGTTTCAGCAAGACTGACGAAATCTTCCAGCCATTTGGTTTCCATAGACCTAGCGACCGCAGTTGGACGCGCCCGAGTGGGCCGTCATGGTGTGCGCTGGCAAGGCGCGACGAGGCAGCAGGCACTTGCCTGCAAGGAGAAGCAACGCTGCCAGCGTGCGCCAGGACGGCTCAATCGGGCGTGTAGCGCTCTCAACCAAACGGCGAGGTTGTTCAAAGTCACTGGTGTGGTTGCTCATGCAAGCTCCAAAAGGCGATCAAGCGGTCAACTACGGCCGCTAGGTCCTTGGATTATGCGAGCCCGGCCGGCACCCGGCGCTACGGGGATTCCCATGGGCCCCGGCGCCCGGAGGGGTGGCGGGGTCTTGCGGATATGCAGTCAGCTATCAATTAAATAGCAAATTTCCGCCGCCACATGCCTATGAATTGCCGATTTACGCGTAAGCCTCTGAGGAATTCTGCTGCAGCGCCCACATGCGCGCATAGGCGCCTTCCATCTCGAGCAACTGCGCGTGCGTGCCGCGCTCCACAATGCGCCCGTTGTCCATCACCAGAATCTCGTGCGCCTCTACGACGGTGGAAAGCCGGTGCGCTATGACCAGCGTGGTCTTGTTCTGCGCGGCGGTGCGCAGCTCGGCCTGGATGGCGCGCTCGTTGGCCGAGTCCAGCGCCGAGGTGGCCTCGTCAAAAATCATCACTGGCGGATTTTTCAGCAGCGTGCGGGCGATCGCCACGCGCTGCTTTTCGCCGCCCGACAGCTTGAGCCCGCGCTCGCCCACCATGGTCTTGTAGCCCAGCGGCGTGGAGGCAATGAAGTCGTGGATGCGCGCCGCGCGGGCCGCCTCCTCCACCTCGGCGTGGCTGGCGCCCGGCTTGCCGTAGGCAATGTTGTATTCCACCGTGTCGTTGAAGAGTACCGTGTCCTGCGGCACGATGCCGATGGCCTGGCGCACGCTGGCCTGGGTGACGTGCCGGATGTCCTGCCCGGCAATGGTGATGCGGCCGCCCTCGTGCGGGTTGCTCACGTCATAGAAGCGAAACAGCAGGCGTGCCAGCGTCGATTTGCCGGCGCCCGAGGAGCCCACCACGGCCACCGTTTTACCTGGTGGTATGTCAAAACTGACCCTGTGCAGGATGGGCCGGGCCGGCTCATAGGCAAAACTGACATGTTCAAAACGCACGGCCGGCGGGCCATCGATGCAGATCGGCTGCGCTGAGGGCTCGTCGGCGATTTCCCGCTCCCGCTCCATCAGCGTGAACATCTTGTCCAGGTCGGTCAGGCTCTGCTTGATCTCACGGTAGATCACGCCCAGGAAGCCAAGCGGAATGTACAGCTGGATCATGAAGGCATTGACCATCACCAGGTCACCCAGCGTCATGCGGCCATCGACCACGCCCTGCGTGGCGCGCCACAGCATGGCCATCAGCCCGATCGCAATGATCAGCTGCTGCCCGGTATTGAGCAGGCTCAGGGTATTCTGGCTCTTGATGGCAGCCTTGCGGTAGCGCTTGAGGTTCTCGTCGTAGCGCTGCGCTTCAAACTCCTCATTGTTGAAGTACTTGACGGTTTCGTAGTTCAGCAGCGAGTCGATGGCGCGGCTGTGGGCCGACGAGTCCAGCTCGTTCATGGTCTTGCGGAACTGCGTGCGCCAGTTGGTCACCGTGACCGTGAAGAAGATGTAGAACACCAGCGCAATGCCGGTGATGGCGGCAAACCAGACGTCAAACTTGACAGCCAGCAGGGTCAGCACCAGCGTGACCTCGATCAGCGTCGGGATGATGCTGTACAGCGAGTAGGAGATGAGCGAATGCACGCCACGCGTGCCGCGCTCGATGTCGCGCGTCATGCCGCCGGTCTGGCGCTCGAGGTGAAAACGCAGGCTCAGCGCATGCAGGTGCCGGAACACTTCCAGCGAAATGCGCCGGGCCGCGCCTTCCGTGGCCTTGGCAAAGACCAGCTCGCGCAGTTCGGTGAACAGGGTGGTCGACAGGCGAAGCAGGCCATAGGCCAGCAGCAGCGCCGCCGGCACCACCAGCACAGCCTGCACATCGCCGGGCTTGAAGCTCATGGTGTCCACCAGGTTTTTCAGCAGCAGCGGCACGCCCACGTTGGCGAGCTTGGCGCCCACCATGAAGCTCAGGGCCGCCACGACGCGCCACTTGTACTCCCACAAATACGGGAAAAGCCGCTTCAGCGTCCCCAGGTCCGAACGCCCCGCAGCCGCCCCCGTCGGGGAGCCGGCCGCAGCAGGCAGGTGAAGGGAAGAATCGGCAGTGGAAGCTCGGGAGCGCATGAGTGACAATCGTGACAAGAGCCTACCGGCTCCTGGTTGTTTAAATTCCTACTCAAGATTGTGCCTATGTCTTTCGAATCAAGCGCCAGCCCGGGTATCCACGCCAAAGCCGCCGCTGCGGCGGTCGCTGAGGCCGCCGAGGCTGCAGATGCCCTCAGCGTCCAGTTGCCCACCGACAAGGAGCTGGTTCTCAAGGTGATTCCAATGCCGGCCGACTGCAACGCCAATGGCGACATTTTTGGCGGCTGGGTCATGGCCCAGGTCGACCTGGCGGGCTCGGTGGTGCCGGCCCGCCACGCAGGCGGCCGCTTGGCGACCGTGGCCGTCAACCAGTTCATCTTCAAGCAGCCGGTCAGGGTGGGCGACATCCTCTCCTTTTTTGCCAGCCTCACCCGCATTGGCACGACCTCGATCACGGTGCAGGTCGAGGTGTATGCCGAGCGCTTTCGCGCACAGGGCCGCTACATCAAGGTCACCGAGGCCAGCCTGACCTATGTGGCGATCGACGATTTCGGCAAGCCGCGCAAGATTGCCAGCACCTGACCTCCTGCCCACGCAAAAAATGACACCATGACCCAAGCTGTCGGGGCCATGGCGGTCCTCGCCTGCCGGAACAGGAAATGCTGGACGAACTGGCTGGCCAGACACCACGCCAGCAGCCCGGGTGTCTGGCTGCAGATCGCCAAGAAGGATTCGGGCCTGGCGTCCATCTCCCACGCCGAAGCGCTGGAAGCGGCCTTGTGCCAGGGCTGGATAGACGGCCAGCGCAAAAGCCTGGACGCGCAATACTTCCTGCAGAAATTCACGCCGCGCCGGACCAGGAGCATCTGGTCCAAAATCAACCGTGAGAAGGCATTGGCGCTGCTGGCTGCCGGGCACATGCAAGCCGCCGGCCTGGCCGAGATCGAACGCGCCAAGGCCGATGGCCGCTGGGATGCGGCCTACGACGGGCAGGCAAAGGTGACCGTCCCTGAAGACCTGGCGGCCCTGCTGGCCAGGGAGCCCCAGGCGAAAGCCTTTTTTGAATCCCTCGACTCACGCAACCGCTACGCCATCCTGTTTCGGCTCCAGACGGCGAAAAAGCAGGAGACCCGGGAGCGTCGCCTCCTGCAATTCACAGGGATGCTGAGCCGCGGAGAGAAAATTTATCCCTGAACGGGGCCCACGCCGGCCTGCAGCGAAGGCCTCAGAGGCTGAGAGTTTTTCGAAGCGACGGCATTTCCTCCCTCGCCCCTTTGGGGAGAGGGTTGGGGTGAGGGGCTGTGCTCCAGTGTTGTGGCCACTCGCCGGCCCTCACCCCCGCCCTCTCCCAGAGGGAGAGGGAGTGAAATCGAAAAACTCTCACTCTCTCAGCCCCCGACACGCTGGGAGACGAACTCACCCTCGTAGCCTTTGGCCAGCGACAGCTTCTCGGCCTCGGTGAGCACCTTGCCCGCCAGCTGGAAGATGCCCTGCTCCTCGTCCTCCAGGTGGTGATAGATCTTGTGGTGCAGCTCTTTCGCCGTGGCCAGCCAGCCCGGTGACGTGAAATCCGTTGCTTCCAGCTGCTCCACCAGCTTGTCCATCTGGTGATGCTCCGCAATACCGTGGCGCGACGGCTCCTGTGTCATGTCGTGGGCAATCAGCGGCACATAGAAAAAGCGCTCCTCGGCGGCCGCGTGGGCCGCCAGCTCCAGTTTGAGCCCCTTGAAGAGACTGTGCCTTTCCGGGCTATCGCCCTCGGTCCTGATCAGGTGGTCCGCCAGGGCGCGCTGGGTTTCATGGCTGATGCGCAGTGCTTCGAAGATATTCATCCGGCAATTGTCCGGACCCTGCCTGCCCGCGCGTGTAGGCAAATGGCGGGTTCTGCCTACAGAGGATTCGACGCCAGCACGCAAATCAGCTATTAATTTAATAGCTTAACTCCTCGAAAAAACGGTGTCAAAACCGTTTTTACGATAAAAATCATTTTTTTAAAGCAAAGTTGCCCAAACGCGCTAAATTAAGGTCCATGAAACAAGTTCTCATCCTCGGCGGCACCGGTTTTGTGGGCCGCCATGTCTGCGAGAAACTGGCCCAACTGCAATGCCGCGTGACCGTGGCGACACGCCGGCTTGACAACGCCCGTCACCTCCAGACGCTGCCAATGCTCGACGTGATCGAAATCGATGTGCATGACAGCGCAGCCCTGACATCCCTGCTGGCCGGGCATGACGCGGTGGTGAACCTGATCGCCATCCTGCACGGCACGGAGGCCGCGTTTGAAAAGGCCCATGTGCAGTTGCCGCTGGCACTGGTGCGGGCCTGCGAGGCCGCTGGGTTACGGCGCATTGTTCACATCAGCGCGCTCGGCGCTTCTGTCAGCTCGGCATCGATGTACCAGCGCAGCAAGGCACGTGGCGAGGCGGTCCTGCTCAGCGCCGGGCTGGATGTGACGCTGCTTCGCCCCAGCGTGATCTTTGGTGCCGAGGACAAATTCCTCAACACCTTTGCCCGGCTGCAACAGCTGTTTCCGGTGGTCCCCCTGGCCGCCAGCCAGGCGCGCTTCCAGCCGGTCTGGGTGGAAGACGTCGCCAGCGCCGTGGTGCACTGCCTGCAGGACAGCAGCTCGATTGGCCAGGTCTACGAAGCCTGCGGGCCCGACGTGTTCACGCTGCGGCAACTGGTGGAGCTGGCGGGCCGCTATGCCGGCGTCAATGGCGGAAAGGGCCGGCCGGTCATCGCACTGCCGGCACCGCTGGGGCGCCTGCAGGCGCGCCTGATGGAATTGCTGCCCGGCGAGCCCCTGCTCAGCCGCGACAACCTGGACGCCATGCAAACCGACAATGTGGCCAGCGGCAAGCTGCCCGGTCTGAAGGCGCTGGGCATCACGCCCGCCGCCCTGGGCGCCATTGCCCCGTCTTACCTTGGCGCGCAGGGCCTGCGCAGCGGCCTGACGGCCAAGCGCAAGACGGCCGGGCGGTTCTGAGGCCCCCACGGTCGCTCACTGCGTGTAGCTCCCGAGGCCTTGCAGGCCGCGGCTCGCGAGACGCTTCGCCTCTGTCGCCTGTCCAAAGCTGCTCAAGCAGCTTTGGAGCCGCAGGCTCCAGCCCCTCGGGGGCCGCTGCGCCTGCGGTCTGGCAAAGCCAGTCCCGCGGCCCCTGCTGGAATCTCTTGGCCCCCACGCTCCCCACTGCGTGTGGTTCGCTGCCCCCCGAGGGGGCGCTGCGCCTGCGGCCCCTGCTGGCTGGAGAGCCACCGCTTCTGGCTATTGCCCCCCACGCTTGCTCGCTGCGTGCAGCATCAATCCGGCGATTTTTTTGCATCAATGGTGCGCTGGCGTACCTGTAGCATCGCCTGTCGTTTCATTGTGACCTTCATCGTCAGCAGATCGGGAATTTCCATGCTCAAGCTCTATATCGGCAACAAAAACTATTCCTCCTGGTCCATGCGGCCCTGGGTACTGCTCAGGCAGGCCGGCATTCCTTTTGAAGAAGTCAAGCTGCGATTTGATTCGTTTGACGCCGGTTCGGGCTTCAAGCAAAAGATCGGCAGCGTGAGCCCGGTGGGCAAGGTGCCGGCGCTGGACGACGATGGGTTTGTGGTGTGGGACAGCCTGGCGATCGCCGAATACCTGGCCGAGCGCTTCCCCGACAAAGCGCTCTGGCCCCAAAGCCTGCAGGCTCGCGCCCGGGCGCGCAGCGTCTGCGCCGAAATGCACAGCGGCTTTGGCGCCCTGCGCTCGGCCTGCCCCATGAACATCGAGGCCGACTTGCGGGAAGTGGGTCAGTTGATCTGGCGCGACAAGCCCGCCGTGCGCGCTGACGTGCAGCGCCTCATCGCCATGTGGAGCGAGCTGCTGGCGCAGCATAAAAACGTTCAGGAGCCCATGCTTTTTGGTGAGTTCAGCATCGCCGATGCGTTCTTCGCCCCAGTCTGCATGCGCCTGAAAAGCTACGCCCTGCCTGTTCCTGCTGAGATCGCAGCCTACATCCAGCGCCTGAGCGCCTTGCCTGGCGTGAAAGCCTGGACCGACGACGCGCTGACTGAAAACGATTTCCGCGATTTTGAAGAACCGTACCGGATCAAACGCTGATCCACAGAAAGCAAGCCTCCTCATGGTCACCATTTACCTGCGCTACGTACTCGATGCCACCAAGCTCAAGGAATTTGAGCACTACGGCAAACTGTGGATTCCGCTGGTCGAAAAATTCGGCGGCAAACACCACGGCTATTTCATGCCCAGCGAAGGGGCCAACAACATCGCGCTGGCGCTATTTACCTTTGACAGCCTGGCCGCCTACGAAAGCTATCGCCAGCGCTCCTTTGAAGATGCGGACTGCCAGGCCGCCTTCAAATATGCAGCAGCCACCGGCTGCATCATCAGTTACGAACGCAGCTTTTTCCGCCCCGTGTTTTCCTGACCCCGGAATACCCGCAGGAGCGAAGGGTGCACCCAGAAATCCGGTTGCCGGGATGCAGGGCAAAGCGCCAAGCCGCAGCGAAGGCTGGACGCCTTCGCAAGGGTTGCAACGCCGCCATGGGTGCGAAGACACGCTTTCATGTTTCGATATTTTCGGGTTGAAGTACCAAGCCCCGATCCTGTCTGATTGCGCAGTCCCGATTTATGGCCTAGCATGAATCGTCCCGTCAACAACTTCAAGCGGGGGGTTCATCATGATTCGACTGGCCTGGTTGTTTTCAGCCGCAAGCGTGGCTGTTTTGGTCGCGGCCTGCGGCGGAGGCGATGGCGGCACGGCCGCACTGATATCTTCCGAGCCGATCGACAAATACGTTGGCAACTGGACCAACTGCCAGGCCACCGTCGTTAGCGGCGTCAATGTCTCCGCCCTGACGAGCTTCACGGCCACCAAGACTGACGCGACCCGCGGCTCCTTCACGACGACGGTCACCGTTTTCGCCATCACCAGCTGCACAGGTCTCAAGCTCGCGGATCCCGTCCCCGTCCCGCAACTCTCGGGAAACGTGGCCATCGACAGCGTGGGAACGGGGCCCTCCGGATCTGACAAGATCACCATCACGCCTTCGACCCTGCCGAGCTTCAAGGACCTCGCGCTGGTCACCGGCGGACAGTTGCAGTTTGGCGATGCAGGCAGCGCCAAGGACGCCCAGGGCTATCCCACGGCCCTGGACAGCAGCTTCATCCTGACCAAACAGCTGTGAACAGAAGAGCCACGCGGCCGCCCCTGCCGCGTGAGCCGGGCAAAGCCTACACTTCGGTCATGCAGATTTACATGGTCGGTGGTGCAGTGCGCGATGCCTTGATGGGCCTGGCGGTGCAGGACCACGACTGGGTGGTGGTGGGTGCGACACCGGAGGACCTGGTGGCCCAGGGCTATCAGCCGGTGGGCAAGGATTTTCCGGTGTTCTTGCACCCCGAAACCCGCGAGGAGTACGCGCTGGCCCGCACCGAGCGCAAGACCGCGCGCGGCTACCGCGGCTTTGTGGTGCATGCCGATCCCGGCGTCACGCTGGAGCAGGATCTGGCACGGCGCGATCTCACCATCAATGCCATCGCGGCTCCCGCCCGTTCGACAGGTGCTGCGGCTGGCGCTGCAGCCCGCCCCGGTGCCGCATTGAATACTGATTTTGACGCTGACTTTGACGCGCTGATCGACCCTTATGGCGGCCAGAAGGACATCCGGGACAAGGTCCTGCGCCACGTGACCGAGGCCTTCCGCGAAGACCCGGTGCGCATTCTCCGGCTGGCCCGCTTTGCCGCCCGATTTGCGGATTTTTCGGTGGCGCCCGAAACCCTGGCGCTGATGCGGGACATGGTGACCGAGGGCGAAGTCGATGCACTGGTCCCCGAACGCGTCTGGCAGGAGCTGGCCCGCGGACTGATGGAGGACAAGCCCTCGCGCCTCTTTGATGTGCTGCGCGACTGCGGCGCATTGCACAGGCTGCTGCCGGAAGTCGCCAGGCTCTGGGGCGTGCCGCAGCGCGCCGAGCACCACCCCGAAGTCGACACCGGCGTCCACCTGATGATGGTGATGGACATGGCAGCGCAGCTCCAGGCGTCCCTGCCCGTGCGCTTCGCCTGCCTGTGCCACGACCTGGGCAAGGGCACGACGCGGGCACCGGACGCTGGCATGTCCACGCCAGGCGAGCCTCCCCCGCCAGAGTTCTGGCGCGAGAAGATGGCGTCCGACCCCCAGCTGGGACGCCACATTGGCCATGAGGAGCGCAGTGCGCGCCTGCTCAAGGACGTATGCGAGCGCCTGCGCGTGCCGGTGGACTGCCGCGAGCTGGCCGATGTGGTGGCGCGCGAGCACGGCAACATTCACGGCAGTGCCGCATTCGGCGCGGCGGCCGTGGTGCGCCTGCTGGAGCGCTGCGACGCATTTCGCAAGCCCAGGCGCTTTGCCGAGGTGCTGCTGGCCTGCGAGTGCGATGCCCGTGGCCGTCTCGGGTACGAGCATTCGCCGTATCCCCAGCGCCCGCGGCTGCTGGAGGCCCTCGCCGCGGCCCAGTCTGTCGCCACGCACCAGGTGGCCGCCGACGCGCAGGCCGCCGGGCAGGATGGCAGGCAGATTGGCGAGCTGATTCACCAGGCCCGGGTGGCGGCCGTGGGCGAGATCCCCGGCTTTGCGGCGGGCTCCCCCGGCTGATCTTTCGACCGAAAATTGTGAAAAAGCGAAGCCGGCCTACAGCCATGTCGCACGTGTTTTGCTAAGGTGAATGCCGATGCAGCTTCTCACCCCATCCCCGCAAATGGGCTCACCCCGCCTGCCCCTGATCGGGCCGCAGACCGCACTTTTTCTCGACTTCGACGGCACACTGGCTGACTTGGCGCCGCAGCCCGGGGCCGTGCAGGTGACCGCAGGGTTGATTCCCACCCTGGCCCAGCTTGCGACCCGGCTCGGTGGCGCGCTGGCCATTGTGTCGGGGCGCACACTCACGGACCTGGACCGGTTTCTCGACCCCCTGCAACTGGCCGCCGCGGCCGAGCACGGAGCGCAGCGCCGCCAGGCAGATGGCCAGGTGGTCAGCGTGGCCGCCCCCGATTTGCAGGAGGTGGTGCGCCGAGCCGAGGCGCTGGCTGCACGCCATCCCGGCCTGTACCTCGAAATCAAGTCCGCGGCCGTCGCCCTGCACTACCGCCATGCCCCCGACCTCGAAACGCTGGCGTTGCAGGTCATGCGGGAAGCGGCCAACAGCACACCGGGCGCAGAATTGCTGCAGGGCAAGTATGTCTTTGAAATCAAACCGGCCGGCGTCAGCAAGGGCACGGCCATTGAGGCTTTCATGGGAGAAATGCCGTTTGTGGGTCGCCTGCCCCTGTTCGCCGGCGACGACGTGACCGATGAAGCCGGGTTCTCCGTGGTGCAGTTCCTCGGCGGCCAAGGCATCAAGGTTGGCGAAGGCGCCACCCTGGCCAGGCACCGGTGCGCGGCGCCGGCCGCACTGCGGCAGTGGCTGCAGGCTGCCAGCCAGAATTCGGGCCACTGGCGCGGGATCAGCCCATGACGGCCCCGAACGACTCCGCGCGCTTTGTGCCGCCCGCTGAACCCTCGCTCGCGATGGGCGTGATCGGCAACTGCGCGTTCAGCGCGCTGATTGACATCCGCGGGCGCATTGTCTGGTGCTGCCTGCCGCGCTTTGACGGCGACCCGGTGTTCAATGCGCTGCTGCAGCCCGGTACCGGCAGGATCGACGGCGCCCATACCAATACCGATACGCAGCCCAGCGCTTTTTCCATTGAAATCGAGGATTTTGCCGAGTCCCGGCAATGGTATGAGCCCAATACCGCCGTGCTGCATACCCAGCTGTTTGACAAAAGCGGCCAGGGTATTGAGATCACCGACTTCGCGCCGCGCTTTTTCAGCCGCTCACGTTTTTTCCGGCCCATGACGCTGGTGCGGCGCGTGCGCCCCCTCTCCGGCGCGCCCCGCATTCGCGTCTCGCTGGATGTCCGTTTTGACTGGGGCCGGCGTGCACCGCTGATCACCCAGGGCAGCAACCACCTGCGTTATGTGGGCGATGCGCTGACGCTGCGGCTGAACACCGACGCGCCGCTGTCGCACCTGCTGGCCCGGCAGCCCTTCGTGCTGACCCGCGAGCACAACTTTCTGCTGGGTGCCGACGAGTCGCTGGCCGAGGGCATTGCCGACACGGCGCGCCTGTTTGAACAGGAGACCGTCTCGTATTGGAAAAAATGGAGCCAGCGCCTGCACATCCCGCTGGAATGGCAGGAAGCCGTGATACGCGCCGCGATCACGCTCAAGCTGTCCCTCTTTGAAGACACCGGCGCCATCGTGGCGGCCATGACCACCAGCATTCCCGAGGCGCCCGGCAGCCAGCGCAACTGGGACTACCGTTTTTGCTGGCTGCGCGATGCTTTCTTTGTGGTGCGCGCCCTCAACAGCCTGTCGGAGGTCGGCACCATGGAAGACTACCTGCGCTGGCTCAGCAACGTGGTGGTGCAGGCCAACGGCGGGCACATCCAGCCGCTGTACGGCATTGGCCTGGAGCGCGAGCTGCCGGAGTCCGTGATGGACCATCTGGGCGGCTACCGCGGCATGGGGCCGGTGCGCGTGGGCAACCAGGCGCAGGAGCACTTCCAGCATGACGTGTATGGCAATGTAGTGCTGGGTGCGGCGCAGGCCTTTCACGACCACCGGCTGCTGCACCGCGCCGGCCTGGCCGAGTTCCAGCGGCTCGAAGCAGTGGGCGAGCAGGCCGCTCGCACCTATGACCAGCCCGACGCCGGCATGTGGGAGCTGCGCACCCGTGCCCGGGTCCACACCTCGTCGGCCCTGATGTGCTGGGCGGCCTGCGACCGGCTGGCCAAGATCGCCCTGGTGCTTCACCTTCCCGAGCGTGCAGCCTACTGGCAGGACCATGCACAGCGCATGCAGGAGAACATTTTGCGGAAGGCCTGGAGCGAGGAACGCCAGGCCTTTGCCGAGAGCTTTGGCGGCCGCGACCTGGACGCCAGTGTGCTGCTGATGATTGAAGTGGGCTTCATCGACCCGAAGGATCCGCGCTTCATTGCCACCGTCGACGCGCTGGAAACCCATTTGTGCGACGGCCCCTACATGCGCCGCTACGAAGCGCCCGATGATTTCGGCAAACCCGAGACCGCCTTCAACATCTGCACCTTCTGGCGCATTGATGCGCTGGCGCGCATAGGGCGCAAGGCGCAGGCGCGCGAGATTTTTGAGACCATGCTGGCCGCGCGCAACCACGTAGGCCTGCTCTCCGAAGACACGCACCCGGCCAGCGGCGAGATGTGGGGCAACTTTCCGCAAACCTATTCCATGGTGGGCATCATCAACGCGGCGGTCCGGCTTTCGGCGCCTTGGGAATCGCAGATATGAGGTACACCCCCGTCGGCGGCTCACTGCGTGTAGCCCCTTCCCCCCTTGCAGGGGGCGGCGCCTGCGGCCCGGCGAAGCCGGTTCCGCGGCCCCTGCTGGCCGGCGAAGCCGGGCTCGCAGGCCCTGCTGAGCGTAGCAAGATCACTTCATCGATGAACACCATTTTTCCGCCGGGCCGCCCCAAGGAAAAAACGGCCCCCGAGGGGCTGGAGCCTGCGGCTCCGAAGCTGCTTGAGCAGGTTGGGACAGGCGACAGAGGCGAAGCGTCTGGCGAGCCGCGGCCTGCAAGGCCTCGTGCAGTACACGAAGTGACAAGCGTGGGGGCCATGTCATGAGCCGGCTGGTTGTGGTGTCCAACCGCGTGGCGGATCCGCGCAAGACGGCGGCCGGCGGCCTGGCTGTGGCGCTGGGCGATGCGCTCAATGCCACGGGCGGCATGTGGTTTGGCTGGAGCGGCACCGTCATCGAAGGCGGTGCCCCGGGCGAAGGCGAGCTGCATGTGCAGCAGGCGGGCAACGTCAAGCTGGCCACCGTGGATTTGTCCGCCGAAGACCATGCCGGCTATTACCTGGGCTACAGCAATGGCGTGCTCTGGCCGGTGTTTCACTACCGGATCGACCTGGCGCGCTTTGACGCCGGCAACATCCGCGCCTATCGCCGCGTCAACCAGCTGTTTGCGCGCAAGCTGATGACGCAGCTGCGGCCGGACGACATCATCTGGGTGCATGACTACCACCTGATTCCGCTGGCGGCCGAGCTGCGCGCCATGGGCGCCACCCAGCGCATCGGATTTTTCCTGCACATTCCCCTGCCGCCGCAGCAGGTGCTGGCGGCCATTCCCCAACACGAATGGCTGATGCGGGCCATGTTTGCCTACGACCTGTTGGGCTTTCAGAGCGAGGCCGACCTGCAAAACTTTTCGCACTATGTGCAGGCCGAGGCCGGCGCCGAGGACCTGGGCGACAACCGGTTTCGCGCCTTCAACCGCACCGTGCGCGCCGGCGCCTTCCCGATTGGCATTGACGTGGACGAATTCGCCGCGCTCACCCATGCCAAGGAGGGGCACGACATGTATGAACGCATGAAGGACGAATACTCGCGCCGCAAATTGCTGCTGGGCGTGGAACGCCTGGACTATTCAAAAGGCCTGCCCCAGCGCCTGCGCGCATTCAAGAGCCTGCTTGAAAAATACCCGGAAAACATCCGCAGCGCCACGCTGATCCAGATCGCCTCACCGAGCCGCGAAGACATGGGCACGTACACCGACTTGCTGCAAGAGCTCGAGAGCCTGTGCGGCGCCATCAACGGCGACTTTGGCGAGCTGGACTGGATGCCGGTGCGCTACATGCACCGCAACGTGGCGCGCAAACGCCTGCCCGGTCTCTACCGCGTGGCGCGCGTGGCGCTGGTGACGCCGCTGCGCGACGGAATGAACCTGGTGGCCAAGGAGTTCATTGCCGCGCAGGACCCGGCCGATCCGGGTGTGCTGGTGCTGTCACGCTTTGCCGGCGCCGCCGAGCAGCTGAAGGAAGCCCTGCTGGTGAACCCGTACGACACGGACGGCACGGCAGACACCATCCAGCACGCCCTGCAGATGTCGCTGCAGGAGCGGCAGGGACGGCACCAGAGGCTGCTGAAAAATATCCGGGAGCAGGATGTGCACTGGTGGCGCAAGACATTCCTGGACACGCTGCGCGACGCCGGAAGTGACTAGCCTTTTGACGAACCTTTTGACTGGCCTCTTGACGGGCCATTTTCAGGGACACACCGCCGCTTGCAGCAGAAACCGAAGCAGAAAATTCAGGACACGATATAGGCGGCCGCAGCGCTGGAAAAAAGCGTTCCGTCCGCCCCCAGAAACTCCATGCGCGTATTGGCCACCCGCGACCCCAGGCGCAACACTTCGGCCCGCAGTTCAAAGTAGTCGCTGATGCCCGGGCGCAAATAGTCCACCCGCAGGTCAATCGTGCCCAGCCTGGAAAATCGGTGCAGCCGCTGCAGCGGAGCTTCGTCCATGTGGCGCGCCCCGATCGCCGCCATCACGGCGAGCCCGCCCATGGCATCCAGGCTGGCGCTGATCACGCCGCCGTGAATGCGGTTGTAGGCGTAGTGGCCCACCAGTTCGTGCCGCATGTCAATGCGTGCCGTGACGCGCTCGGCCTTGAGCGACGTGATCTTCAGGCCCAGCACCCGGTTGAAAACAATTTTCTCTTCAAACATGCTTGTCAGGCCGGTGATGAACTCTTCCTCAAATTCGAAAACTGAAGGCTTGGGGTGGGGTGAAGATCGGGTCATGGTATTGATGGTCATGCAGTGACTTTTCGGGCCCGCATCGGGGCGTGCAGAAACAGTGCCAGGGCCGCGTCGGTCAGGTCATCCAGCGACGCGTCTTTTTTTGCGTCAAACCACTGGACCGACCAGTTCAGCGCACCGAAGATCAACAGGCGCGCCAGCGTCACCGGCCCGTGGAGCCGGCCCTGTTCGGCCAGGGCCTCGAGCACCGGCTCCCAGTTCGACTCATAGTCGCTTCGCAGCCGGGCGATGGACGCACGCTGCCGCGCCGTGAGGGAGCGTGACTCGTACAGCATCACCGGAATGAAGTCACTGCCGGGCCCCAGCAGCACATCGAAGTGGTTGCGGATCAGCACGCGCAGCAAGGAAGACGCATCGAACTTTGATTGGCTGGCAGACTGCAGGGCCGCGGTCTGCCGGTCCAGGGCCGAACGCATGCCCTGCTCCATCACCGCGTGAAGCAGTGCCCCCTTGCTCTTGAAGTGATAAAAGGGCGAGCCGCTGTGCATGCCCACCGCGGCCGCGATGTCGCGGGTGCTGGCGCCGTCAAATCCCTTGCGGCGAAACAGCTTCGCCGCGGCGCTGACCAGCTCCATGCGGCGGTTGCCGTCGTCGCGTTCGCCCAGCGTCTTGCGCGGCCGGCCGCGCGGGCGCCGGGCCGTGTTGCCGCCGGCTTGAAAGGGGGTGACTGCGTCCATGGTTCAGCACCATACCAAAACGCCTTATTTTTAACAAGCAAATGCTTGGTAAAAATAAGGAGGGCAACGGCCGAGGTCGCGCTTCCCTCGGACAGCCCCGCACGGGCTGAGGTGCCTGTCCTGAGCCTGTCGAAGGGGTCGAAGCCCCATTTGGCCTGCGCCCCAACCCCTCGACCCTCGACCCTCGACAAGCTCAGGACAGGCCGAGCTCAGGGCGAACGGTAATACGGACTTGTCGCAATTTATGAAACTCTCGATAACTGACCGGCATTTGGCTTGGCACCGCCTACCCGGCTGGCCGTACCCAAGGCCAGGGCCTGTTCACCCTGAATCGTAATGACCAGAACCTTGACTTGTCATGGCGGGCCTGACCCGCAATCCATGGATCCCGGATCAAGTCCGGGATGACAAACCAGGGGCAAGGGCTTAACTGAACCGTATTGCGGCTAGTCCGGCGGGCGCTCCCGCTCCTGCCTCGCCGGGTCGCGCGCGCGTTCGAGCAGCAGCTCCCGCTCCCGCAGGTTGCCGGCCAGCTGCGCCGCCCGCTCGAATTCGGCGCGCGCCTCGTCCATGCGGCCCAGCTTGGCCAGCAGATCCCCGCGCACACCGGGCAGCCACTGATAAGCCTGCAGCGACGGCTCCTGGCGCAGCGTGTCAATGATCTCCAGCCCGGCCGCGGGCCCGAACGCCATGCTGACGGCGACTGCCCGGTTCAGCTCCACCACCGGCGAGGGCGCGGTCTGCGCCAACGCGTCGTACAGCGCGGCAATGCGCGTCCAGTCGGTCTCCGCCGCCGTGGGGGCCCGCGCATGGCAGGCCGCAATCGATGCCTGCAGCGCATACGTGCCGAGCGGATGGCCGCGTGCGCCGCACAGCGCCTCGGCATGCGCGAGCGCGGCCAGGCCTCTGCGGATCAGCAGGCGGTCCCAGCGGCCACGGTCCTGCTGCGCCAGCAGCACGGGGCGGCCCGATGCGTCGACGCGTGCGGCGGCGCGGGAGGCCTGCAGTTCCATCAGCGCGACCAAGCCCTGCACTTCGGATTCGTCGGGCGCCAGCTCCGCCAGCATGCGGCCCAGGCGCAGGGCCTCGTCGGTGAGCGCCGGCCGCATCCAGTCCTCGCCCGCGGTGGCGGTGTAGCCCTCGTTGAAAACCAGGTAAACCACCTCGAGCACCGAGGCCAGCCGTTCGGCCAGTGCGTCGCCGACCGGCACCTCGAAAGGCACGCGCGCCTCCCCCAGCGTGCGCTTGGCGCGAACGATGCGCTGAGCGATCGTCGGCTCGGCCACCAGGAAGGCGCGGGCTATCTCGTGGGTCGTCAGGCCGCCCAGCAGCCTCAGCGTCAGCGCCACCCGCGCTTCAGTCGAGAGCACGGGGTGGCAGGCGGTGAAGATCAGCCGCAGCAGGTCGTCGCCGATCTGGTTGGCCCGGGCGGCGTCGAGCCCATCGACAAAGTCAGGCACGACCAGCGCCTCCTGCGCCTCCAGGTCATGGCCGATCTGCGCCAGCTTGCTGTCGAGCAGCTTGTGGCGGCGCAGGTGGTCAAGCGCCCGGTTCTTTGCGGTGGTCATCAGCCAGGCGCCCGGGTTATGGGGCACGCCCTCGGTGGGCCAATGCTCCAGCGCCGCCACCAGGGCGTCCTGCGCCAGCTCCTCGGCCAGGCCGATGTCACGCACCATGCGCAGGACAGCGGCTACGATCTTGGCAGACTCGATGCGCCAGACCGCGGCAATCGCCTGGTGCGTGCCTGAATGCATGGGCAAGCGTCCTCGGGCCCCGCCCGTTCAGGCCTGCTGGGGCGTAGCCGGGGCTGCGGCCATGTCCATGTACGCCAGCTCCCAGATGTGGCCATCCAGGTCCTCGAAGCCGTGGCCGTACATGAAGCCGTGGTCCTGCGGCGCGTTAGGCACGGTGGCGCCGGCGGTGCGCGCCTTGGCCACGAGTTCATCCACCTCGGCGCGGCTCTCGCACGACAGGCACACCAGCACCTCGGTACTCCTGGTAGTGTCGGCCACCGCCTTCTTGGTGAAGGTCTTGAAGAAGCTCTCGACCAGCAGCATCACGTAGATGCTGCCGTCCGCCACAACCATGCAGGCGCCCTGCTCGTTGGTGAACTGCGGGTTGAAGCTGAAACCGAGTTTGCCGAAGAACGCCTTCGAGCGTTCCATGTCCTTGATGGGGAGGTTGACGTAAATCTGGCGGCTCATGAGGTACTCCTTGGAATAAGCAATGAATGAATGAATCTGAAAACCGGGTTAAAACCGGATGAAAAAGAAGCCTGCGCCCCTCAGGCGCGCTCGGCCCGGGCCTTGAGGTTGGCGAGACCTGCTTCGAAGTCGCGGCCTATCATGCGGTCCATGTTGAGGAACACGCCCACCAGCCTGGCCACGAAAGGACTCGGGCCGTGCATGGCCCAGGTGACCTCCGTGGCATCGCCGCGCGGCGCCAGACTGAACTCGACGACGTTGTGCCCTTCAAAGGGTTCGAGCATGTCCAGCTTCATCGTGACCTTGCCGGGTGGCGAGGACTCGACGATCTCGATGCTGCCTTTGCCGACGTCCTTGTTGCCCTGGAAGTCGTAGCCCGCCCCGGGGCCGCTGGCCGGGCCGCGGTAGCTGCCCTTGATGGCCGGGTCTTTCTTCTCGTAGGGGTTCCAGGTGTTGAACTGCCGCAGGTCGTTGATGAGCGGGTACAGCGTGTCGGGCGCGGCCTTGATGCTGGCGCTGCGCTGCACGCGGAAGGTGTCGGGCCGGGTGGCGGCAAAGATCAGCAGCGCGCCAATGGCGGCGACGGCGATGAGGGCCAGGGTCTTGATCATGGCGCGCCCCCTCACTTCTGGCTGGGTGTGTTCATTTTGCGGAAGCGCTCGACCGACTCGCTGGGGGAAAAGTCGTCCAGCTCATAAAGCTGGCGCACCTCAATCACGGCCGGCGCGTTCTCGCCCACGGGGTTGGGAAAACGGCGCGACCACTCCAGCGCCTCTTCGCGCGAGCGCACCTGGATCGTGGTGAAGCCGGCAATGAGCTCCTTGCTTTCGGCGAACGGGCCGTCGACCACGGTCCGCTTCTGGCCGTCGTAGTGGATGCGCCAGCCCTTGCGGCTGGGCTGCAGGCCGCTGGCGTCCAGCAGCACGCCCGCCTTCGACAGCTGCTCGTGGTAGTCAGCCATGGCGGCCATCAGCTTTTCGTCCGGCGACTGGGGCGTGGTCTCGGCCTCGAACTCGGGGTTGGATTTGACGATGATCATGAATCGCATGGGATTCTCCTTTGCATTGAGATTTGAAGCCGGAGACCGAAAGGTCTGCAAATGGCGGCTTCTACTCCCACGACGAACGAGGCGCTGCGAAATCGACAGTTTTCGCCAGATATCTATTAGGTAAAAACCCTAGTCGCCATCAACAAGGAATCAAACCGCATCTTCGTAACAGGGTCCGACGCCGCGAACCTCAACGGTGCACCACTCGGCCGCCGGACATTGTTCCGCGATCGCGATGGCTTCGGCCCGGGTCTTGCAATCGACCAGGAAGAAGCCGCCGACCATTTCCTTGGCTTCGGCGAAGGGGCCGTCCAGCAACTGGGGCCGCCCCTCGCGCACCTTGACGCGGACGGCGTTGGCCTGCGAGTTCAGGGACTCGACGGCAAGCAGTTGGCCCCGCGCGCGCAGCTCATCCGCAAACCCGAGCATGCGCTCATAGACGGCATGGCCCTCGGCCTCGGTACGCGAAAGCCGTTGGCCGAGCGGCTCCATGATCAGCAGCATGTAGGGCATGGCGATTCTTCTATTTTTCCAATGGCGGGGGTGGCCGCAGGGTTGGGCGAGCGTCGCCGCCATCATAGCTGTGGCATGGCCCGGGCGCAGCCCGTTGTACACGACATGATCCACGCATGATCCGCGTCAACACACCCGCAACGATGTCACCTGATACTTGAAAAGGTAGCAAAACACGGAAGGAAAGCCATCCATGAGCACATTTGACCATGTGGGCCTGATACAGGATATCAATGAAGGCCTCGGGCAGTTTCGCAAGGCGCAACCCGAGGCGATGCAGGGGTTTGGGCAGCTCTCGCGAGCCGCGATGTCGGAGGGCACCCTCAGCGCCAGGCACAAGGAGCTGATGGCCCTGGCGATTGGAGTGACCCAGCACTGCTCGGGCTGCATCGCTTTTCATGTGAAAGCCCTGCACAAACTGGGCTGCACCCGCGCCGAGCTGGAGGAAACGCTGGCCGTGTGCGTGTACATGGGCGGTGGTCCGGCCCTGATGTACACGGCCGAGGCCCTCAAAGCCTGGGAGGCCATGGCGCCAGATCTCACCTGAAAACCTGAGCCGTCCGCTGCGCCCGCTGCTCAAGCGGCGCACCGAGCGCGGGCCGTCCACCGATCTTCAGTCCACAAAAAAATCCGGAATGAAATCTTTCGTTCCCGGCGTCACCGAATATTTTTCCAGGTCGGTGATGCCGTGCGCGGCCAGCAGTTCGTCGTCAATATAAAAATTTCCGGTGTTCGCACTCGGGCTGGTCAGGATCAGGCAGGCGGCGTCAGACAGGCAGACAGGCCTGAGAGAGTGAGAGTTTTTCGATTTCACTCCCTCTCCCTCTGGGAGAGGGCGGGGGTGAGGGCCGGTGAGTGGCCACAACACTGGAGCACAGCCCCTCACCCCAACCCTCTCCCCAAAGGGGCGAGGGAGGAAATGCCATCGCTTCGAAAAACCCTCGGCCTCTGAGTGCACAGGCAGGGGCCGCGCGCATCGACGCCGCTCATCAGGTCGCAGCGCTTCATCGGCATGCGTTCGGTGTCGGTGAGGCTGATGACGCGCGAGCAGCCACCCGACCCGCGCGCCAGACCGTGATGTCCGCGACGTCACAGCACCCGATATATCTCCCAGCGGCTGGTTCCGGACACCACGAAGGGTTCGAGGTCCTTGCTCCACTGCTTGTGCTCGGGAATCGAAGCTATCTTGTCCCAGGCCCGGCTCAATTCGGCGAGGTCCTCGATCAGATGTTCCGACTGGATCGTGGCTTCCAGCGCGCCGACCGAGCCGGTCAGCAGGCGCGTCTTGTCGGCGGAAAAACCGGCCTGGGGACCAATCTCCCGCAGCCAGCGCTGCATCAGGTCCACCGCATTCTGCTTGTAGCCGAACTTCGCATCAATGCTCCAGCGTGCAATCATCATGGCTCATCTCCTTTCAGGATTACTTTCTCACACCCACCGTCACCCAGTATTCGCGCGGCACGCAGATGCCCAGTTCCGTCGCGAAACTGTCGTGGAAGGCGATAAAGTCGCGCCGCAGCTGCGCGCGCCGGCTTTCGTCGAGGCTCGCGGCCAGGGCCTTGGTCGGACCGTAGCCTGTAGAAAAGGTCTGCCAGGCGGATTCCCCGGAGGGCTCGCGATAGTAGGAAACGCCCTTCTCGAACTTGAGGTCGAAGTCGCGCGCCAGCAGTTCGCGAATGCGCTCCGTGCGGCCCCACTCGAAAGGCGAAGGCGGCGCCGGGTCCGGGGGCGCGGCCATGTAGGGCTTCATGACCTGGAACATCCTGGCCACGTTGCTGTCGTTCAGCCAGGTCGTCAACGCAATGCGCCCGCTATGGCGAGTGACGCGCGCCAGTTCGGCTGCGGCCGCTTCCGGCCGGCTGGCAAACATGACGCCACAGGTCGAGATGACGGCGTCGAACGCGCCATCGGCGAACGGGAGGCTTTCGGCGTCGCCGATGCGGTAGTCGATGGCAAGCCCTTCGGCTTCGGCCCGGGCCTTGGCGGCGGCCACCAGTTCCGAGGCGATGTCCACGCCGGTCACCCGCGCGCCACGCCGCGCGACCACGCGCGAGGTCCAGCCGGTGCCCGTGGCCAGGTCGAGAATGCTCTCGCCGGGCTTCGGGTCCAGCCGCAGCACGCAATGGTCGATGGAGTCGCTGATGCCACGGCTGATCTGGTCATAGTCCAGTCCGCCCGAACTCCAGACGGCCGCCGGGCGCTGGTTATGCGTTTGAATCGCTATGTCCATGGAAAGGTCTCCGCTTTCTCGCTGGTGTTTTTGTCCCGCCGCGCCATGGAGCTTCGCGAGAATGGAAGCACCCAAGGCGACGAACAGAGGCGGCAAAGAGTCAGACTAGGCCGCGCAGGGCCACTTGTCAAGGAGCAGCCTTATCCAACGCGGTATGAGCCTGGGCGGTGGATTTGGATCGATCACGTTTCACAAGGTGATCGACATGGGCGAGACCCGTCTGCAAACAATTTCCCGGTTCCAGGCCTTCCTGGCCGGCACGCTGGAGGTGCGCTTTTGCGTGCACGACAACGATGACACGCCTCAAAGCGAGCTTTTCAACAGAATTGGCCGTTTTCTGATGCTCAATCCACGAAGAAATCCGGAATGAAGTCTTTCGTTCCCGGGGTCACCGAATATTTTTCCAGGTCGGTGATGCCGTGTGCGGCCAGCAGTTCGTCGTCAATATAAAAATTGCCGGTGTTCGAACTCGGGCTGGTCAGGATCAGGTAGGCAGCGTCAGACAGGATCTCGGGCGTTCGGCAGCGCTTCACGTCCACCCCGGGCAGCATCTGCAGCGCGGCGGTGGCAATGGCGGTGCGCGGCCACAGGCTGTTGACGGCGATGCCGTACTTCCCGAACTCGCCCGCATGCCCCAGCGTGCACATGCTCATGCCGTACTTGGCCATGGTGTAGGCCGTGTGGTGCTCAAACCAGTGCGGCTTCATCGACAGCGGCGGCGACATCGTCAGCACATGCGGGTTGCGCCCGGCCTGCGCGGATTTTTTCAGCTCGGCCAGGCAGGCCTGCGTGCACAGGTAGGTGCCGCGCGCATTGACGCCGTTCATCAGGTCGTAGCGCTTCATCGGCGTGTGCTCGGTGTCGGTGAGGCTGATGGCGCTGGCGTTGTTGACCAGGATGTCGATGCCGCCAAAAGTCTCCACGGCCTTGACCACGGCGACTCTCACGGCGTCTTCGTCGCGGATGTCCACAGCCAGCGCCAGCGCCTGGCCGCCAGAGGCCCGGATTTCTTCGGCGGCGCTGTAGATGGTGCCGGGCAGCTTGGGGTTGGCATCGGTGGTCTTGGCCACGATGACCACATTGGCGCCGTCGGCGGCGGCCCGGTTGCCGATGGCCAGCCCGATGCCGCGCGAGGCACCGGTGATGAAGAGGGTCTTGCCTTTGAGATTCATGAACGTCTCCTGTTTTAACTTGCTATATGTTTGATAGCTCACCACCCCATATCGACAGCGGAGACCGGCCTTTGTTCTTGCTTTGTTCTTGATAAGGCCCCGAGCCCGTACCGCCGCCTCACACTTTTGAGAAGTCCGGCTTGCGTTTCTCCATGAAAGCGCCAAACGCCTCACGCGCGGCCGGCTCGCCGAGCATGCGGCCGAAGCTGGCGCCCTCTTCGGCCATGCGTTCGGCCACGATGTTGGAATTGCCTTTTTTCATCAGGCGCTTGGTTTCCATCAGCGCGCTGAGCGGCTTGGCAGCCAGCTTGAGCGCCTGCCGCTGCGCCAGCGCATTGGCCTCGGCAGGCGGCACGATGCGGTTGACCAGGCCAAGCTCCAGCGCGGTTTCCGCCATGAAGGGCTCCCCCAGCAGCAGGGCCTCGGCCGCACGCGGGTAGCCCATCAGCTGCGGCACCAGAAAGCTCGACGCCGCCTCCGGGCACAGGCCCAGGTTGACAAAGGGCATGGAAAACGCGGCGTTGTCGCCGGCATACACCAGGTCGCAGTGCAGCAGCAGCGTGGTGCCTATACCGACGGCCGGGCCGCATACCGCGGCCACCAGGGGCTTGGGAAAGCTGCTGATACCGCGCAGGAAACGAAACACCGGCGCATCGGGCGTGGACGGCGGCTTGTTCAAAAAGTCGCCAATGTCGTTGCCCGCCGAGAAAATGGTTTCATGCCCCTGGATCACCACGGCGCGCACGGCGCTGTCGTGGTGGGCGGCCTCCAGCGCGTCGGCCAGGGCGGCATACATCGCGGAAGTGATGGAGTTTTTCTTGTCCAGGCGGTTCAGCGTGATGGTCATCACGCCCGCTTCGACATGGCTGAGGATCTCGGGAATGGCGCCGGTGGGCGTGCTGGAAGATGTGCTGGAAGATGTGCTGGAAGATGATGGGTTCATGATGATTTCAGGGTTGGGGTGCCAGATGAGTGAAGCCCATGGCGATGCCGAAAATATAGTCCTGTAGTCTTATGGTCCGGGCTATGCCGGTCCAGTTTATCCCTTGTGATTCCAGTTTATTCCTTGTAGTACACCATCTGGCTGCTGGTCGCCAGCAGGGCGCCCGCCTGATTCCAGACCTGCACGGTTTGGTCAAAAAAGCCGTTGCGGAAGTTCTGGCCCCGCGCCTGGCCCAGCAAATGCCCCTCGCCGCTTTGCGCCAGCTGCCGGCTGTCTGCATGGAAGTACACCGTGATCGACACCGTACCGGCCGGCACCCGGGTCGCGCGGCGCAGCCAGACGCGGGGGTAAAACGCATCGGCCATGGCCGTCAGCGCGAGAAAGTCCAGCGGGCGCGGCGGCTCGTCGCGTACCCAGAGCTGCGTCAGGCTGCCCCCTTCACCGCCCTCTTCACCGCCTTTTTCTCCGCCTTGGCAGCTGCCATCCCAGACCTCTGGAATCATGCCGCGCGCCACGCGGATGTCGTAGCGGCGGGTCCACTCGGACGAGCCGAACCGCAGCCGAGGCAAGGTATCTAAAAACCCGACAGCGGGCATGGGCGTGTCGTTCGCGCTCCAGGTTTCGCGCCGCGCGGCCGTCACCGCCGTCGCCGTCATCACCACCGCCTCCGCGCCAGACGCATCGGCCTGCAGCAGCTCCACCGTCCAGTGCTGCGTCGAGCGGTTGGTGCGCACGGGTGTGGCCGTGATGCTGAACGGCCCTTCAGCCATGGCACTGGCGTAGTTCACGGTCAGGGCTATCGGCTCGCCCAGCAGGGACGGATGCCGCAAGATCGCCTGCAAGGCCGTCGCCGCGGTGGTGCCGCCAAACGGGCCCACCATGTTCCAGTAAGCCGGGCTGCTGGCGCCCAGCCAGGTGTCGGGCCGGTCACTGCCGGCGGCTTCCAGCCGGAGGGCCTGGTCAAAAGGGTGTTTATTCATGACCCAATAGTGTGAAGCAGGAAATTGGCGAAGGCAGTCGTCTGCGCGACGCCGGGCTTTGTTTTTTGTCATTGATGCTCGTCTGCACGCCTGGGCAATGGCAGCTTTGGGGCGGCGGATACGGCCAAACGGCGCGAGCACATGGTGAGCGACTTCGGGATCACGGGATGCCCCCGGGTTGGAAGTGAGATTTGGGCGAATCAGTGCGCGGGGTTAAGCCGGGGGTGAGTCTCTTCGCCCCAGTGGTAAAGCACAGCACCGGACAGCAGCATGGCCACGGCGACGAACCAGAAAGCGCTCTCTATGCGTCCGCCCAGGGCTGCGGCTGCACCCAGGCCCAAGGCGCCAATGCCGTAACCCAGGTCGCGCCAGAAGCGATAGATGCCGATGGCAGATGCCCGCCAGGTGGGGTGGGCGATGTCGGCCACCGCCGCACTGAGGTTCGGGTACAGCATCGCCATGCCCAGTCCCGCAATCGCGGCCGAGGCGATCCACCACGCCGAGCCGTGGCCTAGCGGCAGCAGCGCGACACCGGCGCCGCACAACCACATACCCCAGACGTTCAGGCGGTGTCGGCCGACCCGGTCGGACAGCTTGCCGGTGAAGAATTGCGCCCCGCCCCAAGTGAAGCCGTAGACACCGACTATCCAGCCGATGCCGGTCAGGCTGACCCCTTGCTGGTGCAGATAAACCGGCCAGAACGCCCAGACCAGTGCATCGACGAACTTCTCGACCATGCCCGCCTGGCACAGCGCTGCCATGCGGCGGTCACGCCAACTCATGAGGACAAACATTTCCCGAGTTGTCGGTCGTTCGCTGATGCCCGTCGGGTAGCGCGGCCGGAGAGTTTGCGCCGAGGGTGCTGCAGCGTGGCGCTTGACATCGGCATGGGCCCAGGGCAGCGTCTCCACCACGCCCATCCAGGCCAGTAGCGTGGCCAGACCGATAACGGCAGCCCCAAACCACAGCAGACCTTCGCGCGGGCCCAGCAGCGAGGCGGCATAGCCTGTCACCACACCGGCAATGGCGACACCGACATAACCAGCAAACTCGTTGAGTCCGATAACCAGTCCGCGCTGGTCCGCGCGGGTGATGTCGAGTTTGGACGTCTGAGTCATTGACCAGGTCAGGCCCTGGTTGACACCCAGCAGGATGGTCGCCATGACAATCCAGCTCCACGAAGTGGCGAAGTAGACGAGCAGCGGAATCGGTAGCGCCACCAACCAGCCCACCAGCAACACTTGCCGGCGACCAATGCGTTCGGCCAGACGACCGGCGACGAAGTTCATTGCGCCCTTGACGAATCCGAAGGCGACGACGAAGGCGACCAGCAACATGAAGGAGCCGCGCGGCACGCCAAACTCCGTTTCGGCCAGCGCCGGGACGACGTTACGCATCATCCCTATGGTCATGCCCACGAGCAGTACCTGCAGCAGTTGCTGCAGGACTTGGGTCAGATTGGCGCGGATGCCGTATTTCATCTGCGGTCAGCTCAGGCGTGCGCCGGCTCCGGTGCCCTGCCATGCAGGTTGGCCTCTACGATGCGGGCCATGTCCTGAGGCTGCGGCGGAATGTCGGCCGTGAGCGCCTTGACGAATGCTTCGCGAGACATCGAGAGCATGGGGTTGAAGCGCCTCTCAAAACCGATGGTCGATGAGGGCTTGCCAGACAGGCCGACACCGCAGGCGCTGCCGGCCTGGTGACCAGGAAAGATTTCGAGGTCGGCAGGCAGGGTCAGCAGCTTGGCATGCAAGGTATCGTGCAGTTGACCCGCCATCTCCCGCTCGCGGCCCGCCAAATCCGGTCGTCCTGCGGCGCCAACGAACAAGGTGTCGCCGGTGATGACGAACCAGGGCTCGTCGCCCCGGCGCAGGTCTCGTACCAGCAGACAGATGCTGTCTGGCGTGTGCCCCGGGGTATGCAGAATGTCGACCACCACGTTGCCAGCCTCGAGGCGCTGGCCGTCCTTGACGGGCGCGAATTCGAACATGACCCGTCCCTTGTTGCTCTCGTGCAGGTAATACGGCGCGCCGACCCGCCGTGCCAGCGCGGGGCCACCCGAGTAGTGGTCGGCATGAACATGGGTGTCGATGACGTGAGCAATCCTGACGCCTGCCTTCTCGGCCTCGGCGATGAACCAGTCCTCGTCGCCAGCGACCACGTCAACGGCTACCGCCTTTGCCAGGCTCGCGCATCCAAAGAAATAAGAGAGGGTGGCGCTCTCCGCCGCTCGTTGTCTAAAGAACATGTCTGTCTCCTGAATCCTGAATCAGAACACCAGGACCTTGTCGGCCCAGGTAGTCCATTGGGTGAGTTCGTCCAGGCTGCTGCGATGCGAGCCCTGGATGAGGTCGTCGACGCTGATGCCGCGTGCATCCATGCAGGTTCCGCAGACGCCGATGACGCCCGCGTGGCTCACCACCGAACCGAGCATCACTTCAAGGTTGTAGAAGCCGGTGGGTACCTTCTGGAGACGGTGCGCAGTGGGTACGGCGTCACCGATAAGGAAGACGCGAACCTCGTTGCCTGGCTGCCTGGCCAGTGCACCGGCCAGGCGCGCCCCGTTGTAAGTACGTTCACTACCGTAAGGGGCGTCGTTCAGGATGAGCAATGTGTTCATGCGAAAGCCTCACGTTGCTTGCTCGACAGGCAGGCCACGGGCGCGCCACTCGGCCACACCGTCGGTCAGGTGGAAGGCGCGGTAGCCTTTTTTGCGCAGCAGCTCGACCGCATCCTTGGCCATCAGGCAGAAAGGGCCGCGGCAGTATGCGACGATGGGCACATCTTTCGGGAGCTCATTCAGCCGCTTCTTGAGTTCGTCCACCGGCAAGGACCTGGCGCGCGGCAAGTGTGCGCTGGTGAATTCCACCGCTGGCCGTACGTCCAGGACGAGGACCTCACCGGCCTTGGCTTTCTTCATGATGTCAGCTCGGTCCACGCCCTCCAGTTCATCGCCGTGCTCGACGATGGACGCCAACGCAACCTGCAGCTCGACCAAACGCTCCTCGGCCTCGGAGCGCAGGTTCACCCAGAGGTCGGCCACGCTGGTGCTGGCCAGGCGATACAGGACGTACTTGCCTTCCTTGCGCGTCTCTACGAGTCGCGCCAGACGCAACTCCCTTAAATGGGCGCTGGCGAGCTTGACGCTGATTTCAGCCTGCGTCGCGAGCATTTCGACAGCCTTCTCGCCCTGGCAGAGCAACTCGATAAGCTCCAGACGCTTGGGGCTGGCAACGGCCTTTCCTATGCGCGCGACTTGCTCGTAAAGATGGTCTTTGATTTGTCTCATACAAACACTCTAACGTTTATTAGAATATAAATCAACATCGAGCGCTGCTTTTGAGCTTGCGTGGCCGAGCAGCAATTGCGCGGCCCTTGAGCTCCAGATTCGTCTGTAAATCACCGACGCCTTGGTTCTCCCTTTTCTCCCTTTGAAGTGGAGCCAAGGTACTCTAAAGGCGGGGTCTTCTGGATCATGATCGACTTCAAATTTGGATGATGATGCCCAACATTCGCGTTAACCAGCTGGCGCAGCTTCTTGCACCTGTCCGGGTTGCGCGTGTGGCCGGATGGTCAACCCAAGACGCCAGCGCCCCACGGGTTATCGATCACGAATAGAGCCCGTTGCGGCGCGACGCCAGTGGACTGAACTCGTACGGTACTGCAATTCTGCCCTCGGTGCGCGCACGACGAAAGTTGTAACGCAACACAGGTTTCAAAGCCCGGCATGACAATGATCTTCGGGCTAGCCCCAATATCGTTCAGTTAAGTTATTCACCCTGGATCGGAATGACCAAAACCTTGACTTGTCATTGCGGGCCTGACCCGCAATCCATGGATCCCGGATCAAGTCCGGGATGACAAACCAGGGGCAAGGGCTTAACTGCACCGTATTGGAGCTAGCCCGCATTCCCGGAATTGGCACGAGAGAGATTCTCACGGGCTCGCTGCTCCAGGGTCAAGTGGAAGTGGTCTGTGCTGTAGATGCGCCGTCTGTCCAGGAATGACTTCAAGATCGCACGACGCTTGCGCCTGAATATCCAGCCCGGAACGAAGGAGTATTCGTCCCGAATCTGCCGCTCATACTCTTTGAATCGCTCGTCTGGCGCTCCGAGAATGGACAGATCCACATCGACAAGCAGTTGCTGGTCACCATAGGTTGGAACCTCTGTGTGCCGTGTGGCCATGACAAGATCGTGCACGCGATTGACTGCGTCCGGTGGCACCGATGCCGCCTCAAGTTCCCGCATGGACCAGTCAGCACTTTGCGCTTCGTTGTCGCCACGCTTGACGTCGTAAATGGCATCATGGAACCACAGCGCAAGTTCAACTTCCGCAGGTCTTTGCGCAAGCGGACGAACTGCTTCGAACGTCTGCAGGCACTCGGTGAGATGCTGGAGCGTGTGGTACTTGCGATGCGACTCGGAATAGGCGGCAGCAAGCGCCTCGAACAACGATGCGCCGCCGGACTGGGCGCCAATGTCGCGCCAGGCGCGCTCAAATGATGGTTGCAGCGAATGCATTTGGTGCGGCCTGATGCCGAAATTGAGCAGACGCCGAACGCGGTCGGCACGCGAATGACCAGTTAAACCCGTTATTCATGAAAGCCGTTGCCCTCCACTTGAAAAGTCTCTGGCAAGGAGCTCCTGATCCGTGAGGCTGCGGCCTTGCCACACGACCGCCTCAGACGCGCCTGCTCCGAGCGCCATTTCATGAAACGCGCGAATTTCAACTTGCGTGAAGCCACCCGCCGGGTCACCCTGCGGATGCAACACCACCCTTGGAGCCGGAGCGAATATTGAGTTCGTCCGAAGCCGCCGCAAAAAGGCCTTGAGCAATTGTTCACCGACTGTGAAATCCGACACCAGCGAGCGGGGATGCGCAAAAGGGTTGACCACCTCCACCGACAAAGACTGCCGGCTGCGTGCTTCCGCACCAACGCCAACTATCTTGGGCCTGGCACCTTGCGCAATGGCAACCTCGGGCAATTCCGAAATCGTTTCTCCAGTCTTCGCATTCCTGACAGTCAGGCGTTCCGGTGAGACCTGGATATAGATGGTGGGTTTAAAGGTCGAGAGCATGGTGGGCACGGGCACACATGCCGGCTCGCCACTAAGCCCAAGTCGAACGAGACCTACTGGTTACCGAAAATAGAGAAGAACCGAGCGCGCGATGCGCACAACCTCGAAGCGCTTGCCCAGCTAGGCTGGACCGTTCTCGAGCTCTGGGAATGTGAGATTAGCAAGCGGGATGGCCTCGAAGAAAAAATCGTGGCTTTCATGCATGGCGCAACTACCGGCAACGATCCCAATGAAGGACTTTCGAAGCCGGTCGGCTAACTTGAAACCAGGCGCTCCGACTTGACATATCAGCCTAGCCTCAACGGATTTGCTCCGCGCTTGCATTGCCGCCAAGACAAAAGCAGATGCTCACGATTTGCTTCGATCCATATAGCCATAGCTGCATCTAGTCCCTGGGGGCGCTGGAAGTTGTCTGTAAGCACCTCGAATACATCCACTCTGTACTTTGCATTTAGCTTCGAGTTGATGATCGTGTGTACATGTACATGCGCGTAGCCATGATCAAACGGATACCCGCAAAGAAGGAATTCACCAGCTTTGACTCGCTGGCATCGCCTGCCCGCTTGCTAATTTTTGTCATTATTCAGCCTTCATCATCAATTCTCGTACGACCACACCGCTGGACCTCCCAAGCCCTTATGACTCCAGTTCCAGCTGCTCCTGTTTGTCGCCTCCAAAGCGGCCACGCCTGCCTCTGCCGCGCGGCTTCTTTCGATTCGCACTAACTCGCCCAATGGCGGGTTGAAAAGCGATTCCCCGGACATTCATTTCTGCGAGCAGCACGGCAATGACGGCCAGATGTCGAGGCACCTCACCGCCGCTGGCGTAGTTCGACACCGAGTTCGGGTTCATGCCGATCAGGTCGGCAAAGGCCCTGACACTCAGCCCAGCTTTGCCTAATTCAGCGAGAAATTCGTCATAGGTCATCGTTTTAGACCAGTACAAGCCAATCGCACAGGATTTTATGATGGAAACACATAAAATTGTGTGATTGTTGTTGTTTTTCACCAAGGACGCAAGGTGTCCTGGGTAGCAGCGCTCCCGCTCGCATGAATGATTTCGATACGCCTTTGTGATACAGCCGGCGCTACCGCTCAACTTGGAGCACGCGCACGATGTCTCGGCCGAGATTAAGTCGGCCCGGCCAGCTTGGCCGCAATTGCGCCTCGCTCTGCCGACGCAGTGCTCTGGCACACACAGCCGCCAGTTTCATGGATCATCATCCGCGCCCATCTCTCCGGACAGCGATGTACTGGCGCACCGCTTATGGTCGAAGGCTACCGTAAATGACTATTGATACTTAGTCCTCTATCGCTAACTATCGATACGTACATATTGGCACTACTCCTGCTGCAGCAGCGAATCGCTCTTTTTTTGTAGCATGCCATGCTCATAAATACTGGCCTCAACGCCAATTCATTCTGATAAGCGCGCCAACCAGACACCACTGGCAGGAAAGGCGCGAACTCCCCGCCCTCACCCGCCAGCCGCACGCTCACCGAATCAGCAACTCAACGCTCAACCGTCTTGTTCCACCGCGCATTCCACGCCGGGCGGTTTTCGTTGATGGCGTCCCAGTCGACCGTGACTGCCGTCTTCATGTAGTCGTTCATCTGCTTGACCAGCGCGGCGGCGGTGCCTGAGGCCTTGGTTTTGGGGTTGGACGGAATCTGGTCGCCGTGCTCAAGTGCGGCGGCTTGCGCTTCGGGTGACAGCAGGTACTGGGCCAGCTTGTGGGCCAGTGCGGGCTCGCTGTTCTTGGCGATCACGCACTCGCCCACGGTGAGCACGGCGGAGCCTTCCTTGGGCTGTACGTACTCGACCGGCAGGCCCTTGTCTTTGAGCACACCGACGGCGGTGGGCGTCAGCGGGAACATGGCGGCCTCGCCGGTTTGCACCATCTCGGCGAGCTTGGCCGAGCTGGGGATGTACTCGAGCACATTGGGGCCAATGGTGGTGGGCCAGGCCTTGAAGCCGGGCTCGACGTTCTTGTCGGTGCCGCCCTGGATGCGGTTAAACAGCAGGAAGCCGTGCAGGCCGAAGGTGGAAGACGACAGCGACTGGAACACGACCTTGCCCTTGAACTTGGGGTCGGCCAGGTCCATCCAGGAGGTGGGCGGAGCCCAACCTTTTTCGGTGAACATCTTCTTGTTGTAGGCCAGACCTGTCATGCCGACGTTGACGCCGGCGGCCATGTCGCCCTTGAAGCGGGCCGTGGGGAAGAGGTCATTGAGCGCCGGGCTGGGCTGCATCTTCTCGCACAGGCCCATGCCGATGGCGCGGTACATGATGCCGTCGTCGAGGAACATCACGTGCATTTGCGGGTTGTCTTTATTGGCTTGCGCCTTGGCCAGGATGTCTGACGAGGTGCCGGGCACCACCACGACCTTGACGTTGTTGGCTTTCTCGAAAGCGCCGAACACATGGCCGGTGTAGGTTTTCTCCATCGTGCCGCCGTTCATGCCGATGTACAGCGTTTTGGTTTGCGCCATGGCCAGGCCGGCAGACAGGCTGGCGGCCGCAACGGCCAGGGACACCGCGGTGGCGCGGGCGGACGGGAAACGTGAGGGCAGCTTCATGGGGTTCTCCTGGAAACAAGGTTAAACATCGAGGGGTTAGACAACGGCGGAAGGAACAGGCCCGGTGGTTGCCACACGCGGGCTTTCGGAAAAACGCGAAACAGAAAATGCATCAATCGGTGTGGCGGTCTGGCCGTCACGCACCAGGTCGGCCAGCACGGCGCCG